>NZ_CADFEO010000006.1:0-404336 GCF_902833075.1 Burkholderia sp. BCC0405
GCGAGAACACGCCGATCTGTTGCCCGACCATCTACGCAACCGGCCTTCTTCCCTGAATCCCGCGCCCGCTGAGCCGGTTCGTCGGCGTCCGGGCCGTCCTCGAAGGAGCTCATCCGATCACATCGCCGGCTGATCACCGTCCGAACAGGGTGGGGAATTTTACTTCGACACTTCTGGGGAAATTACGTCCGACGTTGACAGCCTTCGCGCGAGCGATACCAGCGTGTGTGCGCTCAATCAACAGATCCCGCTCGAATTCGGCCACCGCGTTCAACACCTGCATCGTCATCCGACCGGCCGCGCTCGTTAGATCTACGCCGCCCAGGGCGAGACAATGAACCCGGATACCGCGTTTGGCCAATCCCTCGACCGTGGACCGCACGTCCATCGCATTGCGGCCGAGTCGGTCGAGCTTCGTCACGATCAACACGTCGCCTTCTTCCATCTTGACGAGCAACTGCGCAAACCCCGGCCGCTGATCGGCGCTTACGCTCCCCGAAATGCTTTCCGACACAACGCGGCGCTTGTCGACCGAGAAGCCGGCCGCCTCGATCTCTCGTAACTGGTTCGCGGTGGTCTGGTCGGACGTACTGACGCGGGCATAGGCAAAGGTTCGGGACATATCGGGCACTCAATCTGTACAAAATAGATGTCCGAATGTAAGACAATGTCCAAAACATTTCAACCCTGATTTACGGACAGGGCAAAATGCCCCTGTCCGTAAGGGATCGGTTTTGGACAGGCGCATTCGATTGGAGGCCGATTGCCTTCTGGTCGCTCGCTGGGATAGACAGGAAGGCGAGTAGCGCACGGAGTCCGCTGATTGCGTGTGTCTTGTCAGGAAATCGCGCCGAATTCGGCGTGGTCGGCATAGGCTTTACACTTGGCTTAGACGCCCCAGTTTTGAATCACGATAAGGGATCACGAATGGACAAACAAAGAACAGAACGGATCGTGGCAGCCGATCCTATCGGTGCGACGCGGCTGCGCTTGAATCGCCTCATGAGCCATCGCCTTTGCGCGGACGCTATCGTTGCTAGGAATAACACTCCGATTGATCCTGATGTGCTCGAAAAAAAGGCCCAAGGCATGGCCTGGGCGGTGCGCAGCGGACTCGGCTACTGGGAAGCAGAGGGCGGTGGCCTAAATTCGCGGGTATTGTCTCGCTACTATGCAATGCTCCAGCTTTCCATCGCTGAGCAGGTTGGATCGGCAGACGACAAGGACTTGCTGCCCGCGATCCAGCGTCATACCGAGTTTGGGCACGGCCTGTTCACCAGTCGAAATACGAACGGCCAGTTTCCTGAGGGACTAGTCGTTGGCTGTACTCAATCGGGACACTTCACTTCGTATGCAAAGTATCTCGGACTAGACCTTACCCCGTTCATTTTCACGAAAAAACCCAAAAACTTCGCCGCTTTGGATTCCGACGGGTTGGCAAAGGTGGTGTCGTTAACGGATCTTCTTTTACGGGTCCCAGAACTTCAAACGAGCGCGCGAGCGTTGCTGGGTCGGCCTGCGCTGTCGGTACATGTCGGCCATAGCGACAAAAACATGGCACTTCGCCTTGAGCGCACACAAGCGCATATAAAACAAACGGGTGTGTTCACGTATGCAGATCCCGGATTGCCGGGTGAAATGGATGAAACATGGTTACGCATCTACCCGTCAAACGTGGGCGATCCGACTCCGAACATTGATGCATTTGGGCTTCCGTTCACCGACGTGCAGGAAGAGACGGACAATCAGGGCAGAACATCCTTGTCGGTTTTATTTAAGCACCCCAAGGGCAAGTACTGGTATGAATGCCTGAAAACATACAAGTCGGCGTATTGCGGAACCAGTTTGATCGCCCCCTTCTGGGGCATTGATGATCCCTTTGTCTTGCATTTCACCATTTTGTACGCGTTCAGCATCGTGGTTCGTTACCTTCCCGAACTTTGGCACGAGATCGAGGATGGCCCACTCGATCACCTTCGATCCTTGCTCGATGAGTATCTGGTGATACTCGATCACGTCATGCCTGAAATAATCGTTGAACGGCTTACGGGCGTTGAGCTAGTCGTGACTGCGCCAGGATCATTGTTCGCGCCGAACTGATCAGCCGGAAAAAATAAGCCACCGTCGGGGATACCATCTGTGGCTGAATGACCACAAAGGATCGCTTCGTGGCGAGGGGAGGCGTGTGGGTATTCGATTGCGAAACGTTTTATAGGATTCGTACATGCGATCCTGATGGATGGTCGGACGCGGCCCGTGCAATCAAAAATGACGGCCAACGCGCTATCGACGAAAAAGTAGGCTGAAATGTTATCGTGAGTCTTCCATTTCGGTGCCTGCCGTTTTCGTGCAATGAGCGGACGCACACTGACTGCGGTCGACGGACCGGTCCTGGCCGAACCCAGACCGCCAACAGGACATCACCAGATACCATCTCGACTCCGCCCGAGCCCCCCTCACAACACAATCCGTTTCTGCATAAAAACACTCAACGGATCGTCCGCGTAATCCCCAAACGGTCCCCGCCGCTGATATCCGGCAGACGCATACAAAGCCAGCGCCTCAGGCTGATAGGGGCCAGTCTCAAGCCTGATCACCTTGCAACCCGATCCGACTGCCCGTGACTCAAGCACCGCCATAAGCTTCCTCGCCACACCCTGCCCACGCCCACGCGGACTGACATACATCCGCTTCAATTCGCCGAATTCCGGGTTGAGGACAATCGCCCCGCACCCGATTGCCTGCCCCTCACTGTCCCGCGCAACGGCGAACAGCACATTGGATTGCTTCAGCGACGCGATATCCAGCGCGTGCCGACTCTCAGGCGGGTACAGGGTGTCCTGGTACGCATCCAGATCGGCGATAAGGGCAATCACGTCGGGTTGGTCGGGAGACTCGAAAGCGATAGTCATGGCAGACGAAGCTGGATAAAAACAAAAATTGAAGTACCCGACGACGCAGCCGTGCGCGACATCGATGGCTGCCCGGGTTCCAGCAGCTGATTGTCAGCGATGCGTCCGATACTGTCGAACCTCTCAAAAAAACGGAAGAATCCGATCACCTCGTGATATCACCCGACTCAACGACCATCAAAACAATTGCATCCTATTGAACAACCGCATCGACCATCGCCTGCGCATCGGACACAAACCGCGAATAGCGCCTCTGTTTGGGCAATTGCTGCGAGAAACAGGCTGGCCGCTGTTCCTCGGCCACGTGCTCCGCGCTGCAGGCGGCAATCGTCGGCAACGTCGCATCCCGCCACATGAGATAAACCCGGGCGCCCTGCTTGATCGACACCATCAACGTATTCGGCCCATCCGGCATCCCGTCCTGACTGTCACCCAACAGCAACGCCTTCACCACTGCATCGGCCGGTTTCCGCTTCACCGGCAATTCCGCAAACCGATACTCCGCAGCGTCGCCACCGAGCACGTCGGTGTAAAACGTCTCGTTGTCGAAAATGGCCGCCGTGTCATCCGCCGACTTGATCCCCGCATCCGCCGTCGCCACCCAGGCTTTCAAAAGCGGAACCGTCGTCACGACGAGATTCACCTTCCCGTCATTCGACTCCAATCGCAGTCCATCCGGCCCCGGCGTCATCCCGTTGTCGATGTAGAGGGTATCCACGGTACTCACCACCTTCGCGGAAAACCCTTTCGCCCTGACCGTCCCGACAAGCTTAACCAGCCGCGCATTCACCTCGGCCGTGTATTTCTTGTCCAGATCCGCCTGATCTTCCATCCGCGCCGCCGTAACCGCGTCGACGGCTTTCTTCCGATAGGCAAGATAAGAATCGGTAGGCGACGCAATCACCTTCGCGCCCACCGCAGCCACCACCGCGACGAGCACCACCGCCCCCACCCCGATCTTCCACCTGGAAATGCGTTTCATTTTTATAACCGCCACCGAATTTCGCGCCGATATGCAAAACGGCTGCCGTGAGCCCACGGCAGCCGTCCCTCAGAAACGCCCTATTCTAAATCGCGAATCAGACTTTATTCATCCACCTTGAAAGCCGACACCAGCCGGGTCAATTCCGCCGCCTGCTGCTTCAAGCTCGCCGCAGCCGCCGCGCTTTCTTCCACCAGCGCCGCATTCTGCTGCGTCATCTGATCGAGCGACTGCACCGCCTCCCCGATCTGATCGATCCCGGCACTCTGCTCCAGGCTCGCCTCGGCGATCTCGTTCATCATCGCGCTCACGCCCTGCACTTGCGACACGACATCGCGCATCACCTTCCCGGCCTCGCTCACCAGCCGCGACCCGGTATTCACCGTGCCCGCGCTATGCTCGATCAGCCCCTTGATCTCCTTCGCCGCCTGCGCGCTGCGCTGCGCGAGATTCCGCACTTCCGAAGCCACCACCGCAAACCCGCGCCCCTGCTCCCCGGCCCGCGCCGCTTCCACCGCCGCGTTCAACGCAAGAATATTCGTCTGGAACGAGATGCTGTCGATCATCACGATGATCTCGGAGATCCGCTGCGACGCGTCGCTGATCTCCTGCATCGTGGTCACGACCTCACCCACCACCTGCCCGCCGCGCGCCGCCGCATCGGAAGCGCCGTTGATCATCTTCGCGGCAGTCGTCGCCGTTTCGGTGTTGTTGCGCACGACGGCCGTGATCTCCTCCATCGACGAAGCCGTGCGCTCCAGGTTGCTCGACTGCCCTTCGGTGCGTTCGCTGAGATCGGCATTCCCGGTCGCAATCTGCGCCGACCCGGTCGCAATCGACGAGGACGCCGCGCGAATGCTATGCACCAGCGTCGACAGCGACGACACGAACCGGTTGAACGCATCCGACAACTGCCCGATCTCGTCCTGGCTCTCGACCGTCATCCGGCGCGTCAGGTCGCCCTGGCCGCTGGCGATCTCCGACAGCAGCGTCGCCGCGCGGCGGATCGGCGCGGCGATCGCGCGGCCCACCAGCCAGATCACGAGCAACGCGACGCCAAGGCCCACCACCGCCGCAACCAGCGCGGCGCTGCGGATCGCACGCGTCACCGGCCCGAGCAGTTCGGCCTGCGGCACCTCGACGACCACATACGCGTTCAACTCCGGAATGAACGACGTCGCGATGAAGCGCGCGCCGCCGTCGCCGTTGTAGCTCAGGTACGCATACGGCTGGCCGGCCAGCAGCGTCGACGACGCATCGCCGGGCAAGCCCGGCTGATCCTTCATGAAATGCTTGCCGTCGATCAGCGACGAATCGCGATGCATCATGATCGCGCCGTCGGGACGCACGAGATACGCGAACCCGGTCTCGCCGATCCGGTAAGCGGCGATGCCCTTCGCGAGCGCATCGACGGACAGGCTCATGCAGGCCGCGCCGATCGGCACGCCGTCGAGCTCGACGCGGCTGTTGATGAACATCATGTAGCCGCCGACCGTCACCTCGCGGTCCATGTTCACGTCGAACGCCTTGCCGGACGACAGGAAGCCGGTCAGCCACTGATCCTGGTCGGTCACCTTCCGCTGCAGGCCGGATTCGTTGTAGTAGTTGCCGCTCTTCACGGACACCCACTGCACCGACGCGGCCTTCTGCTCGTCCTTCACGTTCTTCGCGAGCTGGATCCAGTTGCGCGTGCCGGCGTCGGGTTCGCCGTCGGCTTCCCATTGCAGCAGGAACGCATCGCGCGCGAGAATCCGCGACGCGGCGATCGGCCCGGCCATCTGCCGCTGCACGTCGGCGCGGATGCCGTTCACGGCCGTCGGCAGCTCTTCGCGCACGACGCGATCGCGCACCGCGTTGCCGATCAGGCGGATGCTGAGCCCGCTCGAGATCGCGACGAACACGAGCAGGCAACTCGTCATGCTGAGAATCAGCTTGTTCTGTATGGAAAGCTTGCGCCAGAAATGCATGGGGAACCCTCGATAACCGCTCGGTCTGAGCCAGTTTGGGTTATCGGCATGCACGCGCAGAACCGCATCGCTGATTTCAGATGTTCATCATGCGAGATTCGTTATGGTGTTGTCAGGCGGGCATATGCGGCTGCCTATAGATGCGCGATCAACGGAAATTCAGCGCGAATCAATACGCAACGAAGATCGTGACACGCCGGTTGCGCGCCCGCGCGGCGGCATCGTCCCCCGCGACGAGCGGCTGCGTATCGGCCCGCCCGATGGCCGCGAGCCGATGCGGTGCGACGCCGCGCTCGGTCAGGTAACGCACAACGCTCCCTGCGCGCGCCGACGACAGCTCCCAGTTCGATTCGTATTTCGCGTTCGCGATCGGCACGCTGTCGGTATGCCCTTCGACGAGAATGTCGCCGGTCGCGTGATCGCTCAGCGCCTGCGCGATCTGGTTCAGCACGGGCGACGAATCGGGCAGCAAGCGCGCATCGCCGACATTGAACAGGATCTTCGCGTCGATGCCGATCTCGACGCCATGCGGCGCTTTCACGAGCGAGATCCGGCCGTTCGACTTCAACGAATCGAGCAACGCGAGCCACGGCGGCGCGTGCTCGGGCGTCACGGCAGCGGATGGGGATGCACCCGCAGCGCTTTCGGCATGCCGCGCGAGCGTCTGGTACCGCGCGTCGAGTGCGTTGTACTTCGCGAGCTGAAGCACGTACAACGCGAGAAACAGCACCATCAGCGTCGTGATGAGATCCGCGTACGAAATCAGCCAGCGGCCGGATTGCGCGCCTTCGTGTTCGTCGTCGCGATCGGCGGCGGATGCACCGTCAGTTCGAGCAGTCATGCGATTGGAATTCCGGGTTCGTCGTACGGCATGCGCCCGTCACGCGAGCGATTCGACCGCGCGCCCGCGCACGTCGCCGGTCAGGCGCGTCTCGATCGTATGCGGCGATTCCTTGCGCGAGATCGCCAGCAATCCGTCGAGATACAGCTTGCGAAACCGCAGCTCGCTGTCGATCTGCGCGCGCAGCTTGCCGTACAGCGGCAGGAACACGAGGTTGGCGAACGCCAGCCCGTACAGCGTCGCGATGAACGCGACCGCGATGCCCGGCCCGAGCTGCGCCGGTTCGAGAATATGGCTCGTCACCTGCACGAGCCCGAGCACCGAGCCGAGAATGCCGAACGTCGGCGCATATCCGCCAGCCTGCTGCCATACGCGCGCGGCGGCGAGGCGGCTGCGTTCGTAGGCATCGAGTTCGCGCTGCAACGCGTCCTCGAGCACGGCGGTCGACACGCCGTTCGCCAGCAGTTCGAGCCCGCGCCGCGCGAACGGATGGATGCCGCTCACGTCCATCGATTCGAACGCGAGCAGCCCGTCGAGCTTCGCGCGGTCGCCCCATTCGAGCAGGTCGGACAGGTTCTGGCGATCGACCTCGCGCGCACGGACGAACGCGAGCCGCAGCTGTTTCACTGCGTCGAAGAAGCGCGCCCAGGTGTTCTGGATCATCACCGCGCCGAGCGTGCCGCCGAGCACGATCACGAGCGCCTCGAACTGGAACAGCATCGAGAAGTGCCCGCCTTCGAGCGCGAAACCGAACACGATCGCCGCGCCGCCCAACACCACACCGGCCAGGGTCAACAGATCCATGCGCGCCCCCTCGTCATGCATCCGAAGCCGACGCGACCGGCGCGATGGCCGCCGCCGGCGCCTTCGCCGCGCGAACGGCATCCAGCACGCGCCGCTCGATGTCCTCGATCTCCACCGGATCGAGCTTGAGCTCGCGGCGCATCACCCACGACACCTCGTTGCGCCGCGCCTCGGTCATCACGGAGAACAGCTTGTCGGCCACCGCGCGATCGTCGAGATTCGCGATGAGCTTCGCGAGATCGTAAGTGTCGAATGTGCTGATGACATCGAACAGCGTGCGCTGGTCGATCGACACGAGATCCTCCAGCGAGCGCACCTCTCCACGACGCGCATTGCGCCGCGAGAAGTACGCGACACCCTTCTGCTCGACGTAGCTGAGCACCTTCGATTTGCGGAACGCGAACACTTCGTCGGCGATCTCGCCGTTCGACAGCTTGTTGAGCAGGATCGTCTTCTCGACGCCGATCAGCGATTCGAGATCGGCCAGCTCGATGAGCTCGAGTTCGCTGTTGATCGACAGGTCGAGATCGTGATCGGCCACCTGCTGCGCGCGATCGATCACGCGCGCGGCGTCGAACGTGACGACCTGGCGTGCGTCCGACGACGCCGCATAGTCGGTTGCCCCGCCGGAGAGGTCCGTCTGCGCGGCCTCGATCGTGACGAGGTTGAGCTTCTCCATGCGTCGCAGCATCGCGAGCACGTGCGGCCGCGAATGGCCGGCGATCGTGCGGCATTTGCGGATCACTTCGGCGAGCGGCACCGAGGTTTCGGCCGCATGCGCCTGCATCGGCCGGCGCGTCCAGGCGTCGCCGCCATCGCGCGCATCGGCGCCCGCCATCAGCGACAGCACATGCGCATACGACAGCACGCCCGGCATGAAGTCCGCGTGCGTGTAGGTGGCGAGCTGGTCGTCCTTGCGCTTCACGCGGCGAATCATCGTCCGCACGATATGACGCAGCAGCGCCGACACGCGCTCGATTTCCTCATCGAGCATGCCGGCCGGCACGACCGTGAGCTGACAGAATGAAAGGGCCTTCGCGGTATGGGCGCGCGGCTCGGCCGCGAGCAACGCCGATTCCCCGAAGAACTCGCCGCGGCCGAGTGTCGCGACGACGACGCGCTTGTCTTCGCATCGCGTGGACAGCTCGACCTTGCCTTCGGCGATCAGAAAGATGACGGGCTCGCCCGCAAAGCCCTCGGAGTAAATGATTTCCCCTGGCGCCGCCGTACGCGTCCACGATTGCTGACGATTCAAGTCGATTCCCCTGCTGCGCTGATTATTGCGGACTGCGCGTCGCACGTCGGAAGCATGCGATCGCGAGTCATCCCCGTGACTCGTTTACGTCATCGGGCTCAACATCCTTTAGGGAATCGGTCCTCGTTTCGAGCCGAAATCAAGATAAAACGTTTACGGGTCATTCAGCCACGTCGGGAAGCTCATTTCGATGCTTGTTCGTGTAGTGCAATTGAAAGCGCCGAGCAAACCCGTGCGTCAGAACTCCATGTCGAGTTCGTCGATGTCTTCGTGCTCCGCCTTCGCCGCAGCGATCCATTCCGCCACGAACGGATGCGCGAGCACCTGCATGCAGTACTCGGCGATATCGGGCTCCAGTTTCACGTCGTAGGTGAGGAAGCGCGTGACGACCGGCGCATACATCGCGTCGGCGATGCCGATCTCCGCGCCGAACAGCCAGGGGCCGCCGTATGCGGCGAGGCACTCGCGCCAGATCGTCACGATCCGCTCGATGTCGTGCTGCGCGCGCGACCAGATGCGGAAGCCGGGGAAATGCGCGCGCAGGTTCATCGGCAACGCGGATCGCAACGCGCTGAAACCGGAATGCATCTCGCCGCAGATCGACCGGCAATGCGCGCGTGCTTTCCGGTCTTCAGGCAGCAGCCGCGCCTGCGGCCGGATTTCGTTCAGGTATTCGGCGATCGCGAGCGTGTCCCACACGGTGTTGCCGTCGTGCGTCAGGCACGGCACGAGAATCGACGGCGACAGCAGCAGCAACTCCGCGCGCGACGTGGCATCGATCGGCACGCTGACCGTCTCGAACGTGAGCCCGCTCAGCTTCGCGAGCAGCCAGCCGCGCATCGACCACGACGAGTAATTGCGGCTGCTGATGGTCAGCGTCGTCTGTCCGGTGACTTCCATGTCGCTCCCCTGTTCAAAGCCGTTCGTGCCCCTGCACCGAAACGGATGCCATGCGGCATCGCCCGCACCATGCCGGTGCGGCGCATTCGCCGAACTGGCGCAGCACCGCACGCTGTCGCGGCACGTGCCGCACGCCAGGCCGGCCGGGCAACGCATCGCGCGCGGCTGCCGCGTGTGGCGTGCCACCTGCGTTGCCGCGCTCCCGAATCGCGTGCAACGCGCGTGCCAGCCGCGGGCTGGCACATCGCTTGCCTCGTTCCTTGCAACGCGGCACAACGAGCGACAGCCATGAATCTGCTTGCCTATCCGTTCTACCAATGGTCTGCAGAATGCACGCGCCCGGCGCGCGCATGGGCCGCCGCCGCCCGCGCGACGATGTCGCTGTGGCCGCCCGCCACCTCGACGCCGACCGGCCGCATGCTCGACGCGCTGTGCGAACTGCTCGAATGCTGCGCGTTCTCGCATCGGCGTCCGCCGTTCGGCATCGCGTCGATCGTCGTCGACGGCGAAACGGTGCCGATCGTCGAGGAAGCCGCCGCGGCGACGCCGTTCGGCACGCTGCTGCATTTCCGCAAGGCGCGGCCGGTGGCGCGCCAGCCGCGCGTGCTGATCGTCGCGCCGATGTCCGGGCATTTCGCGACGCTGTTGCGCGGCACCGTGCGCACGATGCTGGCCGACCACGACGTGTACATCACCGATTGGCACAACCCGCGCGACATCCCGCTGACGGCCGGACGATTCGGCTTCGACGAATATGTCACGCACGTGATCGACTTCATCCGCCAGATCGGCCCGGATGCGCATGTGCTCGCGATCTGCCAGCCGACCGTCGCCGCGCTCGCGGCGGTGGCGTTGATGGCCGCCGGCGGCGATCCCGCGCAGCCGGCGAGCCTGACGCTGATGGCAGGGCCGATCGACTGCCGCGTGAATCCGACGAAGGTCAACGCGCTCGCGACGAGCCAGCCGATCGAATGGTTCGCGCGGAACCTGATCAGCGTCGTGCCGGCGGGCTTCGTCGGTGCGCAACGCTGCGTGTATCCGGGTTTCGTGCAGGTCGGCGCGTTCATGTCGATGAATCCCGATCGCCATGCGGCGTCGTTCGCCGACCTGTATTACGAGCGCGCGAAAGGCGACCCGGCGAAAGCCGACACGCTGCGGCACTTCTACGACGAATACTTCGCCACCGCCGATCTCACCGCGGAGTTCTATCTGGAAACGGTCGAGAAGGTGTTCCAGCAATACGCGCTCGCGCGCGGCGAGCTGACGGTCGGCGATCGGCTCGTCGAACCGGCGGCGATTCATCGCACCGCGCTGTTGACGATCGAAGGCGAGAAGGACGATATCTGCGCGGTCGGCCAGACGGTGGCCGCGCAGGAGCTGTGCTCCGGGTTGCCGCCTTACCTGAAGACGCACCACGTGCAGACGGGCGCCGGCCATTACGGCGTGTTCAACGGCAGCCGCTGGGAAACGCAGATCTATCCGATCGTGCGCGCGACGATCCACGACAACGAGCCGTACGATCGCACTGCCGGTGCGGAAGGCAACGCGGACGGCACGCACTACGTGACGCTGCGCGCGCTGCTCGATGCCCGCGCAGCCGCGCACGATGCGGCGGCCGATATGCCGTCGCATCAAGCCCACTGAACGCATGCGACGCTGAAAATGAAACGCCCCGCCATCGATGGCGGGGCGTGCGTGGCTGCAGCGTGCGGACGACGCGCGAGGAAGCGGCCTCGCGCGTCAGCCTGCGTTACGAGCAGGCCTTGCCGTGCGATGCGTGGTAGCCCTTCGCCTTCGCATCCGCTTCCGACATGTAGCTGCCGTGCTTCGTCTTGCCGTAGTACTTGTCGGTCGAGCAGTGGTAGACCTTCGTGCTGTCGTTGGCCCACACCTTGCCCGGGCCGCCGCCCGGCGCTGCCGCCGCGGTCGTCGCCGCCGCGCTCTTCGCCGGCGCGGTGCCGGATGCAGGGGCTGCGGAGGCTGCCATGGCCGGCGCGGCGGCCGGTGCGCTCGCGGCTGCCGCCGACGATGCGCCGTACCAGGTCTTCACGCCCTTGTGGCCCGCGCATGCGCCCTTCTTCGACGCGCCCGAGTAGAACGAGCCGTCCTTGCACAGACCGGTCGTGCCGGCCGGCGCGCTGGCCGGAACCTGCGCGAACGCACCGATCGACATACCCATGCCGGCGACCAGCGCGGCGATCAACATCGTTTTTTTCATGGTCCTCTCCTGATTTGCCTGAATGAAGAATGCGTCCCGGGTATCCCCGGGAACGTCGCGGTTATCGCACCCAGTGGCACACGCGGTGGTGGTGGTGATCGAAGTGGCACACACGGTGCGGATGGGCTTCGGCAAGGGCCGGCACGAGAACGGCACAGGCCACGGCGGTAGCCGTCAGGATCTTTGCGATGCGCTTCATGGAACTCTCCCGGGTAGGTCAACCGGCGATCCGGCTGGTACCTCATTAACGCCGGTCGTCGACAAGCCGTGCACCGCGTTCACGCTCAATTGACGATTTTTGACAACGCAGCGCCGTCAACGCCTCGAAGCTGACGAATGTCTTTCTTTTCTTTCCGAACCTTCAGCATTTCGACCGCATGGAATTCGAAAGAATGGGGAGAAAGGAGAGCGGATCGCACGGAAACCTCCGCGGAAGGCGCAACAAAAAAACCGCCCGAAGGCGGTTTGTCACAAACAAGCGTACCGGCGATGCATGCGGAAACACCGCGCAGCTACGCCCCCGCCTCTCCCCACGGCGTCGGCGGGGGCACCGCGCACGGCCCCTCGACATCAATCGACTTGAAATCGGCGGGGCCGACGATCTCCAGGTATTCCATGTCCGGCGAGTAGTCGAACAGGTAGTGGACGATCCCCGGCGCCTGGTGCACGCAATCGCCGGCCGCCACCAGCGTCTCCCGTTCGCCGTACATGAAGCGCGCCCAGCCCTTCAGCATGATCACGATATGGAATTCGGCCTCGTGACGGTGCCAGCCGGTGCCCGCCTCCGGTGCATGATTCGCCCTGACGAGTTGCGCGAGAACCTTGCCGTTCGTCGCGGCCGCGATGCCGAGATCGCGATACAGGAAGAAGTCGCGCAGGCCTTCGCCGACAAAGGCGGTGTCCTGCGGCTTCACATGGGAAAAAGCGGTGGAGGTCGGTGTGCTCATCGCGGTGCTCCTTCATCGACAGGAT
The DNA here is from genome assembly GCF_902833075.1 of Burkholderia sp. BCC0405. Lineage (NCBI taxonomy): Bacteria > Pseudomonadati > Pseudomonadota > Betaproteobacteria > Burkholderiales > Burkholderiaceae > Burkholderia > Burkholderia sp. BCC0405. The sequence continues at coordinate 12,852 of NZ_CADFEO010000006.1, forward strand.
CACGCGTGACAAGCATTTTGCGTTCCAGTGCGCGGCGTCGCGGACGATGCGCGACGCCGCGTGCCGCGTTACTTCAACCGCCCCGACAGGAACTGCCCGAGCCGTTCGCTCTTCGGGTTCACGAGAATCTCCTGCGGATTGCCTTCCTCCTCGATCTTCCCCTGATGCAGGAAGATCACGTGATTCGACACGTTGCGCGCGAAACCCATCTCGTGCGTGACGACGACCATCGTGCGGCCTTCCTCGGCGAGCTTCTGCATCACCTTCAGCACTTCGCCCACCAGTTCCGGATCGAGCGCCGACGTCGGCTCGTCGAACAGCATCACTTCCGGCTCCATCGCGAGCGCGCGGGCAATCGCCACCCGCTGCTGCTGGCCGCCCGACAGGTGCGACGGATACATGCCCTCGACGCGCGGCGCGAGGCCGACCTTCTCCAGGTACTTGCGCGCCCGCGCGATCGCTTCGTCCTTGCCGACGCCGAGCACGGCCATCGGCGCTTCGATCACGTTCTCGAGCACCGTCATGTGGGCCCACAGGTTGAAGTGCTGGAACACCATCGACAGCTTGGTGCGCATCCGCTGCAGTTGCTTCGGGTCGGCCACGCGCAGCGAGCCGTTGCGGTCGCGCGTGGTCTGGATCGGCTCGCTGCCGATCGTGATCTGCCCGGAGCACGGCTGCTCGAGGAAGTTGATGCAGCGCAGGAACGTGCTCTTGCCGGAGCCGCTCGAGCCGATGATGCTGATCACGTCGCCGGCCTTCGCCTTCATCGACACGCCCTTCAACACCTCGTTGTCGCCGAACTTCTTGTGCAGGTTGTCAACGGTGAGCTTGTACATGCTTGGTCCTTCCTTGCGAATCTTGCGAAAGCGTTAATGGCCGCGCGGCGAGAGGTACGCGAGCCAGCGCGTCTCGAGCTTGCGGAACGCCCAGATGAGCGTGAACACGACGACGGCGTACAGCACGGCCGCGATGCCATAGGCCTGGAACGACATGTACGTCGCCGAATTGACGTCGCGCGTGACCTTCAGGATGTCGGGCACGGTCGCGGTGAACGCGAGCGTCGTCGCGTGCAGCATCAGGATCACTTCGTTGCTGTAGCTCGGCAGCGAGCGGCGCAGCGCGGAAGGCAGGATGATCCGCGTATAGAGCTTGAAGCGCGACATCCCGTAGGCCATGCCGGCCTCGATCTCGCCGGCCGACGTCGCCTTGATCGCGCCCGCGAAGATCTCCGTCGCATACGCGCATTCGTTCAGCACGAACGCGAGCAGCGTGCAGTTCATCGCATTGCGGAAGAACGTGTCGAGCAGCACGTGGTTGTGCACGACCTGCAGGCTGTAGATGCCCGTGTAGCACATCAGCAGCTGCACATAGAGCGGCGTGCCGCGGAACACGTAGGTGTAGAGCCACACCGGGCCCGAGATCCAGCGGTTCGACGACGCGCGCGCGATCGCGAGCGGCACGGCGAACGCGAAGCCCAGCGCGATCGACACCACCAGCAGCCACAGCGTGACCGCGAGGCCGCTGAAGCGGTAGCCGTCGGTGTAGAGATAGCTTTGCCAGTACTGGCTGACGAGTTCGATCACAGTGCGAGCCTCCGGACGCCGACGGAATAACGCTTCTCGAGGTGATGCAGCACGACGTTGGACACCGTCGTGATCGCGAGGTAGATCGCGCCTGCCGCCAGCGTGAAGAAGAAGAAATCGAGCGTGCTCTTGCCGGCGTCCTGCGACGCCTTGACGACGTCGGCGAGACCGATGATCGACACGAGCGCGGTAGCCTTCACGAGCACCTGCCAGTTGTTGCCGATGCCGGGCAGCGCGAAGCGCATCATCTGCGGAAACAGGATGCGGCGGAACACGCGCCACCCGCTCATCCCGTATGCGAAGCCCGCTTCGAGCTGGCCGCGCGGCACCGCGAGGAACGCGCCGCGGAAGGTCTCGGTGAAGTACGCGCCGTAGATGAAGCCGAGCGTGATGACGCCCGCCACGAACGGGTCGATGTCGATCTGGTCCCAGCCGAGCATGTCGGTGAAGTTGTTCAGCAGGATCTGGATCCCGTAGAACAGCAGCAGCATCAGCACGAGATCCGGCACCGCGCGGATCAGCGTCGTGTAGAAGGTGCCGATCGACTTGAGCAAGCGGTTCGTCGACAGTTTCGCGCTCGCGCCGACGAGGCCCAGCGCGAGCGACGCGGCAAGCGACAGCACCGCGAGCTTCACGGTTTCCACCGTGCCGGCCCACAGCAGCGGGCCAAATCCTTGGAAGATCATATGAGGGATCCAGAGCGAGGTGGCTGGATTGTCGATAGCCATTAGCCGCGCATCAAACGATATCTGCGCACGACCTGATGCACCCAGCTCATCAAGTCGGACGCCTCGCGCGAAGCGGGTTGCAGCCACGACAGACGCGGCGCGCGCCACCGCCGGTGCGCGCCGCATGGCGGGTCAGCTACCGTAGACGTCGAACGCGAAGTACTTCTTCTCGAGCTTCTTGTACGTGCCGTCCTTGATGATGTCGGCGATCGCGTGGTCGATCTTCGCCTTCAGGTCGGCGTCGTCCTTGCGCAGCCCGATGCCGGCGCCGTTGCCGAGCGTCTTCGGATCGTCGATGTCGTTGCCGGCGAATGCGAAGTTCGCGCCGCGCGGCGTCTTCAGGAAGCCGATGTCGGCCTGTACCGCGTCCTGCAGCGCCGCGTCGAGGCGGCCCGACATCAGGTCCTGGTACACGCCGTCCTGGTTCTGGTAAGGCACGACCTGCACGCCCTTCGGCGCCCAGTACGCCTTCGCGTAGGTTTCCTGGATGGTGCCCTGCTCGACGCCCACCGACTTGCCCTTCAGCGAGTCGGCCGTCGGCTGCAGGTTCGCGCCCTTCTTCGCGACGAGGCGGGTCGGCGTGTTGAACAGCTTGTCAGAGAACGCGATCTGCTCGGCGCGCGCCGGCGTCATCGACATCGACGACAGCACGCCGTCGAACTTCTTCGCCTTCAGCGCGGGAATCATCCCGTCGAAGTCGTTCTCGATCCACACGCATTTCGCCTTCAGGCGGGCGCAGATCTCGTTGCCGAGATCGACGTCGAAGCCGACGACCTTGCCGCTTGCGTCCTTCGATTCGAACGGCGGATAGCTGGCGTCGACACCGAACCGGATCGTCGACCAATCCTTGGCGTGGGCACCGACCGCGATGCAGGCAAGGGCAATACTGAGCGCGAGTTTCTTCATGGCGTTCCTGTCGGAGGCGAGCTGGGCAAGGGTCCCGTCGGGCGGCGCCGCCGCGAACCCTTCCAACCCGGAGATCGTCCCTTCCGGCGACACTCCAAGTTGTACATACAACTTTGCCTTTTCCACGGGTTCGCCAGCAATCCGTGTTTATCTCTAATTGTCGGCTGAATAGGATCGTGGGTTGCAAATTTCCTTATATTTCAATTAATTAAGCATTACGCCAAGCTAAACGACCGCTTTCTCCGCGCCTTGGCGCGTGGCCGGGCGCCGGCTTTCACTTGTCTAGACCGGGCAACGCCGCGTCGCGCGGCCCGGCCGCCATGCCGACCGTCTCCAGGCCAACCAGCCGGTAGCCGAACTGCAGCTCCGTCAGCAGGTGCCGCGGGCGCGCGGGCACCGGCTCGAGCTTCTGCCGCAGGTTCGTCATGTACACCCGCACGTAATGCGCGCGGTCCGCGTCGTGGATGCCCCAGACCTCCGCCAGCAATTGCCGCGCGGCGATCACGCCGCCGCGCGCACGAATCAGCGCGGCGAGCAGCCGGAATTCGAGGCGCGTCAGATGGACGGGCTCGCCGCCACGCGCGACTTCGTGCTTGCCGAGATCGACCGTCACGTCGCCGAACCGCACGATCGACGACGATTGCCCGTCGGTCGACACGAACGCCGCGCGCCGCAACTGCGCGCGCGCCCGGGCGAGCAGTTCGGGCACGCCGAACGGCTTGGGCAGGTAATCGTCCGCGCCCGCATCGAGCGCCGCGACCTTCTCCACCTCCTGCTGCCGTGCCGACAGCACGATCACCGGCACCGTCGACCACTCGCGCAGCTCGCGGATGAACGTCTTGCCGTCGTCGTCCGGCAGCCCGAGATCGACGATCACGAGATCGGGCTTGCTGCTCGCCGCATACATCCGCGCCTCGCGTGCCGTCGACGCCTCGCAGGTGTCGAGCCCCTCCTGTTCCAGCGCCATCCGCACGAAACGGCGGATGTCCGATTCGTCCTCGACGATAAGTACGCGCGATCTGATCATGTCCGGCTCTCGTGTTCGATGTCGGGCGGCGCGCCCAGTGGCAGGCGAATCTCGAACCGCGCGCCGTGCGGATCGAGCGGCACCGCGCGGATCGAGCCGCCGTGCGCGTTGACGATGCTGCGGCACAGCGCGAGCCCGAGCCCCACGCCGCTGATCGACGATTCCTTGCGTTCGCGCTCGAACGGCTCGAACAGCGGCTCGGTGTTGCGCGCAATGAAGCCGGGCCCGTCGTCCTCGACGAATACGTAAAGCGTTTCGCCGAACACGCGGGCCCGCACCACCACGGCCGCGTCCGCGCCCGCATATTTCGCCGCGTTGTCGAGCAGGTTCATCAACACGCGTTCGATCAGCAGCGCGTCGACGTCGATCAGCGGCAGGTCGGCGGGCAAGTCGGCGCTCACGTCGCGGCCGGCCAGCACGCCCGCCGAATGCGCGAGCGCGCTGCCGACGATCTCGTCGAGCATGTGCCACTCGCGATTGAGCCGCACGCCCTCGCTCTGCATGCGCGCGAGATCGAGCAGGTTCACGACGAGTCCGTGCAGCGCCTCGGCCTGGTTGCGGATGCCGTGCGCGAGCGCGGCCGGCTGGCCGTCGGCCAGCCGCTCGGGCCGCTCCAGCGTCTCGGCGAGCCCGCGGATCGCGGTCAGCGGCGTCTTCAGGTCGTGCGACACCGCGGCGAGCAGCGCATTGCGCAGCCGCTCGCCTTCGATCCGCACGAGCGTGTGCTGGGCGACGCCGACGTAGTGCACGCGTTCGAGCGCCATCGCGATCGACGAGCACAGCGCATCGATCAGGCGGCGATCGTCGGGGTCCGTGGGCACCGGCTGCGCGTCGCCGAACAGCACGAGCACGCCGCGCACGCGCATCGGCGCCTTCAGCGGCAGGTATTGCGCGGCCGCACGCTCGAACGGCGGCAGCCCGCCCCCCGCGCCATGCGCATGCTCGTAGACCCAGCGGGCGATCGGTGCGTCGACGAACCCCGCATGCCGCGCCGGCCGCAGACGGTCATCCGCATCCGGCAGCACGAGCGCGACGCGCACGCCGAGCAGCGGCGCGATCGTGCCGGTGCAAATCGCTGCGATCTGCTCGGTCTCGATCGCAGCCGACAGGTCGTGCGCGACCCGTGCCAGCGCGGCCGAGCGTTTCTCGTTCGCGCGCGCGGCCCGCGCCTCCGCGCGCAGGCGCGCCGCGAGCTGGCCAATCGCGAGCGCGACGGCCAGCATCAGCGCGAACGTGAACACGTACTGCGTATCGGACACCGCGAACGACAGCCTCGGCTCGACGAAGAAGAAGTCGAAGCAGCCGACGCAGACGAACGCGGCCCACGCGCCGGCCAGCCGGCCGAGCCGCAGCGCGATCAGCACGACGGTCATCAGGAACAGCATCACGACGTTCGACAGGTCGAACACGCGCAGCAGCGCGCTCGCCGCCAGCGTGGCCAGCGCGCACACGAGCGTGGCGAGCAGCAGCGGCGCCGCGTACTGCGACACCCACACGTGCGTGCGCGGCCGCGCTTCGCGCACGGCCAGCGTCGGCCGCGTATCCGGCCCCGCACCCGCGATGCGGTCGGCCAGCGCCGCGCACGCGCGCAGCACGCTTCGCCAGCGATCGCGGCGGGCGGCGGTGTTCCGCGGCCCCGTTGCCCGTCGATTCGCTTCGCTCACGTTCACATTCACATCCATGATCGCTTCCGGCAATTGAAACGCCGAACGGCCCCGCGCACGCCGTGAAGGCGTGAACGGGGCCGCGACGGCGCGTTCGGTCAGATAAACGGCGTCAACAGCATGTCGATCAGCTTGATGCCGATGAACGGTGCGACGATGCCGCCCACACCGTAGATCAGCAGGTTGCGCCCCAGCAACGTCTCGGCCGGCTCCGCGCGATACTTCACGCCCTTCAGCGCGAGCGGGATCAGCGCGACGATGATCAGCGCATTGAAGATCACCGCCGACAGGATCGCCGACGTCGGGCTGTGCAGCCCCATCACGTTCAGCGCGCCGAGCGCCGGATACGTCGCCACGAACGCTGCCGGGATGATCGCGAAATACTTCGCGAGATCGTTGGCGACGCTGAACGTGGTGAGCGCGCCGCGCGTCATGATCATCTGCTTGCCGACCTCGACCACCTGCATCAGCTTGGTCGGGTTGCTGTCGAGGTCGACCATGTTGGCCGCCTCTTTCGCCGCCTGCGTGCCGCTGTGCATCGCGACGGCCACGTCGGCCTGCGCGAGCGCGGGCGCGTCGTTGGTGCCGTCGCCCGTCATCGCGACGAGATGGCCCTTCGCCTGGTGCTCGCGGATCAGCCGCAGCTTGTCTTCGGGCGTCGCTTCCGCCAGGTAGTCGTCGACGCCGGCTTCCGCCGCGATCGCGGCCGCGGTGAGCCGGTTGTCGCCGGTGATCATCACGGTCTTCACGCCAACCTTGCGCAGTTCGGCAAAGCGCGCGGCGATCCCGTGCTTGACGATGTCCTTCAGCTCGATCGCGCCGAGCACGCGCGCGCCGTCGGCCACGACGAGCGGCGTGCCGCCGCGCCGCGCGATATCGTTGACGGCCGTCTCGACCGCGTGCGGAAACGCGCCGCCCAGCGCATCGACGTGCGCGCGGATCGCCGACGCCGCGCCCTTGCGCACCTGACGCTCGCCGATGTCGAGGCCGCTCATCCGCGTGCGCGCGCTGAACGGCACGGTGATGCTGCCGGCGGTCGCGGCCACGTTCAGCGAAAAGCGCTGCTTCGCGAGCGCGACGATCGAGCGCCCCTCGGGCGTTTCGTCGGCGAGCGACGACAGTTGCGCGGCCTCGGCCAGCGCACGCTCGTCCACGCCCGGCGCCGGCCGGAACTGCACGGCCTCGCGATTGCCGAGCGTGATCGTGCCGGTCTTGTCGAGCAGCAGCATGTCGACGTCGCCGGCCGCCTCGATCGCGCGGCCCGACGTCGCGAGCACGTTCGCGCGCATCATGCGGCTCATCCCCGCGATGCCGATCGCCGACAGCAGCGCACCGATCGTGGTCGGGATCAGGCAGACCAGCAGCGCGATCAGCACGGTCAGGCTCACCGCCGTGCCCGACGCGTTCAGCAGCACGCTGAACTGCGAGAACGGCAGCAACGTCACGCACACGAGCAGGAAGATGATCGTCAGCGCGACGAGCAGGATCGTCAGTGCGACTTCATTCGGCGTCTTGCCGCGCTTCGCGCCTTCGACCATCGCGATCATCCGGTCGAGGAACGCTTCGCCCGGTTGCGCGGTGATCTTCACGACGATCCAGTCGGACAGCACGCGCGTGCCGCCCGTCACCGACGAGAAATCGCCGCCCGATTCGCGGATCACCGGCGCGGATTCGCCGGTGATCGCCGACTCGTCGACCGACGCGACGCCGTCGATCACTTCGCCATCGGCGGGAATCGTGTCGCCGGCCTCGACGAGCACGATGCTGCCGGCGGCGAGTTCGTCGCTCGGCACGCGATGGCAGGTGCTGCCGTATTGCTTCGGCTCGTCGAGCACCTTCGCGTACACGCGCTTGCGCGCCGCACGCAGGGCGTCGGCCTGCGCCTTGCCGCGCCCTTCGGCCAGCGCCTCCGCCGCGTTCGCGAACAGCACGGTGAACCACAGCCAGCTGGCAACCGCGAAGATGAAGCCGGCCGGCGCGTCGCCCGCGCCGGTCAGCGCCTGCAGCCACAGCACGGTCGTGACGATGCTGCCGAGATACACGACGAACATCACGGGGTTCTTCAACTGGACGCGCGGCGCGAGCTTGCGGAATGCCTCGCGCAGCACGGCCGTCCAGCGCATCGGCGGCACGCCGCCGACCGGCATCGCCGCCGGATTGATCGGGGTTTCGATATGGGACATGAGTGACTCCGTGGTTCCTGCTATTGCTTCGCGCCGGCCGCCTGGCCGAATGCGCGGTCCAGCGCGAGGTTCAGGTCGAGCACGCGCACGCGCGGTTCGCCGAGCACGCCGAGCTGGCGCGGCACGGCGATGCGCTCGACCAGCGCCGCCACCCGGGCGGCATCGACACCGCGTGCCCGCGCGACCCGCGCCGCCTGCAGCCGCGCGTTCGCGACCGAGATCTCGGGATCGAGCCCCGACGCCGACGCGGTCACGGCATCCGCCGGCACCGGCGTGCCGGCGGCGAGCGCGTTCTCCTGCCGATAGGCGCGCACACGCTGCGCGATGTCCGCGAGCAGCTTCTTGCTGGTGGCGCCCTGGTTGCTGGCGCCGCTGCCGGCCGCGTTGTACGGCTGGTCGACCGTCTTCGACGGATCGGCCGGATCGGCGCCGACCGTCGCGCTCGGCCGCCCGTGGAAGTAGCCCGCATGCGTGAACGGCTGCCCGATCACCGCCGAGCCGATCGTCGTGCCGTTGCGCTGCACGAGACTGCCGCGCGCCTGCGACGGGAACAGCACGTTCGCGACGCCCGTGGTGAGCAACGGATACGCGATCCCCGTGACGAGCATGAACAGCACCGACGACGCGATCACGGGCCGCACGAGGCCGCGCGTCGCCGCGCCGAACGAATAACCGGGTGCCGGCGCGGCGGCGGCCGCTGCCTGGCGATTGCCTTGCATCATGATGTTTCCCTCAGAACAGTTGGCCGCCCGACATCAGCAGATGCTCGACGACCGGGCCGAGCGCGAGCGCCGGCAGGAACGTGAGACCGCCGACCACCAGGATCACGAAGATCAGCAGGCCGGCGAACAGGCCCGTCGACGTCGACAGCGTGCCCGCGCTTTCCGGCACGCGCTTCTTCGCGGCGAGGCTGCCCGCAACCGCGAGCATCGGCAGCAGCGTCAGGTAACGGCCGATCAGCATCGCGAAGCCGATCGTCGTGTTGAAGAACGGCGTGTTCGCATTCAGGCCCGCGAACGCGGAGCCGTTATTGGCCGTGCCCGACGTATAGGCGTACAGCACTTCGCTGAAGCCGTGCGGGCCGAGGTTCGCGAGGCTGTCCATCGTCGAATGCAGCATCGACGCCACGGCGGTGAAGCCGAGGATGCTGAACGGATGCGCGAGCACCGCGAGCATCACGAGCTTCATCTCGCGCGCCTCGATCTTCTTGCCGAGGAACTCCGGCGTGCGCCCGATCATCATCCCGACGAGGAACACCGTGAGGATCGCGAACGTGAACAGGTTGATCAGCCCGACGCCGTCGCCGCCGAACACGTTGTTCAGCATCATCTGCGCGATCGGCACGAGGCCGCCGAGCGGCGTCAGCGAGTCATGCATCGCATCGACCGACCCGGTGGTCGCGGCCGTCGTGACGGTGGCGAACAGGCTCGTCTGCGCGATGCCGAAGCGCATCTCCTTGCCTTCCATGTTGCCGCCCGGCTGCGCCGCGCTCATCTGCTGATCGACGCCGAGCCCGGCCACGAGCGGGTTGCCGTGCTGCTCGGCCGAATAGATCATGGCCAGGAAGCCGACGAACATCACGACGAACGCACCGAGGATCACCCAGCCCTGGCGGCGCCGGCCGATCATCGTGCCGAGCGCGTAGGTCAGCGCGGACGGAATCAGCAGCATCGACAGCATATGCAGCGTGTTGGTGAGCGGCGTCGGGTTCTCGAACGGATGCGCGGCGTTCATGCTGAAGAAGCCGCCGCCGTTCGTGCCGATGTGCTTGATCGATTCGAGGCTGGCAACCGGCCCCATCACGATCTGCTGACGCGCGCCTTCGAGCGTGGTCGCCCACGCGTCGGACGCGAGCGTCTGCGGCATGCCCTGCCACACGTACACGAGCGCCATCGCGAAGCTGAGCGGCAGCAGCACGCGATAGGTCACGCGGGTGAAGTCGACCCAGTAGTTGCCGATGTCCGCCGCGCTCTTGCGGCTCAGCCCGCGGATGAAGCCGCCCGCGGCCGCGACGCCGGTCGCCGCGCTGACCACCATCAGGAACGTAATGACGGCCATCTGCGAGAAGTTCGACAGGCTGCTCTCGCCTGCATACGCCTGCCAGTTCGTGTTCGTGATGAACGACGCGGCCGTGTTGAACGCGAGGTCGGGACTTTGCGCGGCGCGCTGCAGCGCGTCGAACGGCAGTGCGTCCTGGATGCGCAGCAGCAGGTAGCCGACCAGCATCATCCCGGCATTGCTGAGCAGCAGCACCATCCCGTAGCGCTGCCACGACATCGCTTCGTCGGGATCCACGCCGAGCAGCGCGTAGGTCCGGCGTTCGACCCACGCGTGGCGCGGGCTCGTAAAGGCGTGCGCGAGCCATTTCCCGACGACGGGCACCAGCGCCAGCATGATCGCGAGAACGATCGCGAATTGAATGAGATTGTTGAACATGTCGACGCTCGCTCAGATCCGGTCAAGGCCGGTGATGAAACCCGCCGTCAAGGCAAAGAACGCGAGCGTGAACAGAATGAAAAGCAGATCGCTCATGACATTCACCGATATTTTCGAATTCCTGTTGAATCGTGCCGATCAATACCGCTCGGGTTGGATCAATGCATGAAACAGATAGATAAAGAGCGCGAGCGACAACGCGCCGGTGATCCACAACATGGCTTTCCCCTTTATTTCATATGCGCGGCAACGCCGCGCGATCGTCGGCGTACAGGCCTTGCCATGCCGGCGCAGGCCCGTGTGACGCCCCCATGCTCATCTGGCGAATGGGATGCGACAGTGTAAAAATCCGCGTATCAAAGCGGTGTTCAATTTCTTTACAAGGAATAAAAAAGCTGTAAAGACGAAAGCCGGCGGCGATGGCGTTTTTATGCATTATTTTCAGGGCCGGGTCGAGTCTATACACCGTATCGTCATCGCGATTCCTAGAATGGGCGGCATGTCCAAGACGAGATCTCCGCGATGCGGAGCACGACGCGACCCGGGGTGCCAGCATGAAACCGACCCTTACCGAAACCGCCGCTTCACGCGACCTGCCGCCCGTTCGTGCGCGGCGCCGGTCCCCGGCCGACGAACACGTGCTGCTGTCGATCCGCGTCGAATCGGACAACCTCGCCGTCGTGCGGCGCCTGCTGCACCAGGCGGTCGGCACCGCGCTCAATTTCTATACGGCCGCGATCGACAACCGCACCGGGCGCGCATGCATCGAGCTCGACGTGGCGCGGTCGCAGGCGTCGCCCGCCATCCTGTCGATCCTCCGCCTGCTGCCGGCCGCCGAGTTCGGCACGATCCGCCTGCTGCAGCACTAGCCGGCGTCCGTTGCGGCCGCGCGTGACACGCGCCCGCTCCCTTTTCATCGATTCGAACGCGCGTCTGCGGGGCGAACGCGTGCGGCTCATCACGAGCCGCGCCTGTGCGCCACCGGTGCGCGCGCCGGATCGTCGTTCCCGTCGCAACGGGTTTTTCCAGGAAGCACTCACAATGAAAAAAGCAGTCGTCGGTACCCTCTCCCTTGCGTTCCTCGGCGCGGCCGCGCATGCGCAAAGCAGCGTCACGCTCTACGGGATGCTGGATGCGGGTATCGTCTATACGAACAACCAGTCGGGTAAAAGCGCGTGGCAGCAAGGCAGCGGCCTGCTGTCGAACACGGTCTTCGGCCTGAGCGGCAACGAGGATCTCGGCGGCGGCCTGCATGCGCTGTTCCGCCTCGAAAACGGCTTCAACCTGAACAACGGCACGCAGTCCTACAAGAACACGATGTTCGGCCGCCGCGCGTATGTCGGCCTGCAGAGCGACCGGTACGGCGCGCTGACGCTCGGCCGGCAGTACGACGCCGTGGTCGACTATCTCGGCCCGCTCGCGATGGCGAACAACGGCGACGGCAACAACCTCGCGTCGCATCCGTTCGACAACGACAACATCGACGATTCGTTCTACATCGACAACGCGGTGAAATACACGAGCCCGACGCTCGCCGGCTGGCAGTTCGGCGGCCTGTACGGGTTCAGCAACGCGGCCGGCGGCTTCGCGAACAACCGCGCGTACAGTGCGGGCGTGTCGTACGCGAACGGGCCGGTCAGCCTCGGCGCCGCGTACCTGCAGCTCAACCGCGGCGGGCTGACGGCCGGCGGCGCGCTGTCGAACAACGACGGGCCAAATTTCCCGGCGGTGCGCCAGCGCGTGATGGGCGCGGGCGGCAGCTACGCGTTCGACCGGCTGACGCTCGGCGCGCTGTGGACGCATTCGATGTTCGATGAAACGGCCGCGTCGTCGCTGCCCGGCGCGCTGAATGCGCTGCGCTTCGACAACTTCGAGGTCAACGCGCGCTATGCGCTGACGCCGGCCGTCTCGTTCGCGGGCGCCTATACGTTCACCAACGGCCGCTACGACGACGCAACCGGCAGCCATCGGCCGAAATGGCATCAGGTGACGCTGATGGCCGACTACGCGTTGAGCAAGCGCACCGACGTGTACGCGGAAACCGTGTACCAGCACCAGTTCGGCGTGCCGTCGGGCGCGACGCTCGGCTTCGCGAACGTCACGGGGCTCGCGGCTTCGTCGACCAACACGCAGGTCGTCGGGACGGTCGGCATCCGGCATCGGTTCTGACCGCACGCCGGCCGCCCGCGGCCGGCCGCTCTGTGCAATCCCGCATGGACGCGCGCCGGCCGAACAGGGATCATTCGGGGAATCCGGGCCCGCGCGCCCGCGAAACCGGTACACTCGGCGCCGGGCGCGCGCCGGATCGGCATTCGGCGGCGGGCCGCTGCCGACTCTGGAATCGTGATCCCATGACCACACCGATCTATCAGGAAATCAAGGACTTCATCCTCGCGCGCATTCATGCCGGCGAGTGGGCGGAAGGCGACCAGGTGCCGTCGGAGAACGAACTGGCGCGCGAATTCAACGTCGCGCGGATGACCGTCAACCGCGCGCTGCGCGAACTGACCGCCGAGCAGGTGCTCACGCGCACGCGCGGCTCCGGCACGTACGTCGCATCTCCGAAGTACGAATCGACGCTCGTCGCGATCCGCAGCATCTCGGACGAAGTCGCCGCGCGCGGCCACGGCTATCGCGCGCAGGTGCTGCAGGTGGGCGCGGCCGTCGCCGATACGAAGCTCGCCGACGAGCTGCAGATCGACACGGGCAGCCCGATCTTCCATTCGCGCGTGCTGCACTTCGAGAACGACACGCCCGTGCAGCTCGAGGAACGCTGGGTCAATCCGGCCTGCGCGCCCGAGTATGCGTTGCAGGATTTCACGACCACGACCCCGAACCAGTACCTGACGCGTGTCGCGCCGCTGCAGCGCGTCGAATACCGGATCGAGGCCGCGATGCCCGACACCGAGACGCGCCGCCACCTGACGATGGACGACCGCGAACCCTGCCTGCTGCTGCATCGGCGCACGTGGTCGCAGGGGATGGTCGCGTCGGTCGCCAATCTGTGGCACCCGGGCAGCCGTTACCGGTTCACCGGGCATTTCTGAGGTCGATGCGCGGGCTTACCGCGCGCCCGGCCGCCCCCATCGCTCGATCGCGCTGACGGCCCGCTTCAACCCTTCCTCTTGCGCGACGCGCGCGCCGAGTTCCATCGCGCGCGCTTTCGTTTCGTCCCGTTCGGCAAACGCGATGGCCCGCGCCAGCGCGGCGGCGTCCATGCGCCGCCCCGCGACCGGCGCACCCGCCACGCCGAGCCGCTGCAGCCGGTTCGCCCAGAAGAACTGATCGCCCGCGAACGGCACGACGACCGACGGAATGCCGGCCCGCGCAGCCGAATGCGCGGTGCCCGATCCGCCGTGATGAAGCGCCATCGAGACGCGCGGGAACAGCCAGTCATGCGGTGTCTCGCCGATCACGTGAACGTGCGCCGGCAGCATCGATGCGTCGATGCCGCTCCAGCCCGGATAGAACAGCGCGCGGCGGCCGGCGAGCGCACGCGTAAGCGCCTCGACCATGGCGGCGCGATCGAAGCCGGCCATGCTGCCGAAACCGGCGTACACGGGCCGATCGCCCGCGTCGAGAAAGCCCGAAAGATCGGGCGGCGGCTCCCATGCACGCGCATCGATTCGCCACTGGCCGCAGGCCTGCACATTCGACGGCCAGTCGCCCGGGCCGCCAAGCAGCGCCGGCGACACGCCGTACAGCATCGGATGATCGGTCCACACATGCTTGCGCGGCGGCAACCCGCACACGCTCGCGCGCGCCGCATTCGTCGCCTTCCTGAACGCCTGCCACAACAGCGCATTCACGAGCCGGTGGCTCGCGCGGTTCAGCCAGCGCGGCAGCTTCCCCGGCGGCAGGAACGGCGACGCGAATGCCGCCGTGGGTGTGATCGGGATCATGCCGGCGCCGATCGCGGGCACACCGCGATACTCGGCGATCGACAAGCCGACGAACGACGCGAGTCCCGACACGAGGATCGCGTCGCAGCCTGCCGACGCGGCCGCGATTTCCCGCATCCATGCGGCCGTGTTCGCATTGGCGATCGCCGCGAGCGCCTTCGACGTGTCGTTGAAACCGCCACGCCCGCGCACCACATCCGCCAATGCGCCGTCCGGCGCGATCGCACGGCGGATATCGCCGGGCAACGGCGCCGACGGCACGCCGCGCGCGGCGGCCGCGCCGAGCGTCGCCGCATCGGCCAGCAGCCGGACCTCGTGGCCGGCATCGATCAGCGCACGGCCGAGCGCCGCGAGCGGGCGCGTGTCGCCTTCGGTGCCGTAGGTGGCGATGACGAGCTTCATGCGTGACTCCTCGAGCACGGCGTTAACGGGTGGATTCGTAAAAGTGCACGTCGTATACTAATGCAACTCGTGCACTTTCAGCCAATCCCTCGCCATGCCGACTCCGACCGACGATCCGGGCCGCCGCGCGCGCAAGCGCATCCAGATGCTTGCGCATCTCGCCGCCACCGGCGCACGCCTGTTCGACGCGCACGGCTACGAAGCCGTCACGATGGAACAGATCGCCGCGCAGGCCGATGTCGCGAAGCGCACGCTGTACAACCACTTTGCAACGAAGGAAGCCGTGCTCGCGCACTGGCTCGAAGGTGAACTCGCACGCGATCTCGCGCATCTGCAGCGCGACGTCGCGCGGCGCAAGACCTTCGCGTCACGCATCGGCTGCGTGCTCGATGCGTCGGCTGCGTGGTGCGAGCAGCATCCCGCCTACCTGCTTGCGTATTTGCGCCATCGTTTCCTGAGCATCGGCGCGGCCGAACCTGAAAGCGGCGGAGAGAACGGCGGCGATATCGCGCTCGTGTGGCGGCAACTGATCGCAGCCGGGCAACAATCCGGCGAACTGAACCGCGCGCTGCGCGCCGACCAGCTCGCGACATGGTTCCATCACCTGTATCTCGCGGCGATGCTGCGCTGGCTGACCGTGCCGGGGTTGTCGCTGAAACGGGAGTTCCAGGCGGTCGCGAAGCTGTTTGTCGAAGGCGCGGAAGCGAAAGACTGAGCGGCGCCGGCGGCCGGTCACGCGTTCACCGGATCGCAAGCGCCCGGGCACGACCGCGAGCCGCAAGCGCCCGATGCGGGCGACCGCCATTCCGCAGGCGACGAATATGGCGAATCCGGCGCATCCGGCAAAGACGGCGCGACAGATGCATCGCGCGGCTCAGATGCATTTTTACGACGAACGCATACATCGCATGCCAAATTTCCCGTGCAGCAGTATGCTGATGTCGTACGGCCGCGCACGACGCTTCGGGTAATCCCTTCGTTTGCACGTTGTCGCGCCGCCGTCGCGATCGCAATCATGCGTTGCAAGGAGGGATTCGTGATGACCACCACGCATCAGCATTTCCACCTCGAACTACGGCACGCCACCGCGCCGACCTATTTCATCAGCTACCTGTTTCCCGCCTTGCTGTTCGTTTACGAACTCCTGCGCGTCGGCCAATGGATCCGGGATCACGGGATGCAGTTCGCCGCGTTCAAGCAGATGGGTTACGAGTATCTGCTGATGCTGCTGTTCGTCGGGCTGCAGATCGTCGTCGAGGCGATCTTCCTGCTCGGCGCAGCGATGCGCAAGGATCATCGCGACTTCGAGCACCGGCTGCCGAACGTGGTCCTCGGGATCGGCTGCTCGATCGCGCTGCTCGCGATCGATCTCGCGATCCAGCTCGCGTTCTGATGACCGGCGGGCGCCTGCCCGCCGGCGGCGGCAGCGCTCAGGCGAGCGCGTCGCGCAGGAACGTCGTCACGGCGGCCAGCACGTCGCCGGTTCGCTCGCGGTGCGGCATGTGCCCGCACTGGCCGAGCAGCAGATACGACGACGGCCCCGCGACGCCCGCGGCGATCCGCTTCGGATGCACGTCGGACCCGTATTCGTCGTCTTCGCCGTGAATCGCGAGCGTCGCGCATGGCACGCGCGGCAATGCGTCGTCGAGATTCCAGTCGCGGAAAGCCGGCGACAGCCACGTGTCGACCCACGCGCGCAGCACCCATTCGGCCTTGTCGCCGTGATAGCGCGCGAGCCGGTCGAGCTGGCCCGGTTCGTCGAACTGCTGCGCCGCGCCGCGAATGCCGGCCAGCGTGCGATCCTCGACGAACGCCTGCGCGGCGATCGTCACGAGCGCGCGGCAACGCACCGGATGCGCGGCGGCGCACCCGACCGCCATCCCGCCGCCAACGCTGTGCCCGAGCGCGACGAACGCGCCGACGCCCAGTTGTTCGAGCAGCGCCGCGAACGCGTGATCGGCCTCGTCGCGCACGAACGTCGTGGCGAGTTTCCCCGGATGGCGATCGGAACGACCGAAGCCGAGGCGATCGTACGCGATCACGTCGCGCTGCGCGGCGCTCGCAAGCTGCGCGGGAAAGTCGCGCCACAGTTCGACGCAGCCCAGCGAATCGTGCAGCAGCACGATCGGTGCGGCCGGCTCGGGCGCGTACGGCTCAGGGGCGTACGGCTTCGCCGCCCCCGCCGCCTGTCGCGCCGGGCCGCCGCGCCAGCGTTTCGCGAAGAGGCGCCCTTGCGGCGTCTCGACGGTGGTCTCCTCGATCAGGATATCGGTCATGTGTCTGTCGTCTGCATGAAAGCGGCCGCTCCTCGGCGGCCGTATCGGATCCCGCGATGCTGGCCCGCGCCCGCACACGGCGTCAAGCATGCCCCCACCGCCCGCGCGTTCATTCGGGCTGCGGCGGCAGATACTCCATCTGCGCCTCGTCGTACAGCCGGTAGATCAGCGCCTGCATCGCGCGGATGTCCTCCGATTCGTCGAGCATCCGCATGCTCATGATGATGGGCGACACGAGGTTCGGATCGTCGAGCGGCTTGTAGCTGATGTCGTCGCGCTTCAGGCCGTACACGCTGTGCGGCACGACCGACACGCCCTCGCCCATCGCGACGAGGCCGAGCGCGATCTGCAGTTCGCGCGTCTCGTAGATCTTGCGCGGCTGCAGCGCCCGGTCGTGAAAGGCCGCGAGCACCTGGTCCGCATAGCTCGGGCGCGGCGCCTTCGGAAAGATGATCAGCGTGTCGTTCACGAGATCGTGCAGCGACAGCACGGGCTTCGCGCTGTCGAGCACATGGCCGACCGGCAGCGCGACGATCATCCGCTCCTCGCGCAGCACGACGCGCCGCACGCTCGGATCCTCGTGGCGGATGCGCCCGAACCCGACGTCGATGCGCCCTTCCTTCAGCGCCTTGATCTGGTCCATCGTCGACATCTCGTGCAGGCTCAGCTCGACGGCCGGGTATTCGCTGCGAAAGCGCCGGATGATCTTCGGCAGCATCCCGTACAGCGTCGAACCGACGAAGCCGACCGACATGCTGCGCTCGATCTTGCCGACCCGCTTCGTCATCGATTCAAGCTCGGCCGTCTGCGCGAGCAGCTGCACCGCGTGCGAATAGAAGAAGCGTCCCGCGTCGGTCAGCTTCAGCGGCCGCGCGTTGCGCTCGAACAGCGGCACGCCGAGCGCTTCCTCGAGCTGCTGGATCTGCCGGCTCAGCGGCGGCTGCGCGATATGCAGCCGCTCGGCCGCCCGCGTGAAATTCCGCTCTTCGGCGACCGCGACGAAGTAGCGGACGTGTCTCAACTCCATGTTCGATGCCTCCCGGACAACGATCCGGCGCTCAACCCCGGCCGGATGATGTCGTCACGATACCGCAGGCGGCGCAAACCGCCCCGCGCCGCGCCAAGCAAAAACGGGAAGCCCGCGAGCTTCCCGTTGTTTCATCGACGCCGCGGCGCGGCGGCGCAACGCGCCGTCCGTCACACCTCGGTCGCATAGAGCGCGTCGCGCTGCGCGTCGCTCAGCGAGTCGAGCGGCACGTCCGGCAGTTTGTAGCAGATCATCGTGCCGTACAGCTCGGCGAGGCAATTGCTGCCGGCGTCGAGCGCGTAGCCGTCCTCGCCGTCCGGAGCCGGCGGGTACACTTCGCGCCACGCGTTGATCGCGGCTTCGAGTCGCACGATGGAAACGGGTTCGGCCTTCCGCTCGGCGGGTGATGCGCTCATGGATTCCTCTGGGTTGCGCGCTCCGCGGGCCGTATCGGCCCGGATGGAACGATGAAAACGCCGGGCCGCGCGCCGGCCGCCGCACGCCGCGCGCGCCGGATGCCGATCCGCGCTGCGCGCCTCGCGCCGGCCGGGCCGTGGCCCGGTAGGGTCGGGCAATATAACCGGCTTTGACCCCGTGCAGGCAAAAGCCGGGCAAAAAAAACGGGAAGCGCGAGGCTTCCCGTTTCGTCGTCTGTCACGCGGCCAGATGCCGCGCCCGCGTCAGCTCGCGGTTTCGCGGTTCACCACCGGCTGCCGCTGCGCGCCGCGGCTTGCGGCGATCCACGGCGCGATTTCCATGTCTTCGTAGCGCACGAAACGGCTCTTCTTCAGGACCCGGAAGCCGAGCCACACGACGAGGAACAGCGGAATGCCGACGTAGGTCGCGGCCACGCCGGCCCAGTCGATCCGGTTCGCGAGGAACGCCTGATAATCCTGCCCGAGCGCGATCACGAGGCACAGCACGAACGCGAACAGCGGGCCGAACGGGAACCACTTCGACTGGTACGGCAACTGGTCGAGCGCGTAGCCCTGCTTCACGTAGCCCTTGCGGAACCGGTAGTGGCTGACGGCGATGCCGAGCCACGCGATGAAGCCCGTCATCCCGGACGTGTTCAGCAGCCACAGGTACACGGTCTTGTCGCCGTACAGCGACGTGAAGAAGCACAAGGCGCCGACGGCCGTCGTCGCGTACAGCGCATTGCGCGGCACGCCGCCGCGCGACAGTTTCGCGAAGATCTTCGGCGCACGGCCTTCGGTCGCGAGGTTGTAGAGCATTCGCGTGGACGCGTACATGCCCGAGTTGCCGGCCGACAGCACGGCCGTCAGGATCACCGCGTTCATCACGCCGGCGGCAAACGCGAGGCCGGCGTGGCGGAACACCAGCGTGAACGGGCTCACGCCGATGTCGGTGACGTCCGTCTTCAGCAGGTTCGGGTCGGTATAGGGGATCAGCACGCCGATCACGAAGATCGCGAACACGTAGAACAGCAGGATGCGCCAGAACACCTGGCGCACCGCGCGCGGGATCGTCGTGCGCGGGTTTTCCGATTCGCCGGCCGCGACGCCGATCAGCTCGGTGCCCTGGAACGAGAAGCCCGCGATCATCGCGACGCCCATCAGCGCCGGCAGGCCGCCCGCGAACGGTGCGTCGCCGATCGTCAGGTTGCCCCAGCCGTTACTCGGCGCCCCTTTCAGAATGCCGAAGATCATCAGCAGGCCGACGCCGATGAACGCGACCACGGTGACGACCTTGATCAGCGCGAACCAGTATTCGGCTTCGCCGAAGCCGCGCACGGTCAGCGCGTTGAGCAGGAACATCACGCCGAGGAACGCCGCGCTCCACCACACGCCCGGCACGTCCGGAAACCAGTAGTGCATCACGAGCTGCGCGGCGACGAGCTCCACCGCGATCGTCACGGCCCAGTTGTACCAGTAGTTCCAGCCAAGCGCGAAGCCGAAGCCTTCGTCCACGTATTTCGCGCCGTAGGTCGCGAACGAGCCCGACACCGGCATGAACGCGGCCATCTCGCCCAGGCTCGTCATCAGGAAATAGACCATCAGGCCGATCGCCATGTACGCGACCATCGCGCCGCCGGGGCCGGCCTGCGAGATCGACGCGCCGGACGCGACGAACAGGCCCGTGCCGATCGAGCCGCCGATGGCGATCATCGTCAGGTGGCGCGCCTTCAGCGCGCGATGAAGCTTGGGTGGGTTCGCTGGCGAACCGGGTGGGTCGGATTTCGGAATGGCGGACATAAACAAGACTGACGTTGAGCGGGCCGGCATCCGTAGCCGGCGCATGCGGAATCGGAGCGCGGGGCGCGTCCTGCGATCCATTCGATGCGGCCCCGATACGCGTTGCGCGGCGGGCGCCTGCGGCGAAGCGCGGATTCTACCTGATTCGTCACGGGGTCAGCTCAGGTGCCGCCGCCCGCCGCCGCCGCGGAGATTTCGCAGAATCAAGGGGTTGGCCGCGCCGAACCGGGCCGTTGCCGCAGGCCGGCTCAAAAACCCCGCGCGACCCGATGGTTATCCGGTACGCCGATCCGCCCGGCGTTTCTCTACTGTCCCGTCGCAATCCTCCCGATACCGCGTCAGCATTCATAATCACGGGGTAATCACGGGATTATTCAGACAATACAACCGATATCGACGATTGATTCAAATCAAATCATGTGCAAGTTAAGCAGTAATGATGCGTAACGCTCCTGAATCGCTGTATCTGCATGCATGTTTTGCATGCGCACGCGAATGTCAGGAATTCGCGAGATAATGCGGCTCGATTCAAAATAAACAGCGTACGGAATCGCCAACGACGCGAAAATCCGCCGCCCGCCACCCTCGAGGATGAAGTCATTCACGCTGCCCGCCGCGCTGCGACGCCATACCGCGTCGATCGTGGCACGCATTCTGTCACCCCGCGGCGTGCTCGTTGCGGGGATCGTGCTGCTGATGTTCAGCTGGGGGCTTTCCACGTCGCTTTTAATCGAGACGCGGCGCGATGCATATGACCATGCGGTCGAAAATGCTCGCAACCTGATGCTGCTGATCGAACGCGATATCGCACGCAATATCGAACTCTACGATTTGTCGCTGCAGAACGTCGTCGACGGCATTGCCGACCCGGAACTGATGGCCTTGCCGCCGCGCCAGCGCCACCGGCTGCTGTTCGACCGCGCGGCGACCGGCGAGTATCTCGGGTCGATCTTCGTGGTGGATGCGCAGGGCAATATCGTGATCGATTCGAGCGCGTCGCCCGCGCGGCAAGGCAATTTCGCCGACCGCGACTATTTCGCCGTGCATCGCGACGGGCTCGCGCAGGGCCTCTACATCAGCAAGCCGTATGCCGCCCGGCTACGCGGCGGCGCATTGACGATCGCCCTCAGCCGCCGGATCAACCGGCCCGACGGCACGTTCGCCGGCATCGTCGCCGGTACGCTCAGCGTCGACTATTTCCGCGCGCTGCTCGACGGCCTCGCGGTCGGCAAGCACGGCAGCGCGGCGATCGTCGAGGACAACGGCACGCTCGTGTCGCGCCTGCCGTACGACCCGCATGTGGTCGGCCTCGACCTGCACGACTCGGCGCTCTTCATCGACGCGCAGCGCGCCCGCGACGGCGCGCTGACCGGGGTCGGCGCGATCGACGGCATCCGGCGCATCTATGTTTACAAGCATCTCGCCGGCCTGCCGCTGATCGTCGACGTCGCGCCCGCCGAGATCGACGTCGACGCGTCGTGGCACCACCGCGCGATCTGGACCGTCGTGCTGATGTGCCTGTTCACCGGGTTCATCGCGTGGGGTTCGCTGGCGCTGTCGCGCGAGCTCAGGCGCCGGCAGGTCGCCGAATCGAAGCTGTACCGGCTCGCGCACACCGATGCGCTGACGGGCCTCGACAATCGCGGCACGTTCGACACGGTGCTCGCGAAGGAGGCGCAGCGCGCGTCGCGCAGCGGCCGCCCGCTGTCGGTGCTGTTCGTCGACGTCGATCACTTCAAGGCGTTCAACGACTACTACGGCCACCCGGCCGGCGACGACGTGCTGCGGCGCGTCGCGCAGACCGCATCGCACTGCCTGCGCCGCGACAGCGATCACGTCGCGCGCTATGGCGGCGAGGAATTCGTCGTCACGCTGCCCGACACCGACGCGCAAGGCGCGGTGACCGTCGCCGAGAGCATCCGGCGCGCGATCGTGGCGCTCGGCATCGAGCACGCGAAAAGCCCGTACGGGCGCGTGACCGCCAGCATCGGCGCGGCCACCTCCGCCGGCGGCCGCCTGAACGCCGCGACGCTGCTGCGGCGTGCCGACGAGGCGCTGTACCGCGCGAAGTCCGGGGGCCGCAACCGCGTGCTGGAGGCGCAGCCGAGCACCACCGACGCATGACGCCACCCTGACGTGACGTGAAGCCGCGCGGCCGCCGGCCGGGCCGGATGACCGCGCCATGGACAGCCCTCCCGCGTTCGGCTAGCGTTACGTCTGCTGCGCATGCGGCGCGGCGCCGGCCCGCGCAGGCCGCCATGCGCGTTCCGGCCACTCCAGCTCCACCATGACCACCCCGCTCCCTGCCCGGCTGCCGCCGCTCCTGCGCAACGGGCTTCGCCCGCTGCTCGACCCGTATCGCCGCTACCGGCACGCGAAGCTGATCCATGCGGCGCGCGTCTCGCTCGCGATTCTCGTGTCGATCGCGCTGTCCACCGGCCTGAACGTGCCGCACGGCGAGTGGTCGACGATTACCGTGCTGATCGTCGTCGGCGGGCTGCAACATCACGGCAACATCCGCAAGAAGGCCGCCGAGCGCGCGCTCGGCACGTCGATCGGCGCGCTCGCGGGGCTCGGGCTGATCCTGCTGTATTCGTTCGTGCACGCACCGCTCGCGATCTACGTGCTGATGGCGCTCGCGTGCGGCATCTGCGCGTATCACGCGATCGGCAAGGCCGGCTATATCGCGCTGCTGTCGGCGATCACGATGGTGATCGTCGCCGGGCACGGCGACAACGAGATCGTCGACGGCCTGTGGCGCGCGGTGAACGTGCTGACCGGCATCGCGATCGCGCTCGCGTTTTCGTTCGCGCTGCCGCTGTATGCCACCTACTCGTGGCGCTACAAGCTCGCCGACGCGCTGCGCGCGTGCGCGGCCGTGCATGCGCGGCTCGCCGGCGACCGCCCGATCGGCGACGACGCGCACCTGAAGGAAATGGCCGCGCTGAGCGCGCTGCTCGTGCAGCTGCGCTCGCTGATGCCGTCGGTGTCGAAAGAATGCGAGACGTCGATGGCACAGCTCGAGGCGATCCAGCGCAGCCTGCGCCTGTGCATCGGCTATCTGGAGATCCTGTCGAGCGCGGTGCCGGCCCGCGACGACATCGCGGCCCGCGAATACATGCGCGTCGCCATGAAGGGCATGAACCGGCGCATCCGCGACACGCTGGTCGGCGCGAGCCGCGCGCTCAAGTTCGGCACGCCGAGCCGGCTCTCGCCGCGCCGCCGGCCGGCCGACCCGCCGCACGACGCGCCGCCGCCGCAGGTGTCCGGCTACGTGTCGATCACGGCCAAGCTGGCCGGGGAAGTCGATCAACTGCGCGAGAAGCTGCTCGACACCGCGCGGTCGTGGAATATCTGACGTTCGCGGGATGCCGGGCTTTCCGGGCCTCGTACGCCAATCTTTCAAATTCCCTTCAGCGCAGCAGCCCGGCATCCTGGCGATAGCGCCTACGCCGTTCGATCGATCCGGCCCCGGAAATGCGGCCCGCGACGGCGCGCCCGCGGCGGTTTCGACCGCCGCCCGGCCCCGATCCGCACCGTGTTCTCCACCCGGTTAACCGCCCGTCAGGCCCGCCGCGACAGGCTCGACGACGGTTCCGCGCAAAAATCAACCCTTGCCCCAACCTTCCGGACAGCCGATACTCGCATATTCCGCGAAATACGATCCCACCGGCTTCAATCCACGGTAATTCCTATGAGCACGATTCTCGAAAGCCTCCCGACCGGCCAGAAGGTCGGTATCGCCTTCTCCGGCGGCCTGGACACCAGCGCAGCGCTGCACTGGATGAAACTCAAGGGCGCCGTCCCGTACGCATACACGGCGAACCTCGGCCAGCCCGACGAAGACGATTACGACGCGATCCCGAAACGCGCGATCGAATACGGCGCAGCCGGCGCCCGCCTGATCGACTGCCGCGCGCAGCTCGTCGCCGAAGGCATCGCCGCGCTGCAAAGCGGCGCGTTCCACATCACGACGGCCGGCGTCACGTACTTCAACACCACGCCGATCGGCCGCGCCGTGACGGGCACGATGCTCGTCGCCGCGATGAAGGAAGACGGCGTCAACATCTGGGGCGACGGCAGCACGTACAAGGGCAACGACATCGAGCGCTTCTACCGCTACGGCCTGCTCGTGAACCCGGATCTGAAGATCTACAAGCCGTGGCTCGACCAGACGTTCATCGACGAGCTCGGCGGCCGTGCCGAAATGTCCGAATTCATGAACCAGGCCGGTTTCGCGTACAAGATGTCGGCCGAGAAGGCCTATTCGACCGATTCGAACCTGCTCGGCGCGACGCACGAGGCGAAGGATCTCGAAAGCCTCGAAAGCGGCATCAAGATCGTGAACCCGATCATGGGCGTCGCGTTCTGGCGCGACGACGTGAAGATCGCCGCGGAAGAAGTGACGGTGCGCTTCGAAGCCGGCCAGCCGGTCGCGCTGAACGGCGTCGAGTTCACCGACCCGGTCGAGCTGCTGCTGGAAGCGAACCGCATCGGCGGCCGCCATGGCCTCGGCATGAGCGACCAGATCGAGAACCGGATCATCGAGGCGAAGAGCCGCGGCATCTATGAAGCCCCGGGCCTCGCGCTGCTGTACATCGCGTACGAGCGTCTCGTCACCGGCATCCACAACGAAGACACGATCGAGCAGTACCGCGAGAACGGCCGCCGCCTCGGCCGCCTGCTGTACCAGGGCCGCTGGTTCGACCCGCAGGCGATCATGCTGCGTGAAACCGCGCAGCGCTGGGTGGCACGCGCGATCACCGGCGAAGTGAAGATCGAACTGCGCCGCGGCAACGACTACTCGATCCTGAGCACGAAGTCGCCGAACCTCACGTATCAGCCGGAGCGCCTGTCGATGGAGAAGGTGGCGTCGACGTTCTCGCCGCGCGACCGGATCGGCCAGCTGACGATGCGCAACCTCGACATCACCGATACGCGCGACAAGCTGCGCGTTTATACGCAGGTCGGTTTGCTCACGCCGGGTGAATCGTCGGCGTTGCCGCAGATCAAGGGCGATAGCGGCGAGTAAGCCGGTCGCTTTCGCGAGCGGCCGGGCGGCGTGACAACCGCCCGGCTGCGTGCAGTACTCCCCTCCCGCTTTTTCTCTCAAGCACTGCCGGATTCGCAGCGCGTATCGCGACGATCCTGCGGCGCGTCAAAGTTTTTTCGACGCCGTGGCCGTCGCAGGGGCTGCAGGCGTCGTCATCGTCGTGGAAGCAGTGGCCGGCGCCGGCGTACGTGCCAGATCCTGACCGATCATGTCCGCGACCGACTTCTCGCACGACTTGATCCCCTCCACCGACTTGTCGAAATTCTTCTCGAGATCGCTGAAGCTGCCGTACGTGTAAGCGAAATCGCTGTCGATGTGCACGCTGTTCGCCTTGATGTCGTAGCCGCACGCGAACGTCTTGTAATAGATGTCCTGCTTCGTCTTCGCGTCGAGAATGCGCGCGCGGATAACGACCCACGGGATGTAGTCGGGCCGGTTGGGCGGCGAGACATAGCCGAACGACGTGAACCACACGTTCATGATCGCATCCGCGTCAGTCTGGATCGCGGAGTAGTCGTCCGACTTGCCGTCATCGGCAAGCTTCACCTTCTGGCCGTCCAGCTTCACGACCTGATAGCCGTTGCCGGTGAGGCGGCCCGTGACGCCGTCCGCGATGTCCGGTGCGAATACGATCTTGCCGGTGGCCACGCGATCCGTGTAGGTGCTCGTATGGCTCGCGTTGACGGCGGTTTGCGCCAGTGCTCCGATCAGACCGAACCCGCCCGCCGCGCCGCCGAGATTGACGACCGCGACACGCTTCGGCTCGTTGACTTCGAGGATGGCGATCGAATGCAGATTCTGACGCGCTTCGGCATTCATGTCGGTGTTCGGCAACGTGACGCAGCCGGACAGCAGCGTTGCGACCAGGCCGCAACCGAGCAGGGTGGCGTTGGATGAGTTCTTCATTGAGTGAATTGGCTTTCGTTGTTGACGGAACGTTTTCGTCGGGCCGTCGCACGCGGCGTGTGAAAGCGCCGCGTGCGAGCAGGCCGTGCGTTTATTGCTTGATCACCTGGCCGTATGCGACAAAGCTGTAATCGGCCGCGCGCAGCACGTACAGGATCGATCGCTGGAAGCCGTTGGTCCCCTTGATCGGCACGAACATGATTGCCGCGCTCCCCGACAGCGGAACGCCGGCCGGCAGTTTGCAGCCCGTCGAGGCGGAAGCCGTCACCGTCATGTCGTACATGTTCTGGTTCGAGCCGGGCGTGGAAAGCAGCAGTGTGCCGGTCAGGTTGCAGCCGCTCAGCGTGCCTGTCAGTGAGCCGCCCGATGGAATTGCGAACGACGCGTTCGTAGTCGCCCAGGTGCCCACCACGCTGTCCTGCGTGACGCTGAGTGCGTTCGCGGCGTTGTAGGTCCACGTGAAGTTCGATGCCGTACCGCCTCGGCTGATCGTGCCGGACAACGTCTGCTTCGCGCTGTAAGCACCGGAGCCGGAGTCGATTTTGGTGATCAACCCGGCCGAGCCGAAATTGACGCCCGAACCGAGCGACCACGTCGCGCCGTTGACCGTCAGGCTCGCGAAATCCTCGGACATCACGAACGATCCCAGCAGATTGAGCGTGGTCAGGTTGTTGTGCGGATCGACCAGGGCGATGGTCGAGTAACCCAGGTTGCCGGATTCCGTCCAGATCCCGATCGGGCTGCTCGCGGTTGCGGCAGTCGAACCGGCTTGCGGGTTCGTCAGGCTGGGCAGCGCCTCGCCGACCGTCACCGGCTGCGACGAGGCGACCGGCGCGCTCGCCGGCTGTGCCGCGAGCGGCGTGGATGCGACGACCGGTGCGCTGGCTGCGTTATCGGTGCCGCCGGTCTTTGCGGGCGTGCCGCTGCCTGCGTTCGACGAGCCGTCACCGCCGCCGCAACCCGCGACGACGAATACCGAAATGGCGGCTGCCGCCAGCAGATAAAGGGAATGCTTGTTCAATTCAATCCTCGATTTTTTTGGTGCGTTTTTTTTAGTGGTTCAGATTCGAATCGCGTTACTTTTCCGGTGTGTTGCGGGGGCCTCCTCGAGCGATGTTGGATGCGTGGTGTGATGTGTCGGGGAAGGACGACGAAGCGGTCGTCGCTTGCCGGATATTCGGCACGACGGACACGAGCGGGGAGGTGGGGTCGCGCGGGATCGCGCACGCAGTGGTGAGAACCGCATGCAGCAGGCATGCCGGCAAGGCAACAGCGCAGCGCGCGCCAGCCCCCGGTCGGTGCATGCCATCTTCTGATACTGCGCGCGGCTTCGCCGGCCGGGCGCCCCCTCGGTTATCTGGTCGTGTGGTTTGGTTTTACGGCTCTGGTAATACTTTTTTTGAGCTACTGAGGTAGGGTAACGGCGGTGGTGGGGATTTCTTTAGGGAGTTTTGTCGAGGGAATTTTCCAGGGGCTTTGTTCGGGAGCCCCCCTTCCCGCCCGGACGCAGGGCCAAGCAATGTGGTTAATCCGCGTGAACCGGACGAACCGAGCACTCTCACGAATGCTTCGTGAAGGGCCCCTCAAAGTCGGCTCGACCCCCGCTGATATTGAAGCGCGCGAAGCACTGGTTCGAATCGTTGGCGGAAGGCAAGCGTGAGATCGAGGCTTGGCGCCGCGACTATAGTGATATGCGACCTCACATGGCGCTCAAGGAGTTAACGCCGGGTAAATGCGCTGTCCAAGAAATCCAAGCGGTTCAAATTCTCCAACCTCAGCGTGACATCGCGTCGGGTCATGTAGGGACAAGTCCAAGCCTATCGAAAACTCACAGACTCAAGCCCCCAAACAATCAACACTTTGCTACTTGGCAGCACGAGGAACCGCTCCCGCATGAAAGGCGGCGAGCACTTCGACCACTTGCGAGAACACCTTCTCCGCATCGGGGTTGGCATCGTGATAACGATCCCAGAAATCTCCTGCAAATGCGCATGGCTCAAGGGCATAGGAGCCCCCACCAAAATCAGAGAAGCACCAGTCGGTCGGAATAGCTGAATCGACAACGTCGAAATTGCGAAGCTCCACCATGACCGGAGTTCCATCCGAGTCACGCTGGACAATAATCATCGCTGGCCGTGCTTCCGGCTGAAAGCGGACACCGAGAACCAAATACGTATTTCCCAATGTAAAACTCGGGTCAGGTTCTCGCCCGTCATGCGCCTGCGCCTTGCAATATCTAACCTTCATGGTTTGACAATACCCTTAACTTTGAAATCAGAGGTGACGTAATCAACCTTACCCGTCACCGCGTTCATGTAGTAGTGAATTTGCATTGACTGCCCGTTAGGCATTTTCGCAGATTGCGTCGTGTACTTCCCCCAGTCGGTGATGGCCGAGCCGTCGCGCGTAAGTTCCTGCACGACAACCGGGTTCTTGATTTTCCCTTCCGCGAGCGCAATCGGATCCGAATTTCGAATCGCCGATTGCGTCAGCAAACCATTCGCGTCAAGAATACCTGCCTCCTGAAACGCCAACTGCGTGCGAAGCTGCACAGAAGTTGTCATGTTCGCCGCGCTTCCAGCAGTAGCCGCGTTGCTTGTGGTACCGGCAACATTGGAAGCAACCGGATGCGACATTCCTCCATCCCAAGTCTTACCCGGACCCGCGTAAGGTTCGTCGCCCACCGTGAGCGGCTCCGAAGCTTTGCCAACGGTAACCGACGACGATGCTCCAAAGCCGCGCACTGCTCCAATAATCCTGCCGAGAATACTGCCTGCAAGCAGCCCAACACCGGCGGACACAACGTTGTGAATCGCGTTGGACACGATCGTGTTGTTGTCCGTCATCGTCGCGACGGACTGCGCGAGCGCCTTCTGATTGACGTACAACTGCGCCATGTCAGCCTGTGCCGTCTTGCACGACGCGCTGCTGCCACCAGCACCGCATGATGCCTCCACGTCCTTCTTGGATTGTTCGTAGGCGTCCTGCGTCGATTTCAGCGCCTCGACGTAGCATGATTTCGGTTGTCCGCCGCAGGCATCCAATTGAGCCTTGACCGGCGCATACTTCCGACTCAGTGCATTGTTCAGCACCTCGTTCTCAGCTGCAAAGGTTGCACCCGAAGTGTTCTGCCCCGCTGCGCTGGCCAGCACGCCTCCAGCCATCGTCGAGATCCCCGCGGTCAGCGCATTGAGCCCCGGATCGTCAAAACCCGTTACTTTCTCAACGGTACCGTCCGCACGCTCCACATAGTTGGAGTCCTCCTTGCCGTTGTACAACGCATCGCGCACAACCGGAGCAACCAACGCACTGGCCGCTCCACCAATCGCCCCGCTTGCACACCCCGTTCCTTTCGCCGCCGACAATGCACATCCCAATCCGGCATGGGCCAATACGTATCCAGGGCTCCCCTCTACCAGCATTGAGCTGCTGTCCGTCGAAGCAACTCCGATCGCACCTGCACCGACCATACCGAGATCGCTAATCATGCTGCTCGTAAGCGCACTGCCGAAGCTACCGCCGGATACGACCGTGTTGATCGCCGCCGACACGACGCCGCGCTCAACAATCTTCTCCAACACCTGGCCGAGTTGCCCCATCGAGACCGCTCCACCGGTTCCGATTGTTCGACCGAGATCCTGCAAACCCTGAAGATTCGCAAGACCCGTCCCAGCCATGACACCGGCAGTCAATGCGCCAAGTGCGCCCGCCTGCAGGATCTGTCCGAAATTCAGCCCGTTCCCTGAGAATGCTTGGCTGGTGATGCTTCCAACCATGCCACCAAGAGCACCGATCATGACCGAACCAACCGACAACTGCGTCATCACAACGCCAGCTGCCGCGGCAGCCGAACCAGCCGTCACGATCGACGCCGCAATCGCGATGGCCGCGATGGCAAACGTCGGCAGCCCACCGCCTTCCTTCACAAAGTCCGAATGCAGGTGATCACTGACCGACGTCTGCGTAAAATTCACGCCAAGTTGCTGCTGCAGGTTTGCGAGCACCTGCTGCGTACCTGCCTGATCGACCGTGCCGTCTGCATTCAACTTCTGCAGCGCCCCACCGATCTGGTTGAGCGCCTGCACGTTCAGGTCCATGTTCGCCGCGCTCATGAACCCGCCGGGCTGCACCACCGTCCCGGTCGTCTTCAGATAGCCGCCATCGACCTTCTGCCAGATCTCCCCGACATTGACCTGGTTCGCCTGGTTCGTCAGCGTGTGCGTATCGACGCTCAGCGTCCCTGACGCCGTGATGCTCCCCGTGTTGAGGATGCTGCCGTTGCCGTCCTGGTTGAATTTCAGCGTGACATCGCGGCCGGAGATGTTGCCGCCGGCCGACATCGCCGTTGTGTCCTGCGGCAGATACACCTGCGGCATCAGCGCGGTTATCGTCGGGCACGTCGCGGCTCC
This sequence comes from Burkholderia sp. BCC0405, assembly GCF_902833075.1. NCBI lineage: Bacteria > Pseudomonadati > Pseudomonadota > Betaproteobacteria > Burkholderiales > Burkholderiaceae > Burkholderia > Burkholderia sp. BCC0405. Next base: position 43,570 of record NZ_CADFEO010000006.1, read on the forward strand.
CGTCGCATGACACGTCGGGTCCGGCACCGTCTGCTCGACGTACCACAGCATCGGCCTGTCGAGCGTATTGATCTGCTCCTGCGTCAACGCCGCGCCGAGCTGCAAGCCGCGCGATTTCGAATACTCGACGGCGTTCTGGTACAGGTACTCCTTCTGCTGCTCCGACACCGACACGTTGTTCTTGCTGTCGTACGTCAGCCCGTCGACGAAGCTCGCCTTGCCGGTCTGCTTCAGCGCCGCCTGCTGCAACAGCAGGTCTTCTTCCTGCGGATTGAAATAGAACAGCGTCGACGACGGCTGCAAGTTCTTCGGCAGGTTGTTCAGCAGATCCTGCGGCCCGATCGAGCCAAGCGCGGATCCGCCCAGCGACTCGTTGACATACGACGCCTTGCCGGCGACCGGCGTCGGCAGCGCGCCCATCCCTACCGCACGCGGGATCGACAGGTTCAGCCCCGGCAGCGTCACCGGACTGAGCGTGATCACACGCTGCGGCGCGGCGACCTGCGGCGTGTACGTATTCGGCGTCGTGATGCCGTTGATCAGCTTCTGCCCGCTCAACGACACCGACGTGCCGAGCACGTTGCCGACGTTCTGGATCTGCCCGCCCGACGAGATCGACAGGTTCGGCGCCTGGATCGTCGCCGCGATGTTGCCGACCGGCGTCGGCGGATCGATCGTGCCGCCGGTGCCCGTATAGGCGCTCCCGTACAGCGCCTTGCACTGCTCAGGCGTGCCGCATGCCCAGATGTCGTGACGCTTGTCGCTGCTGAACATCCCGGTTTCCTGCACCCAGTGCGAGTGCCAGTACGCGTTCAGCACCTGCGCCTCGTTGACGACCGGCCCCGCGACGGAAATCGTCGCGTTGTTGCCGGCCGCGATCAGGCTGCCGATGTTCGTCAGGCTGCCCGCGCTGACCTGCAGGTTGTTGCCCGCGCTGATCGCCGACGAACTGCCCGACTGCTGGTCGACGTAACCTTCGCAGTAGCTCTCCTTGTAACCACCGGCGGTCATGCAGCCGGAATACTTTTCCTGTTTGCCGTAGTTCTCGTGGACCGGGACGGGCGGCGGCAGGTTGTTGGTGATCGCGCCCGAGACGTTCAGCTTGATGTCGTTGCCCGCGACGATATTGCCCGACGTGTTGTTCAGGCTCTGCGCCGGCGTGGTCGAGCCCGCGGTCGAGCCAACGCCGCCGATGACGATGTCGTGGCCCGCCAGCAGGTTGCCGTACGTGTTGTTGATCTGGCCGGCCGCGATGACGAGGTCATGACCGGCGTAGATCGTCGCGTCGCTCTGCTGGTAGCCGAACGTCGTGGTGGTCGGGTTGTTGCCGCGCGGATGTCCCGCATTGCCGCAGGCGGAATTCGGCACGCCGGATGCGCAACCGACCTGGCTCGCGTAGTTCTGCTGGTTGCCGCCCTGGTTGGACAGGTTCTGCGCATTGACGCGCACGTTCTGGCCGGCATAGAGCAGGCCACTATTGACGAGATTCCCGCCCGCGACCACGAGATCGCGCCCGGCGGCAATCATGCCGGTCGGAGTCGAGGTGCTCAGCGTTCCGGTCGATGACGGTGCGGTGCTGTTCACGTTGATCGTGAACGTCGTTGGCGACAGGTCGTCTCTATAGCTGCCAGATCCCTTTACGAAAACGGGACCCAGTCTGTTGAACATTCCGACCCACGGGGCCGCCGAACCCGAGCCATTTCCAAGCGCGTTGATCTGCGTGAGGAAAGCCGTGTACTGCGCCTGGTCGACCTGATGCATGGTCTGGTTGACCATCGTCGGCGCGACGGCGCCGTTGCTCAAAGACTGTACGTTGAGCGTGACGTCTCCCTGGGCGGCGATCTGGCCACCGCGGTTCGACAGCGTCGACGCCGCAAGCGAAATCGAATTGCCTGCCGAAATGACACCTGAGGTTCCGGCCTGCTGGGTAGTCGTCGTTTCCCAGACGGTAGGCAGCGTGAAGGTCTGCTTCTGTATCGCGCCGCCGGCACCGGTATCGACTGCCCATTTCGGCTGCATCGAAGCGTTTCCGTTGCTCGTCTCGACATACGTCGTGTACTGAGCAAACGTGACCGAACCCGACCCGGCAACGGGTTGCGACGCGCGAATCTGGCAAGTCGCTTCGGTACACCCGTATGCGTACAGTGTTCTTCCGTTGCGTGAACCTGTCGGTGAAAGTAGATCGCCAAGCGTGGCATCGAACTTGCGCTGAGCCGGAAGCGTATATCCGTGGTCGCCCCCCAATGTTCTATCGGTTACCCAGAACGTAACGCTTCCGACCACACCAGACCACAGCAGATTGGGATCGTCGACGGCCCGCGTCGTCGTCACCGCCGCGCCCGGCGCGGTCTGATCGTTGACCACCGCCCCCGCCGAAATATCGACGTTCCGCCCGGCGAAGATCGACCCGCCCGTGTTCTGCAGCGTTCCGCCGAGGCGGAACACCACATCCCCCTTCGACTGCGTCGTCGCCCCCTGGTTGTCGTAGTTCCAGCCGGATACGGTCAGCACGCTCCCGGCCTCGACCGTCCCGCGGTTCGTCGTATCGCCGTTCAGCGTCAACGCGTTGTCCGCATGCATCACCGCACCGCCCGCATTGTTCAGCGTGCCGTTGAACGTCACGTCGCGGCCGGTGACCTGCCCGTGGTTCTCGAACGTCCCGCCGCCGGACGACAGCGTCAGCGCGGCGGTGCCGGTCATCGTGCCGGTGTTCGTGATGCCGTTCAGGCCGGTCAGCGACACGCTCTGCCCGCCGTAATTCCACGTGCTTCCGACGTTCACGTAGCCGGCCGTGATCGACAGGTTGCCGCCCTGGCTAATCGTCCCCTGCGTGGGATCGAACGTCATGTTGGCGACGCGGATGCCCATGTCGCGCTGCGCGAGCAACTGGCCGCCCGCGTTGTAGAGCGCGCCGTTGCCGCCGTTGACCGTCAGCGACACGTCGCCGATCGCGCCGGTTGCCGCGCCCGGATTGCCGGCAAAGATGATCCCGTTCTGGTTGTTCAGCGTGCCGGTGTTGATGCCGAGCGAATTGACACCCATCAGCGACCCGCCGACGTTGGTCAGCGCGCCGCCGACGCCTACGTTGGTCGTCGTGCCGTTCACCAGCCCCGCGTTCGTGAAATTCGACGCATTGATCGTCGTCGCGCCGATCGACGCGAGCGACGCGCCGCGCGCGTTCGTCAGGTTCGGCGCGTTGACGTCGAGCGAACCGGCCAGCACGCTGGCCGCGTTATGCAACGCGTTCTGCGATGCGAGCGTCGCCTTGCCCACGACGTTCACCGCATGCCCGCCCGCCAGCGTGAGCTGGTTCGACGCCTGCGCGTTCAGCCCGCCGCCGACGGTCACGTTGCCGAGCGTCACGTTCGCGCCGCTCGCCTGCAGGTCATGCGACGCGACGATCGTCGCGTTGCCGGCATCCACCGTCCCTTGCGCGGAGACGGTCACGTTCTTCGAACCGGTCACCGTCCCGTCGAGCGCCACGTTGCCGCCCGACACGCCCAGCTGACCGGCCACGATGCTCGAGCCGCCGAGCGTGAGGTTCTGCCCGGCATGCAGCGTCGTGTCGCCGTTCGACGACACGCCCGCGAGCGTCACGTTGCCGCTGACGCCGTTGACGTTCACCGTACCCATCGACGACACCGCGCCCGTCACCTGCGCGTTGTTCGCGGCCTGGATCTGCACGTTCCCGCCGGACTGCAGCGCGCCGTTGACGGCGACGCTGCCCGCCTGCGACGTCGCGGACACACCGCCGACCGCGGTCGTCGCGCCGAGCGACAGGTCGCCGGTCGACGTCGCCGTGAACTTCCCTGCGCCCTGGATCGCGCCCAGCGTGACACCCGCGCCGGACGTGACGCCGATATCCTTGCCGAACGTCAGCGCGCTGCCGCCCGTGATCGCGCCGCCCGCGTCGAGATTCGCTCCGCCGAGGCCGAACAGTGCGCCGCCGAGCGTCATCGCGCCGCCGGACGTCAACGTGGTGTCGCCGTTGGCGAGCCCGCCCGTCAGCAGCGTCAGCGTGCCGCCGGCACGCGCACCGAAATTGCCGACGGACACGAAGTCGCCGCCCACGACGAGATTGCCGTTCGTCGCGCTCAGCGACGTATCGGCGTTCGAACGAATTGCGCCGGCGATGCCGAGGCTCCGGCCCGCGCCGGCCGTCAGGCTTGCGCCGCTGCCGACGCTTCCGGCGATCACCCCGTCGCGCGCGGCGGCGAGCGTCGTCGCCTTGCCGGACGTCAGGCTGCCGTTCACGACCACGTCGCCGGCGCCGTTGTGCCCCTGTGCGCGCAAGTCGATCGCACCGCCCGTCTGCGCGCTGCCGATCGCGAGGTCGTTGCCGGCCGTCATCGCCAGGTCGCCGTCGGTCGAGACGCCGCCCTTCACGGCGATGCTGCTCGCCGCGCTGACCGTGGCCTGCTTGCCGAACGCGATCGACGCCGCGTCGATCGAGCCGCCCGCCGTCAGCTTGCCGGCCTGCTGCGCGGCGATGCTGCCGACCAGCGTCATGTCGCCGCCGGACGCCAGCGTCGCATTGCCGCCCGACACGGTTTGCCCCGACAGCGCGATCGCCTGCCCTGCCGTCACGTTCAGGTTGCCGCGCGCGGTCACGTTCGCTGCTGCGGCGCTGCCGTTCGACGCGGCGATGCTCAGGTCGCCGGCCGTGTTCACGTCGGCGAGCGCGACGTTGCGCGTGGCCTTGATGTCCGTCGCCGCGCCCGCATTGATCGCGTGATTCACGTTGATGTCACGCGCCGCCTGCAGCGAGAACGCGCCCAGCGCGGTGGCCGCGCCGCCGAGCGTCACGTCGCCGCCGCCCGCAAGACCGTTCGCGACGACCGACAGGTCGCCCGACACTGCCTGCACGCTGGCGAGGCCGACATTGTTGCCGCCCGTCACCGACACGCTCGCGCCCTGCAGCGCCCCCGACAACGCGACGTCGTGCGTCGCGGCAAGCGCAGCGGCCTGCCCGAACGCCACCGACCCCACGCCGGCGATATCCCGCGCGGCCGTCAGCGTGCCGCCCGCCTGACCGGCCAGACTGCCGCCGATGCCGATATCGCGGCCGGCCTGGACCGTCGTCATGCCCGCCGCGGCGATCGTCCCGTTCAATTGCGCATCGACGCCGGCGCGCACATCGAGCGCGCCGCCCGACGTCGTCGTGCCGTTCAATTGCACGTTGCCACCCGATGCGGCCACCTTCATGTCGCCGGCAGACTGCGACGTACCGCTCACGACGACATCGTTGCCCGCACTCAAGGTTTGCGCCGCACCGTTCGCCAGCGTGCCCGTCACCCGCGCGTCATGCGCGGCGGTCACGCTCGCGGCGCCGGCCGCCTGCGCGGCGCCGCGCACCACGGCATCGCCGCCGCCGGCATTGCCGAGCGCCTTCAGGTCGAGGGTGGTGGCCGAGACGACATCGTTGACGGACGCATCGTTGCCGCCTTTCAACTGCACGCCCTTCGCCTGGACGAGACCGTCCGCTGTCGCATTGCGCTGCGCGGCGGCATCGAACGTCCCGTTGACGAACGACTGCGTCCCGGCGCCGATCAGGTCGCGCCCCGCGCGCAGCGTGCCGTTCGCGTCGCCGATCAGCAGCCCGCTGCCGGTGTTGAGATCGCGCCCGGCGGTGAGCGCCATGTCGCCAACCGCGCTCGTCGTCGCGCCGAGCAACAGATCGCGTCCGGTCGTCACGTCGAGCGTCGCGCCGCTGTTGATCCCCCCGGTTGCGGCCAGATCGCCGGCATGCGCGGCAATCGTCATCGCGCCGCCCGACTGGGCCGCGCCCCCGATCACGGCGTTGCGCCCCGCGTCGATGCCGACCGAGGTTGCCCCTTGCAGCTTGCCGGGCACCGATACATCCTGCGCCGCGACCGCATCGATGCGCCCGCCGGCGGCGGCCGTGCCGTTGATCGTCAGGTTGCCGGGCCCGGTGTCCGTGCGCGAGCCGTTCGCGCGCAGCGACAACGACTCGTCCGCCTGCACGTTCGTCACGCTTGCATTGCCTGCCGCCGTGACCGCAACCGTGTGCCCCTGCACCAGCCCGCCCTGCACGACATCGCGGCCCGCATCGAGCGTCGCGGCCTGCGCGAACGCAATCGTGCCCGCGCCGGTCAGATCCCGGCCGGCGCCGAGCGCACCGGCCCCGTGGCCCTCGAGCTTGCCGGTCACGTCGATATCGTTGGCCACGCCGAGCTGCGTGTCGCCGATCGCCAGCACCGTGCCGGCGATGCCGGCATTCCCGCCGGCCGTCGCATCGAACGCGCCACCGCTCGCCAGCGAGCCGCCGATCGCGAGGTCGCGGCCGGCGGTCAGGGCGGTGTTCAGCGCCGAGGCCGTCTTGCCGCCGAGCGCGATATCCGTGCCCGCCTTCACCGCGAGCGCGCCGTTCGTCGCGATCGAGCCCGTCGACGCGACATGCCCGCCGCGCGCGTCGACCGTCGCATGGCCGATGGCCTGCAACGCCCCGCTGTGATCGATGTCGCCGCCCGCGCGCAGCAGCACGTCCGCGTTGCCGGTCACCGCGCCGGTCGTGCGCAGGTTGCCGGCCGATGCGAGCGTCATCGATGCGCCCGCCATCACGTCGTGCAGCGTCGCGTGACCGCCCGCGTTCACGTCGACCTTGTCGCCGCGCAGCGAGCCGGTGAGCCGCGTGTCGCCGCCCGACTGCAGCGTCGCCGCGCCGCCGATCGCCAGCGCCCCCGCCCCGCCGATCGCGCCGCCGGCCGTCAGCGTGCCGCGCCCCTGCGCGATCACCGTGCCGTCCGTGCGCAGATCCCGGCCGGCGTTGACCGCGAGATCGCCAAGCGCCGTCGTGCGCCCCTGGCCGAGATCGATCGTGCCGGCCGCGTCGGCCGACAGGTTGCCGCCCGACTGCAGGGTGCCGGTGCTCGTCAGCGCGCCCGCGGCATTGCGCAGCGTCATGTCGCCCGATGACACCAGCGCGCCGCCGACCGTCGTGTTGCCGCCGCCGATCACGTCGAGCGGCCCCGCCGCCTGCAGCGTGCCGTTGACCGTGATGTCGCCGTCCGAGCGCAGCACGCCCGCCGCTGCCGCGTTGACCACACCGCGCAGCGTCGTCGGGCCGCCGCTCGTCATGTCGAGCTTGCGGCCGGCGTTGAAGGTGCCGTCGACCACGAGGCCGCCCGCCGCGCTCAAGGCCGCATCGGCGGCCGCGTCGAGCTTGCCGCCGACCGACAGCACGCCATTGCTCGATGCCGCCAGCGGGCCGCCCGCGTGGAGCGTGCCGTTCACGTTCAGGTCCGCGGCCGAATGCAAGGTTGCATCGGCGAGCGCATTGACGGCCCCGTTGACCGCGAGGGTGCCGCCGCTCGCCGCATTGAGCGATCCGGCCGTCTGCAATGCGCCGTTGACCGCCAGGTCGCCGGCGGCGTTCAACGTGCCGCCTGCAAGCGAGTTGACGGTACCGTCGATCGTCAGTGCGCCGCCCTTCGCGTTGACGGTCAGCGCCGCATTCGATTGCACGTCCTTCAGCGCGACCGAGCGCGCGGCGCTCAGCGACACCGCCTGCCCCTGCAGCGCGCCGACGACCGCGAGGTCATTGCCGGCCCTGGCCGCGACGTCGTTCGCGAAGACGGTGCTGCCGCCGATCGCCACATCGCGGCCCGCGTTCAGCACCGCGCCGCCCTTGCCTACCACCGAGCCGCCGAGCGTCAGGTCGTTCCCGGCCGTCAGCGCCGCATCGCCGCCGACGCTGGTCTTGCCGATCAGCGACACGTCCTTGGCCGCCGTCAGCGCGACATTGCGTTCGGCCGCGAGCGTGCCCTGCGACGTCACGCTGCCCGCGCCGGCGGCGAGCGTCATGTCGCCGGCCGCCTGGACCTGACCGGCGTTGCCGATCGTCACGTCCCGCGCGGCGTTGACGCCGAGCGTTGCGCCGCCCGCGAGCATGCCCGTGACCTGGACGTCGCGCCCGGCCTGCACGGACGTCGGCGCATGCGTCGCGCTCGTGCCGTCGCCGCCACCGGCGAGCGCGCCGCGCACGACCACGTCGCGCCCTGCGATCACGGTGGTTTCGCCGAGCGCCGCAGCCGTACCGTTGAACGCCGCGTCGCCGTTTCGGGCGGTGACGGACAACGCCCCGCCCGCCTGCACATCGGCCACGCCGGCGTTGTTGCCGGCCGTGATCCGCAGGTCGTTCGCCAGCACGTTCAGGGCCTGCGTCGTCGAAACGTCACGCGCCGCGTTCAGCGACATGCCGCGCGCCGCGCCGACCGTTCCGTTCAGCAGGATGTCGGTACCCGCCTGCATGTCGATCGCGCCGTTGCCGGCGATCGGTCCGCTGGTCGACACGCTTCCGTTCGTCGCGGTCAGCGCGATATCGCCGACCGCCTGCATCACGCCGCCGACGCCCAGGTTCCCGCCGGCCTGCAGCGTCGCCGTCGAGCCGGCCACCGCGGTACCCGTCGTCGCGAGATCCTGCGCGGCCGTGAGCGACATCGTCGCTGCGGCCGTCACGTCGTGCAGCGACGCCGCCCCGCCTGCCTGCATCTGCACCGTGTCGCCGCGCAGCGAGCCCGTCAGGCGCGTATCGCCGCCCGATCGAAGCGTCGCCGCCTGCCCGAATGCAATCGCCGCCGCGCCACCCATCGCGCCGCCGGCATTCAGCACCCCGTTGCGCTGGCCGATCACCGTGCCGTTCGCGATGAGGTCGCCGCCCGCGCGCACCGTCAGGTCGCGTTGCGCCGTGGTTTGCTGCGTGCCGAGATCGACCGCGTGCGCGGCGTCGATCAGCAGATCGCGGCCCGCCTGGATCGTGCCGGTGCTCGTCAGCGAGCCCGCCGCGTTCCTGAGGGTGACGTCCCCCGTCGACAGCACCGTGCCGCCGATCGACGTGTTCGCGCCGCTCGTCAGCGTCAACGGGCCCACGCTCTGCAACAGCCCGTTCACGCTCGCCGCGCCGCTCGACGTGACGGCCGCATCGGACAACGCGCTGACGGTGCCGCCGATCCCGAGATCGCCGCCGCTCGTCAGATCGAGACGGCCCGCGCTTTGCAGCGTGCCGGTCACGGACGTATCGCTGCCCGACTTGAGCTGCGCGCTCGACAACGACGTGACCGTGCCGTCGACGGTCAGCGTCCCGTTTTGTGCATTGGCCTGCAATGCACTCGACGACTGCACGTCATGCAGCGTCATCGACTGGCCGCTGCCCAGTGTCACGTTCGCGCCGGCGAGCGAACCCGTCATCGACAGGTTGCGTCCCGCCTGCGCCTGCACATCCTTCAGGAATCCTGTACTGCCACCCAGCGCGATGTCACGCCCCGCGTTGACGCGTGCGCCGCCACGGCCCGCCAGCGTTCCCCCGACCGTCACGTCACGGCCCGCCGTCACGGCGGTGTCGCCGGTGAACACGGTCGTACCGGTCAGCGCGACATCCTGTGCCGCATTCGCGGTCAGCGCGCCTGCGCCGCTCAATGCGCCGGCCGACGCGATGCTGCCGGTCGTCGCGGTGATTGCGAGATCGCCGATGGCGCGGACGGCGCCGCCGCCGTTGACGCCGACGTCGCGCTGCGCCGACAGCGCCACCTGCGTGGCGCCGGTGAGCGAACCGTTCACGACGACGTCGCGCGCCGCCTGCACGTTCGTCACGCCTGCGACGATCGCGTTGCCGTTGAGCGCCACGTCGCCACCGCCCGCCGTGCCTTGCGACTTCACGTCGAGCACGGTGCCGACCCGCATATCGCCGATCGCTGCGTCGTTGCCCGCACGAACGTGCAGATCCTGGTCGGTCCGCAGTGCGCCCGTGGTTGCGAGATCGCGACCGGCTGCCAGCGTCAGCGTCTGCGACGACTGAACCGCGCCGCTGACGCCGAGATCGCGCCCGGCCTGCAACGTCGTCGTTGCGTTGCCGATCAGGTTGCCCGTCGTCGCGAGATCCTGCGTCGCGGCCAGCGACATCGACGACACGGCCTGCACGTCGTGCAGCGACGCCGATCCACCCGCCTGCGTCTGCACCGTGTCGCCGCGCAACGAGCCCGTCAGGCGCGTATCGCCGCCCGATCGAAGCGTCGCCGCCTGCCCGAATGCGATCGCCGCCGCGCCGCCCAGCGCGCCACCGGCATTCAGCATGCCGTTGCGCTGGCCGATCACCGTGCCGTTCGCGACGAGGTCGCCGCCCGCGCGCACCGCCAGGTCGCGTTGCGCGATCGTCTGCTGCTTGCCGAGATCGACTGCGTGCGCGGCGTCGATCAGCAGATCGCGGCCCGCCTGGATCGTGCCGGTGCTCGTCAGCGAGCCCGCGGCGTTCTTGAGGGTGACGTCACCCGTCGACAGCACCGTGCCGCCGATCGACGTGTTCGCGCCGCTCGTCAGCGCCAACGGGCCCGCGCTCTGCAGCAGGCCGTTGACCGTCACGCCGCCGCTCGACGCGAGGATCGCATCCGACAGCGCGTTCACCGTGCCGCCGATCGAGGCGTCGGCGCCGCTGGCGATATCGAGCGTGCCGGTCGTCTGCAGCGTGCCGTCCACGCTGAACCGGTTTCCTGCGCGGAAGGTTCCGGTCGACAACGTATTGACCTGCCCCGCGATCGCGACGGCGCCGCCGCTCGTGACATCGAGGCGGCCCGTGCTTTGCAGCCTGCCGGTCACCGCCGTGTCGCCGCCCGATTCGAGCTGGGTGGTCGACAACGACGTCACGTTGCCGTCGATCGTGAGCGCGCCGTTTTGCGCGTTCGCCTGCAACGCCGCGGACGACTGCACGTCGTGCAGCGTCATCGATTGACCGCTGCCCAGCGTCACGTTCGTCGCGGCAAGTGAACCCGTCGTCGTCAGGTTGCGGCCCGCCTGCGCCTGCACGTCCTTCACGAAACCCGTGCTGCCGCCGAGGACGATGTCGCGCCCTGCGTCGAGCCGCGCGCCACCGCGCCCGGACAGCGTGCCACCCACCGTCACGTCACGGCCCGCGTTCAGCGTCGTGTCCGCCATCGCGCCCGTCGCGCCGAGCAGCGTGACGTCCTGCGCGCCTTGCACCGACAGGTTCGATGCGCCCGTCAACGTGCCGTTCGACGTCACGCTGCCGGTGCGCGCCGTCAGCGCGAGGTCGCCCGCCGACTGCACGGTGCCGTGCGCGCCGATCGTCACGTCGCGCCGTGCGTCGAGCGCCAGCGTCGAACCGCCGGTCAGCGTGCCGTTCACGGCGATGTCGCGCGCCGACGCGATGCGCGTGGCGCCGGTCGCCTGCGTATTGCCGTTGAACGCCAGGTCGCCGCCGCCGGCCCCGCCCTGCGCGCTCACGTCGATGACGCCGCCCGCGTGGATATCGCCGACGCTCGCACTGTTTCCGGCCCGCACGCTCACGTCGCCATTCGCCAGCAGCGCGCCGCTCGCCGCGACATCGTGCCCCGCGCTGGCGGACAGGTTCCCGCCGCTGGCGACGCGCGCGGTCGTGGCGAGGTCGCCGTCACGCGCCGTGAGCGTCAGGTCGCCGGATGCGTTCACAGGGCCGGCCAATGCGATGCTGCGTTGCGCGCTTGCGTCGACCGTGCTGCTATCCAGCCGGCCGTTGACACGGACGTCGCGCGACGCACGCAGCGACGAGCCGGCCACGGCCAGCGCCGTCCCGTTCAGCGTCACGTCGCCGCCCGCTCCGCCCTGCGCCGCAACCGCCAACGCCCCCCCCGTCTGCACGTCGCCCAGCGTCACGTTCGCGCCGCCGGCAATCGCCACGTCGCCGCTGGCTTGCGCGTTCGCGACGTTCACGTTGCCGCCAGCGGATACCGCGAGCCTGCCGCCGGACTGGATCGCGCCCGTCGACGTCACGTCGCCGTTCGCGGTGATCGTGTAGCCGCCGACACCCAGGTGCGCGCCCGTCATCGATACGTTGCCCGCACTGTGCAGCGTCGCCTGCTGCTGCGCGGCGGACCCGGCGACCGACACGTCGCCGTTCGACGACATCAGCAGGTCGCCTGCGTTCGCGGCCAGTTGCGCGTCGGCCCGCACGCCCATGCCCGCCGCGGTGCTGATCACCTGGATCTGGCCGGCGGTCATCGCGCCGAACGCGGTTGCGTCGATCGCGAGCGAACGGTTCGCCCCGCCGTTGGCGGCATTGATTGCGGCGGCAGAATTCGCCGCGCCGTTCGACGCAGTGCCATACGTGGCGCCGTACGCATCCGCGGCCGTCGGCGTCACGAACTGCCGCCCGGCAATCGCGTTGATACGCGTGCCCGCATACAGCGGCGCGTTGATGCCGATCGTCTCGCCGATCAGGTCGATCGTGCCGACCGTCCCCTCGATCCCCGCGCCCGGCCCGTTGACGCCGGCATTGCCCTCGATCTGCAGATGGCCGCCGGTCACGTTGTAGCCGATCGCCTTCGCGTTCGCGAAGCCGGTCGCCGTGCCGCCCACGCTGCCCAGGAACTGCGGCGCGCCGGTCGACAGCGTGACGCCGATGGTATTGGTGAAGCCCGTGCCGCGCGTCGTGATGCCGTTCGGGTTCGCGATGACGACCGTCGCCGGCGCGCCGAACACTTCGAGCGGGCCGTTCAGCATGCTCGCGTAGGCATTGCCTGTCGACGTCACCTGGTTGACGATCACGCTCGCCGTGCGACCGTTCAGGTTCGCGTTCGCCTGCACGTTGCCGCCCGTCAACGAAGTCCCCGACATCAGGCTGTTGTTGAGGATCAGTCCGACCGGGTCGATATTGAACTGCTGATACTGGTTCAGCGAAATGCCGGCCGCGTTGGGCGCGGTGATATTGACGACCGGCACGCCGCCGCCGGCACCCGTCGATTGCGTGATCGCGGGCTGGAATGCGATGGGCGCAGTCGGGTCGACGATCGGCGCAGCAGCGGCAATCTGCATCGACAGCCGCACGCGCAGCGATGCCAGGTCGAGCACGCGCTGCCACGTTTCGTCATCCATACGGCGGTTTCCCGCGCCCAGCACGCCGGCCGCGTCGCGCCCCTGCTCGACCGTCACCGTGATCGGTCCGATGAACATCGTCAGCGCGACGATCGCGCAGGTCGCCCGCTGCCACCAGCGATACGGGTGAACGACCGGCGCGACCGCCAGGAAACGCGGCCCACCTGCCGCGGACCGCGCGCGCGCGCCGATTCGCGCCGCACCGGCGGCGGCGAGCTGCTGCAGGACCTTACGCTTGGACGTGTTCATCTGTTTTTCTGCTTCGTTCTTTTGGGCTTGCGCCGTGCGTCTCGCGCCATCGGCCGGCCGACCGTGGCGTCGCGCGATGCCGGGATTTCCCCGCCCGGTATCGCGTGGGTGATCGCCGGGCATCGGCCCGGCACAACTGCTTGCCGTCTACTGCTGAATGCGCGCGTTCCGGATCAGGTCCACCACGACCTGCGCCGTGGCCTTCTCCATCGCGACCTGCTCGAGCTGCTGCCGCAGCATGTCCTTCGCCTGGTCGAACGACGGCACCTGCGTCGCGCGCTTGTCGTCGACGCGCAGGATCCAGTACGCATCGCCGACCTGGACGGGCTCTCGCGTCAGGCCACCCTGCGGCAGCTTCACGAGCGCTTCGGCGAGCGGCTGCGGCCAGTTCTGCGTATTGCCCGCCTCGATCGGCGTCTTGAACGAGATCCAGTTCAGCGCACCGCCTTGCGCGGCACCCGGCCCCTTGCTGAATTGCTGCGCGAGCGTGCCGAAGTCCTCGCCCTTCCTGAGTCGCGCGATGATCTGCTTCGCGGTGTCCGCGTCGTTGACCGCAATCGCGCTCGGCTTGTATTCGTTCTCGCCGAGCCCCGCGACGATCGCGTCGTAGCGTGCCCGGATGTCCGTCTCCGGGACCGGTGCCGGCTTGACCTGGTCGTGCAGGTACGCCTGCGTCATCGCAAGCGTCTTCGCCTGCTCGACCGCGGCAACGACTTGCGGCCGGGTGTCGTAGTGCTGCTTCAGCGCCGCCTGCCGGAACAGTTCGCGTGCGATCAGCTGGTTCTTCATCGCCGCCCGCAGCGCCGGCGTATCGGCGGCCTTCGACGCGCGCACCGCTTCGTCGACTTGCGTTTGCGTGACGGGCACGCCGTTCACGCTCGCGACGGTATCGGCAGGCATCGCGGCGACCGTGTCCGCCGGCTTCTTCGCGGCCTTGTTCAGTGCCTGCGCTTGCGGCGCGACCGTGCCGCAAAGCATGGCGGCGACGAACGCAATGCCCGTCCGGCGCAGGCGCGCCCGCAGATTCCGTTGCATCGCGATCGCGCGACCGTTCGACAGACGATTCATGACGTTCTCCTTCATTCAGTCCGACCAGTTGAGTGTTGCCAGCAGCACGGTGGCTTTCCTGCCGAGCGCCGCCGGCTGCGCGAGCGCCTGCCCGACCAGCACTTCGGCCGAGACCGTTCCGCTCTTCAGGCGCCATTGCGCGCGCGTGCCCACGCCGGCGCCGACGAGCGTCGGCCAGCCGCCCTGCGCATTCAGGTGGGCCTTGCCGCCATCGAGAAACACGTACGGTTCGATTCGCGCGTCGCGCCAGGCGGGCACGTTCTGCCACGCGGCCTCGTTACGGACGAAGAGGCCGCTGTCGCCCGCGATCCCGCCTTCGGTGAACCCGCGGACCGACCCCATGCCGCCCAGGAAGATCTGCTCGTTGCCGAACAGCGCCACGCGGCTGTATTGCGCACGCAGCGTGCCGCGATAGGCCCATGCGCTCCCGGCGAGACTGCCGAGCGCAAACTGCAGCGTGCCGGTCGCATCGAGCTTCGTGAACTGGCTGTGCGCGTCGTCGATGCCGATGTCCGATGCGTCATGGTTGGCCGCGAGCCAGGGCAGCCCCCGCGATACGCCGACGTCCCAGGTCGCCGCGGCGCCCTGCCCACGCGCGGCGAACCGGGCCAGTCCATTGAGCGCGACGCGCAGCACCGTGAGGTTCTGGGGCGAGAGCGGCAGGCCGTTCACATCGCGCTCGGTGCGCAGCTTGTTGAGCGTCACGTCGACGCTCAGGCGCCCGCTCGACGAGCGCACGAGCACATCGTTCCAGCCGAGCATCTGGCTGAACGTGCGGCCTTCGAGCAGCGCGACGTCGCCGATCGCCTGCTGGTACTCGGACATCGACACCGTGTAGCTGAAGGTCTGATACCCGTACGGCACCGCCGCGGAAAACACGAGCGCGTTCGTTTCGGTCGTCCCCACGTAGTTGAACGACAGCGACTCCTGCAGCCCGATCACGTTGTCGGCCTCGACGCCCGCGCGATAGCGCGTCTTGCCGGTCTGCGAGCTGCCGTAGTTGTCGATGCCGAAGTCGTAGTGAAGACGGTCGCCATAGCGGTTCGAGATCGCGACGACCGAATCCCCCGGCGCTTCGCCCGGCAGGATGCGGATCTCGGCCTGGTTGCGCCGCAACCGGTTGATCTGGTCGACGCCCTGCTCGAGATCGGGCAGGCGCAGCAGGTCGCCCGGGGCGCTCGCGAACGCCCATGCGGTGCCGGCCTCGGTCAACAGCCCGCCGCCGCGCACCTCGTACCATTTCTCGTTCGGGTCGCGCGGACGCAGCGGCTTGCCGTTCAGCGTCAGCGCGGCCACGCGCCCCGGGACGAGATTGATCTTCAGCGTGCCGGACGCGAGGTTCTGCGGGCCCAGGTAGGCGCGCGTCGTGATGTAGCCGTGCGCGATGAAGGCTTCGGTCAGCCGGCGCAGCAACAGATTGATCCGGTTGCGCCCGAGCTGCTTGCCGAGAAACGGTGCCGCGATACGGTCGAGCGCGGGCTGCCCCAGAATCGTGTCGCCCGTGAATTCGACGCGCTCGATCAGGAACATCGGCGCCACATCCGGCAGCGTTTCGACATCGGTGCCCGGCGGCAGGTCGGGCATGGCCGGCTGCTCGGGCAACGCGATCTGCGCCGGCGGCTGCGCGATTTCCTCGCGGCGCTGCCGGTCACGCTGTTCCTGGAGCAGGCGCTGCGCGGGGTCCTGCTCGGCGCGCGGCACCGCGAGCCCCGGCGGTATCGCGCCGAATCCCGGCGGCGCGCCGGGCGGCAATCCGCCGGCGAGCTGCGCGCGCACGCACAACGGCATCGCGCCGATCGCCAGCGCGAGCACCCGCACCATTGCCGGCGACATGCCGCCCCTCACAGACCGAACCACGACACGAGGCCCAGATGATTGCGGTTGCCGATCGTCACGAGATCCCGGTGCGGCGGCCGAATCGTCACCACGCCGCCGGCCGCCAGCACGCCGTCGGGCGCAAGGTACGCGCCGCCCTCGATATCCGCCTCGCCCGTCAGGCGCACCTTGCCGGTTCCGCCGCTGAACAGGCCGCCGGTATCGCTCCGATAGATGGCTGCCCAGCGATTGCCGAACCATGCCTTCAAATCGTGATCGCGGTTGATCACGGTATAGCCCGGCACGCCCTGCGCGAGGGTCCTGGGCGCATCGAGCGTCAACCCGCCGAGCGCGCGCACGATACCGCCCGTATTGGTAATCTGCGCGCCGGCCTTCAACAGGATGTCGGTGTTGGCCTCGATGGCGCCGCCGAAAGCCTGCACGCTCGACGATGCGCTCGAGCGGCAGAAGACGAAACACGAACGCCGGAACGATGCCTGGCCCGTGAAGATCGCCTGTGTCAGCAGGCTGTCGCGCGCGGCGATGTCGATCGAGCCGCCGTTCGAAAGAATCGAGCCGCCGATGTTCCTGACGTTCGCGGCGCGCACGGACACATTTCCTGCGTCGGCGGTGATGTACGCAAGCTTGGAGGCGTCCGCGAGCGCGCCGTAATCGACCGTGAAGCCGTCGCTGCGATGCCGGAAGAACAGGAATCGGCCGCCTTGCTCGGCAAACCCGATCACCGCGCCGTCCTGCACGCCCGTACTGTGATCGACGACGTTCTCCAGGTCGCCGCCAGCCGCAATCGAGACGCTCCGGTTCGACAGGATCCGCGCATTCTGGTTGACGATGTCCGCCCCCGCGGTCAGCGATACGTCGCCCTGCACGCCGAACAGGATGCCGATCCGCGTCTGCGGCTGCGACTGGTTCAGGATGCGGCCGGCCGCGTTCAGCGTCACCGCGCCTGCCGAGTCGGCATCCGCGTCGATCGCGGCCTGCCCCTGCACGAGCGAACCGACGTTCACGATGTCTGCGCCGCTCTTCAGCACCACGCCGCTCTGCGACGACGCCACCGTCGAGCCGGCCATCGCTTCGTCGGGCTGCAGTGCGATACCTGCGCCATTCAGCTTGATGCCGCCCGATGCCAGCAGGCTGCTGCCGGTGAGCGTGATCGCGTCCGCAGCGGACAGGCCGGCGCGGCCGCCGTTGACCTTCACCTCCGTGTCCGTCAACGTCACGCTGCCCTGCGCCGTCACCGCGAAATCCCCGGCGACGCCGAGCTTCGTGTGCGAAAACGCGACGTTCCCGTTGGACGTCAGCGTGAAATCGCCCAGCGACGCATTCATCGGGCCGGCGCTGCGCACGCCGGGCCCGCGGTCGGTCACGATCAACTGCACGCGGCCGCTGGTCAGGCTGCCGGCAGCGGTGATATCGATCGCGTAGGACGACGCAGTATCGGGATTCGTCGTCGCGCCGCGCGCCAGCCAGTCGTTGGCGTTGTCGTTCGGCGACAGTCCCGTGTTCAGTTCCACCCGGCTGCGGCCGGCCAGCAGGCGCACGCCGGCGGTCGCCGACGAAAAGGTGTTGTCGATCGGTCCGTCTACGCGAATCGTCTTCGCGATCATGTCCAGGCCGATCAGTGCGCCGGCCAGACCGCCCGGGCCGACGACGATCGTGCCGGTCGACGTATCGAGCACGATGTTGCGCTGGATCACGCCCGGGGCGATCTGCAGGTCGTTGAAGCTCACATTGCCGGTGGCAAGCGCGACATGCCCCGTATTGACGAACGATCCGCCGTTGATCGTGATGCCGTTCGGGTTCGCCAGCACCACGTTCGCGCGCGGCCCGACCACGGCGATCTCGCCTTCGATCAGGCTGCGGTTCGTGCTCGTCACCTGGTTGACGATCGTGCGCGCGTTGATACCGACGTTGTTCAGCGTCGCGCCGGCTGTCGTCACGTTGAACGACGAGTAGGTGTTGCTGGAGACGCCGGCGACCGCCGGCGCGAGATTCACGAGTTGCCGGCCGTTCGGCCCCGCCGACACGCTCGTCGGCGTCCCGCCGTCCGGCACGATCCCCGCGGCGACCGCACAATGCGGCAGCCCCCCTGCCGCCGCCAGGCAAAGGAAGATGACGCGCAAGCCCCCGATGCCTGCGCGCCGAAATAAATCGATGCGTCCCATCTTCGAATCACACGCACGGCTTCGCCGGCCGTGCGCCCCTCGGTTGATCTGGTCGTGTGGTTGTACGGATGTAGTGCTTCCGTAATGCTTTTGTGAGCTGCCGAGGTGAGCTAACGGCACACACGCCACCTTTCTTTAGGGTATATCCCTAATAAATTTTCATTTCGGAGGTGCCACCAAAATATTACAAATACATTTCAATCGACCGCGCCGGATCGGTGCCGCGTCCCGCTCCCTCTACGACAATCACGAGCCCCCGTGCAACACCCCATCGCCCCGCCACCTCTTACCGTCATCCACCTGAACGGCCCGATCAACAGCGGCAAGACGACGATCGGTCTCGCGCTCGCACGCGTGCTGCCCGATGCGCGCTTCATCGACGGCGACGATCACGATGCGCCCGAGGATGCGCCGTTCGACGTTCAGTGGGCGATCGCGCTCGAACGTCTCGTCACGCGGATCACGAACGCACGCGAGCGTCATTTGGTCATTGCCTATCCGATCGGCGAAACGGAGTTCGAGCGGCTCCGCGCCGCAAGCGCTGCGCGCGATGCGCGGTTGTTCGTCGTGACGCTCGCGCCGCCTGAAGCGGTCGCATCGTCGAATCGCGGCTCGCGCGCGCTGACGGACTGGGAGCGGAACCGGATCGCCGAGATGTATCGCGAAGGCTATGCGTCGCGGCCATTCAGCCAGATGGTGCTCGATACGTCCGATGCGACACCCGATGCTTGCGCGGCGCGAATTGCGCAGCATGTCGCAGTAACGGAGTCATAACGCCTGCGACGACGCGCGCGCACGCCATGTAGCTGCTCCAGTCGCGCTTGCCGCGACCCAGCGGATAGTAACCGCATCCCTCATGCGAGGAAAACGTTTACTCTTCCAAGGCTTCTTGTTAGCATCGTTCCCGATCGACTGGCCCAGACACGTGGAAAGCCGACCGAAAGCGCCATTATTCCACCGCTTTTTCGCATCCTTTTACTATCTGTCGCGTCATACCTGCTTTCTGCATTTTGGAGTGCTTTCTACGGGCCACCGATCTCGCTTCGACGATCGCACGCCTGAACAGGAAAACGTTATCCACAACATGGCGCCCAGCCATGGACCATCAGAGAGAGACACCATGAAGAACAGGATCATCCCGTGCGTCGTCGCCGTTCTGTCCGTTGCATGCCTGTCCGCGTGCGGCGGCGACGATCCGGCCAGCCCGGCCGCCGCCGCCCGCCAGCAGGCCACCGCGATGGCGCTCAGCCCGTCGAACCCGCCCGGCTCGAACTTCAACCTCGCGCCGTTCACGCTGCAGTTGCCGACCGGCGCGTCCGGCAAGGTCGACACGGTGAGCGGTTCGTCGCTCGCGGGCGGCTACGTGAACCCGACGTACTTTTATACCGACGGCAGCGATGGATCGATGGTGATGATGGACCCGACGCAGGGCTGGACAACGTCCGGCTCGCTGCATCCGCGCACCGAGTTGCGCGAGAACGCAATCTGGCCGACCTCCGGCACGAACCGGCTGAACGCGACGGTGGCCGTCACGCAGGTGCCCGATCACACGACGATCGGCCAGATCTTCCAGGGCACCGGCCCGAGCAAGCCGCTGTGCGAGCTGCAGTTCACGTCCGGCGGCGTCGTGCAGTTGCTGCTCGAAAGCACCAACCAGGGCGGCAAGGCGACGACCACGCCGATCACCACGGTCGGCATCGGCAAGCAGTTCAGCTACGCGCTGAGCCTGAGCGGCACGACGATCACCGTCACGGCGAACGGCACGACCAAGACCTTCACGATGGATTCGAGTTTCGACGGCGAGCGCTTCTACTTCAAGGCGGGCGACTACGACCAGACGGCCGTGTCCGGCACGCCGCTGACGACGCCCGGCACCGTCGTGAAGTTCTATGCGCTGACGCTCACGCATAGCTGACACAGCTGATCGCGTCTCGATGGAGTACGCCGGGCGGGCATGCGATGTGTCCGCCCGGTGCCCGGGTGCCGATCTCGCGTTGATGAGTGAGGCGCCAGTCAGGAAAACGCCAATATTTTGGCTATTACTCCACCAAATAGCCAAAATACTTACATTATTTTGATTGGTGCCGGGTTCGGGCCGGCGGCTTTCGGCGGCCTACGACATGAATCCCGTCCCTGTCGCCGACGGCCTCAAGCTCAACATCACGGAAGCCGACAACGCACTGAACCTCGAACTCGCACGCGAAGTATCCGAATACTTCCGGCTGAGCCTCAAGGACGCCGACGAAATCATCGACGACTTTCGCGGCACCGTCAGACAATGGAAAACACTCGCTGCGCGACTCGCGCTGCCGCCCCGGGAACAGGACCGGATGGCGCACGCGTTCCATCTCGCAGAAGCATGAGCGCCGTCACACCACCGCGACCTGCCGGTCTTCGCGCTGGCACGCGGCGGCCGCACGCGCGTTGAGCCGAACCGCCGTTGCCCCCGCAACGATCATGCCCTCCCCGTCCCGCGCGGCGTCCACGAACCGCTCCGCAATCCAGTCGACGAACGCGCGCACGCCGGGCGACACATGCGGCCGCTTCACGTAGACGGCCGACACCGCGATCGCGCCGGGCCGCCAGCGCGGCAGCACTTCGCGCAACCGCCCCGCGTCGATCAGCGGCTGCGCGGCGACGCGCGGCGGCTGGATCAGCCCGAGGCCGTGCACGCCGCACGCCAGATACGCCTGCTCGTCGTCCACGGCGACGATCCCGTCGAGCCGCACCTTGCGCACCGCGCCATCGGCGAGGAAATCGAGTTCGGCCGTGCGCTGGCACGGCACGGACGACACGCTGACCGCGCGATGCGAGGCCAGATCGTCGAGCGTGCGCGGCACGCCGTGACGGTCGAGATACGCGGGGCTCGTGCACGTCACGCGCTCGAGCATGCCGAGCCGGCGCGCGACGAGCGACGAATCGGGCAACTCGCCGAGCCGGACGCTGCAGTCGATCGCGTCGCCGCCCCTGTCGGCCGCACGCCCGGATACCCCCACCGTCAGCATCAGGTCGGGATGCCGCGCATGAAACGCGTCAAGCGCCGGCAGCACGATCGCGTCCGCGACCGCCGCCGGCAGCTCGACGCGCAGCGGCCCGCTCGGATGCAGCGCGGCGCCGCGGATGCTGGCCTCGAGCTCGTCGACATCCGCCGTGATGCGCACGCAGCGCCGGTAATACGCGTCGCCTTCGGGGGTCGCCCGCAGCGCGCGCGTCGTGCGCACCAGCAAAGGCATGCCGAGCGCCGTTTCGAGCTCCTGCACGGTCCGCGTCGCGGTGGCGCGCGAAATGCCGAGCGCCTGCGCCGCACGCGTAAAGCTGTTCATTTCGACGATGCGCGTGAAGATGCGCATCGAGCGGATCGGATTGTCCACCGGACACCCCTGCATGGTTGCCGCATGCCGCGGCGCGCATTCGCGTGCCGTGCATGCGTATCGAGGAACGCCGCGCCGCCGGCGCGGCAGACGGTTCAGCCGTTCGCCGCCGCGGCGCCGCGCGCCGGTTCGTCGAGCAGCCGCCGCGCCAGCGCGAGCGCGTCGTCGCGGGTTGCCGCCGCGTTCAGCGGATAGCCCCAGACCTTCTCGAACGCGCCCGAGAATGCATCGAGCGCCACCCGCCGCGACGCGTCAGGCTCGATCGCGATCATCGCGGGAATCCATTCACGCGACTGCGCGCGGTTGGCCTTGCTCCACTTCGCGAGCTGCTTGCGCAACGCGTGATCGTCGGCGCCGCGATCGTCGCCGGACGGCGCGTCGTCAGTCAGGAAAACGAACGGTTCGCGACGCGCCAGCAACGCGTCGAGTTCAGCGATCAGGCGGGCGGGGTCGGTGTGCGTCGAACCGGTGTAACGCAGCCAGACAAACGGGAATTCGGTCGTGACGATTTGCATGTCGACCTCCATATGAGAACGATTCTCATTTTATGGATCGAGGCCTGCGGCGTCATTTATCGTCCCGGCCAACCGCTTGCTCAATCCGGCCAATCGCGCATGTATGGCGCGAACCGCGCGGTTCAGCGTTGCCGGTCGGTCAGGAATTGCGTGGGCGACTTGCCGGTCGCCTTGCGGAACATCGTCACGAAGCTGCTCGCGCTTTCATAGCCGAGATCGATCGCGATCTGGTGCACGCGGCGGCCGGTCGTCAGCATCCGCAGCGACAGCGCGACGTGCAGCCGCCGGCGCCAGTCGCCGAGGCTCATCCCGAGCTCCTTCGCCGCGAGCCGCGTCAGGCTGCGCTCGCTGATGCCCACGCGCCGCGCGAGTTCGGGCAGCGGCGACTTGTCGGCCGGATCGGCGAGCAGCTGGTCGATCAGCTTGCGCAGCCGCCGGTCGGCCGGCATCGGCAGGTACAGATCCTCGACCGGCGCCGCGACGAGTTCGTCGAGCAGCGTCGCCATCAGCCGCCCTTGCGGCCCGTCGACGTCGTACAGGTTCGGAAAGCTCGCCGCCTTCAGCAGCAGCTCGCGCAGCAGCGGCGACACCGACAGCGTGCAGCAACGCGCCGGCAGGTCGAGCGCGGCGTCCGGCTCGACCAGCACCGCATAGAACGTCGCGCCGGCCGAGCCGTGCGCCGCGTGCGGGACGTCGCCCGGAATCCACACCGTGCACTGCGGCGGCGCGCTCCACACGCCGCCGTCGATCTCGCAGTAGATGACGCCGCTCAGCGTGTAGAGCAATTGCGCCTGCGGATGGCTGTGCCGCTCCAGCCGCCATTCGGGCTCGACGACCGAGCCGCCGAACACGACGAGCGGACGCGGCACGTGAAAGACCGCGTCATCCGCTGCGGGATCGGTGGTGGGTGGAAGCTTGCGCATGAAGGTGGACGATGGAGGAAGCCGGACGCGCTGCCCGCGCGTCCCCTCGTGCTTATACCAGAAAGGCGCCGGGGGCAGCCGTGCGGTTGCCCCGGCTGCCCCGGTTGCCCCGGCTGCGTCGGCAGCCGCACGCCGAAGCGAATACAATGCCCCGATCCCCCGCCGCTGCGCCAACCTGCCGGAGCCGCCATGTTCGACCTGACCACGCTGACCACCTTCACGGCCGTCGTCCTGGGCCTGTTCCTGATCCCCGGCCCCGCCGTGCTGCTCGTGCTGAGCCGCACCGTGCAGGGCGGCCGCAAGACCGGCATCCTGACCGGCCTCGGCGTCGCCAGCGGCGATTTCGTGCATACGCTGTTCGCGGCGGTCGGCCTGTCGGCGCTGCTGATGACGTCGGCGCTCGCGTTCAATGTCGTGAAGGGGGTCGGCGCCGCGTACCTGATCTACCTCGGCGTGCGCGCGCTGATCGAGAAGCCGTCCGATCCGTCGTTGCCGAGCGTATCGCCCGTCACGCCGCTCAAGGCGTACCTGCAGGCGATTCCCGCCGAAGTGCTGAATCCGAAGACCGCGCTGTTCTTCCTTGCGTTCATGCCGCAGTTCGTGCATCCGGAACGCGGCTCGACGTTCGTGCAGTTCGCGGTGCTCGGGCTGATCTTCGTCGTGCTCAGCTCGCTCTACACGACGCTGATCGCCTGTTCGATCCGCCCGCTCGGCCGCGTCGTGAAGCGGCTCACGTGGCTCACGCGCTGGCAGGGGAAGATCGTCGGCTCGATCTTCATCGCGCTCGGGCTGCGCGTGGCCGTGCAGCAACGCTGACACGCGCGGCCGCATGACGTCCGCCGCGGCGCCTGCCGGCGAAGCCCTCTACACCGACCCGCGCCTCGTCGCGGCCTACGACCTGTTCAACGCGGGCGATCGGGATTTCGCGTTCTACGCCTCCGTGATCGGCGCCGCGCCGCAACGCATCCTCGATCTCGGTTGCGGCACCGGCACGTTCGCGCGCAGGCTCGCGGCGGCCGGGCACGACGTCGTCGCGATCGATCCCGCGCCGGCGATGATCGATTACGCACGACGCCAGCCGGGCGCCGACGCGGTACGCTGGATCGCCTGCGATCTAGCCGGCCTGCCGCCCGACGCCCGGTTCGATGCGGTCGTGATGACCGGCCACGCATTCCAGTGCCTGCTGGCCGACGACGACATCGACGCGACATTGCGCGGCGTGCGGCGCGTGCTCGCCGACGGCGGCCGTTTCCTGTTCGATACCCGCAACCCGCGCGTCGAGCCGTGGCGTGCATGGACACCGGAGCATTCGGCACGCAGCGTCGAATCGCGCGAATCCGGCGTCGTCGATCTCCATCATGCGGTGCGCGCGGTCGATGGCGCGATCGTGACGTTCGACACGTACTACCGTTTCCGCCGCGACGACACATTGCTGATGAACACGAGCCGGCTGCGCTTCATCGCGCAACCCGAATTGCAGGCGCGCATAGTCGCAGCCGGATTCTCGTCGGCCGACTGGTTCGGTGACTGGCAACGCACACCGTTCGATGCCGCGACCAGCGCGGAGATCATCGCGATCTGCCGCGCGTGAGTGCGCGTTCGATGACGTCAGCCCGCAACGGGCAGCGTGTCCACCGCATACGCATGCCGGAGCGTGCGGCCCGATAACCCGATACTGGAAGATCACCATGCCCTTCCCGCTTCATCCCGCGCAGGTTCGCGCGCTGCTCGAATGCTATCTGCGCGCGAAGGACCAGAACCGGCCCGCGTTGATCGCCGACTGCTTCGCGGCCGATGCCGAGCTGAGCTTTTCGCTCGCGAACGACGATATCGATTTTCCGCCGCGCGTGACCGGCGCGGCGGCCATTGCACGCACGCTGGTCGAGGAATTCGGCGAGCGGTTCGAGCGGTGCCGGACCTATTACGTTTGCACGGAACCCGAAGTCGACCCGCACGGCGTCAGCGGGATGTCGTGGCTCGTCGTGATGCGACAGAAGGACAACGGCGCGTTGCGGATCGGACATGGCACGTACCGTTGGCAGTTCGCGGGCAACCGCGAAAGCGAGGACGCCGCGCGGACTGCCGCGCTGCACATTCATATCGCCCGGATGGATACGATCGACGATCCGAAGTCGGCGAAACTCGATGCGCTGCATGCAGCGTTCGGATATCCGTGGCTGCCGGCGCAGGCGTTCGCGCGCGGGCTCGAGGATGTCGCGGCAGCGCAGCCGGAGTGGACATTCCTGGCGCCATTCCGGCAGGCAGCGGGGGCGGCATAATCGATCCCGCCGGCCGCGTGCCGGGCCCTCCGGCTCCACGCGGCGTCCGCGCTGCCGTACTCGTCATGCCCCGTCGAGCGCCTGCCGCACGCCCTCCCAATCCAGCCCGAATCGCGCGAGATACTTGCGCAGCCGGTCCGCATCGTTCGGCTGCTTCTTGTTCTGCCGCGATACCGCGAACAGCGTGCGCCCCGCCTCCGACAGGCTCGCCGACGCGCGGCACACGTCGAGCACGCGTTCGAGCTGCGCGCGGTCGAACAGGTCGAGTTCCGCCGCACGCGCGCCGAACACCGCGTCGACACAGCCATCGGACGCACCCGCGCCGCCCGGCGGCGACCACGTGCGCGTCAGCCGTTCGACTTCCTGCTCGGCGAGCGCTTCGGTGATCCGCCCGGCATCGGCCAGCGTCGCCATCCGCGTGACCGACGCGGACAGCTCGCGGAAGTTGCCGGGCCACGCCGCACGCGGCGACGCAGCGAACGCGAGATAGCGCCGCTTTGCCTCGACGTTGAAACGCACCTGCTCGCCCTGCTCGCGGCCGAAACGGTCGAGTTCGAATTCGAGGTTCGGCTCGATGTCCTCGCGCCGCTCGGCCAGCCCCGGCAGTTCGTACGTCCACAGGTTGATCCGCGCATAGAGATCCTCGCGGAACGTGCCGGCCGCCACCATCTGCCGCAGGTCGCGATGCGTGCCCGCGATCAGCTCGAAATCGCTGGTGGCCTCGACGTCCGCGCCGACCGGCAGGAAACGCTTCTCCTCGATCGCCTTCAGCAGCATCGCCTGTTCGTCGAGCCCGAGTTCGCCGATCTCGTCGAGAAACAGCAGGCCGCCGTCCGCCGCGCGCAGCAGCCCGGCCCGTGCCGACTGCGCGCCGGTGAACGCGCCCTTCACATGACCGAACAGCGTCGACATCGCCGCGTCGCCGCGCAGCGTCGCGCAGTTGATCTCGATGAACGGCCCCGCGAGCCGATGGCGGCCGCGCTTCAGCTCGTACACGCGCTTCGCGAGAAACGACTTGCCGGCGCCCGTCGGCCCGACCAGCAGCATCGGCGCACGCGAACGCACGGCCACGCGCTCCAGTTGCTCGATCAGCGCGTTGAAGCGCGCGTTACGTGTCGCAATGCCGGCCTTCAGGAACGACACCGTTTCGTCGCGCTCACGGGTGAAGCGCTGCGCGATGCGGTTGTAGCGCGACAGGTCGAGATCGATCACCGACATCGCGCCGGGCCCGCTCAATCCTTCGTCGGTCTTCTGCGGCGGCGCCGTCTGCGCGAGACGCGCAGGCAGGTAGCGCGCTTCGGCCAGCAGGAACCAGCAGATCTGCGCGACGTGCGTGCCGGTCGTGATGTGGATCAGGTAATCCTCGTGGTCGAGATCGAACGGGTAGGCGCGCGCGAAATCATGCAGCGTCGCATAGACCTCCTCGAAATCCCACGGGTCGCGAATCTCCATCGGGACGAGCCGCACGTCGGTGTGCGGCGACACGCGCTCGAGATCCTGTTTCACGCGGTTCGCGAGACGCGCGTAGTTCGGCGAATGCAGCAGTTCGAGCCGGTCGATCGGCGTGTCGCGCTGTTCGCACAACGAAATCGTCGGCCGCCAGTTGCGCCAGCGGCGCTGCGAGCCGCCGCCCTGGTCGAGCACCGTACCGAGAAAACCGATCGCAACGGTCTTGCGCATGTTTATCCCAAAAGATAATGAACGATCCGATTGTATCGATATTTCCGGATCGAGCCATGGCCCGATTTCCCTACGCAACCCACCACACAAAAATAATTCCCCTTTTATTTCAATTACTTGGGATTTATTGAGCGCATCGAGCCGCCCACTGGCACGCTCCTCGCTAAATAGAAAGCGCCGGATGTCCCGCTGGCCCGCGAGTCAGGGTTCAACAAGCCCTGCTGGTGCGCCGCCGCCGAACCTGGTTCGTCGCGGTCGCGCATGCCGCCATGGGCAGACGAAGGCAAACGGGCGCGTACTGGAACTTCGCCCGGGTTCGAATCCCGGGGCGCCCACCGTTCGGTAGCTCATTTGGGTAGAGCAGCCGGCGCAAGCCGGTGTGTAGCGGGTTCGAATCCCGCTCGAACACTGTCCGCAAGGACAGTCTCTCGATAGAAGCAGTACCCGCCGGTGCGGGCCGCGAGGCCCGCCGCGCGTCGGACCGGTTGCGGTTCCGCGCGATCGGCCGGACGGCCGCACGGCCCGCGCGAAGGCGCACGACGACGCGATGCAGGATGCGTCGCCGTGCACGTCGGCGCCGGGCCGGCGCGCCGCCCGCCCGGTTGCGCCGCCCCGCGATCCGCACGATGTGCGTCACCCGGCGGTCATTGAAGAAAAGGACAAGAATATGTGGATGCGACATGTGGTGAAAAAGAACGAACGCGCGCTGCTGATGAATGAGGGCGATTTCGTGAAGGTGCTGGAACCGGGCGTGTTCAAGGCCTTCGATCCGTTCAAGCGTTTGTCGGTGCAGACCGCGCGTCTGGACGCGCCGCTCGCCGACGCGGCCCTGGCCGACTACCTGCGTCACGACGCACCGGACGTGCTCGCCCGGCACTTCGTCGCGATGGATCTCGCCGACGACGAAGCGGGCCTGCGCTACGAAGACGACGTGCTCGTCGAGATCCTCGCGCCGGGCACGCGCCGGCTGTACTGGCGCGGCCTGACCGCGCACCGTCTCGAACGCGTCGATCTCGCGCAGGACAGCGTGCTGCCGACCGCCCTCGTGAAGCGCATCGCGCAACCGGCGCTGCGTGCGCGCGGCGTGGCGGGCCTGACGGGCGTGTTGCTGGCGCAGGTGCCGGCGTACCACGTCGGCGTGCTGAAGATCGACGGCAAGATCGAGCGGCTGCTGGACGCGGGTGTCGCGGCGTTCTGGCGCTTCAACCGCGACGTCGCGGTCGAACTCGTCGACCTGCGCTTGCAGGCGATCGAAGTCGGCGGGCAGGAAATCCTGACGCGCGACAAGGTCGCGCTGCGGCTCAACCTGTCGGCGACGTGGTGCTATGCGGACGTGCTGCACGCGTTCGGCCAGTTGCAGAAGCCGGTCGAACACCTGTATCGCGAGCTGCAGTTCGCACTGCGCTCGGCCGTCGGCACGCGCTCGCTCGACGAACTGCTGGAAGACAAGCAGTCGATCGACGACGTCGTGATCGCGCAGGTGCGTGCCCGCCTCGGCCATTCGGGCGTGGACGTGCGCAGCGTCGGCGTGAAGGATATCGTGCTGCCGGGCGACATGAAGACGATCCTCGCGCAGGTGGTCGAAGCGGAGAAGTCCGCGCAGGCGAACGTGATTCGCCGCCGCGAGGAAACGGCGGCCACGCGTTCGCTGCTGAACACCGCGAAGGTGATGGAAGAAAACCCGACTGCGCTGCGGCTCAAGGAGCTGGAAACGCTCGAGCGCGTCGCGGAACGGATCGACCGCATCTCGGTGTTCGGCGGTCTCGACCAGGTGCTGAACGGACTCGTCAGCATCAAGGGCGCATAAGGCTCGAAACACGCGGCGCGGCGCATGTGCACCGCGCCGCACGAATGAATGAATGAATGAATCAGGTGAAGCAAATGAGCAACATGGATTATCAGGTGATGGAACTGGCCAACGGCAAGCCGGTGAAGATGTGGACGCAAGGCGTCGCCGTCGAGGACGAGGCGCGCGCGCAACTGCGCAACACCGCGCAGATGCCGTTCATCTTCCGCCACGTCGCGGTGATGCCGGACGTCCACCTTGGCAAGGGCTCGACGATCGGCAGCGTGATCCCGACCAAGGGCGCGATCATTCCGGCCGCGGTCGGCGTCGACATCGGCTGCGGGATGATGGCCGCGCGCACGACGCTGACGGCGTCCGACCTGCCGGATTCGCTCGCGGGCCTGCGCGGCGCGATCGAACGCGCGGTGCCGCACGGCCGCGCGCCGGGCCGCCGCGATCCGGGCGCGTGGGGCGACCGCGCGCCGGCCGCCGTGACCGAATCGTGGAAGTCGCTGCAACCGGGCTTCCAGCGGATCGTCGACAAGTACCCGAAGCTGGAAAAGACGAACCACTACGCGCATCTCGGCACGCTCGGCACCGGCAATCACTTCATCGAAGTGTGCGTCGACGAAGCGGACCACGTGTGGTTCATGCTGCACAGCGGCTCGCGCGGCGTCGGCAATGCGATCGGCAGCCTGTTCATCGAGCTCGCGCAGGCCGACATGCGGCAGCACATCGCGAACCTGCCGGATCGCAACCTCGCGTATTTCACCGAGGGCAGCCGCCACTTCGACGACTACGTCGAGGCGGTCGGCTGGGCGCAGGACTACGCGCGCCGCAACCGGCAGGCGATGATGGACGCGGTGATCGGTGCGGCGCGCGGCGTGATCGCGAAGCCGTTCTCGGTCGACGAACACGCGGTGAACTGCCACCACAACTACGTGCAGCGCGAACGCCACTTCGGCGAAGACGTGCTCGTGACGCGCAAGGGTGCGGTGTCCGCGCAGAAGGGGCAGCTCGGGATCATTCCGGGCTCGATGGGCGCGAAGAGCTTCATCGTGCGCGGGCTCGGCAATCCGGAAAGCTTCTGCTCGTGCAGCCACGGCGCGGGCCGGACGATGAGCCGCACCGAAGCGAAACGCCGCTTCACGGTCGACGACCAGGTGAAGGCCACCCAGGGCGTCGAATGCCGGAAGGACGCGGGCGTCGTCGACGAAATCCCGATGGCCTACAAGGACATCGACGCGGTGATGGCGGCCCAGCGCAGCCTCGTCGAAGTGGTGCATACGCTGCGCCAGGTGGTGTGCGTGAAAGGATAGCGCGGTGCGCGGCCGATGGCCGGCGGCCGCGCGCAACGAAAGGGAAACGACAACCATGAAAACGAAAAAGGCAATGACGACCGTGCGCAGCGCGCACCCCGTCGACCCGGCCGTGCGGGCACGCGTGATGGCGGAGCTCGCGGAAGTCGAGCGCCGCCACGACGTGAGCGTGCTGTTCGCATGCGAATCGGGCAGCCGCGGCTGGGGGTTCGCATCGCCGGACAGCGATTACGACGTGCGCTTCGTGTATGCGCACCGGCGCGACTGGTACCTGAGCGTCGAACCGCAGCGCGACGTGATCGAGCGGCCGCTCGACGACGAACTCGACGTCAGCGGCTGGGAACTGCGCAAGGCGCTGCAACTGCTGCGCCGCTCGAACCCGACGCTGCTCGAATGGCTCGACTCGCCCGTCGTGTATCGCGAAGACGCACGCTGGGCGCCGCGGCTCAGGTCGCTGGCATCGGCGTTCTTCTCGCCGGTGCGCGGGCGGCACCACTACCTCGCGATGGCGAAGAAGAACTTTCGCGGCTACCTGCAAGGCGACACGGTGCGCTACAAGAAGTACCTGTACGTGCTGCGGCCGCTGCTCGCGGCACGCTGGATCGACATGGGGCTCGGGATGCCGCCGATGCGCTTCGCGGATCTCGTCGACGGCACCGTGCACGCGCCGGCGGTGCGCGCGGAACTCGACGCATTGCTCGCGCTGAAGATGAGCGCGAACGAAAGCGAATACGGGCCGCGCCGGCCGGCGATCCACGCGCTCGTCGAGACGATGCTCGCCGATGCCGAACACGATCGCGAATACGAGCGGCCGTGGGGCGACGTGGCGATGCTCGACGCGTTCCTGCGCGACGTGGTCGACGGTCGATGACAAGTGAACGGCGCGATGCCTGCGGGCATCGCGCCGTTTTCGCGTCCGCACGTGTCCGCCCCATGCCGGCCAGCCATGGTCGTGCCCGCACGCTACGCGTCGTCGTCACGATCGCAGCCCGTTGCGGCGGTATACTCGACGCCGTTCGGTAAAGCGCGCCGCCGCATGCGCCGCAGCCCTCGACCTGCCCGGCTTGCTGACGATGTGCTTGCAGCCCGACGTTTCCGCCCGCCCATCCACCGTCGATACGAACCGTCATGTCGCACCGCCTTTCGCTCGCCATCGCCGCGCTCCTCGCCGTTTCCCCGATCGTTGCCCAGGCTCGCCCGCTCGCGCGGCCGCCGGTCGAGCGCGATTTCAAGAACTGGTCGGTCGTCTGCGACAACGGCAACCGTTGCATTGCCGAAAGCCAAGCCGACGATAGCGACGACGCACGCACCCGCCTCATCCTGCGCGTGACGCGCGATGCCGGCCCGGACGCGCAAGCATCGCTCGACCTCTACGCGTCGGCGCCGCTGGACCTGCGCACCGCCCGCGTGGACGGCCGCCCGTTCGATGCAATGGCGGCCCAATGGCATGCGTTCGGCGGCAAACCGGACGATGACGACGCGTACCCGTTCCGGATCCGGACCCACGATCCGGCAACGGTTGCCGCATGGCTCGCCGCATTGCGCAATGCGCAGTTGCTGAGCTTCGGCGATCCGGCGTCGGCGCAAACCGCCCGCACGCCGTTGACGGGATTGAATGCCGCGCTGCTGTTGATCGACGACACGCAGGGCCGGGTCGGCACCGTCACCGCGCTGCTGCGCCCGGGCACCCGGGCCGCATCGTCGGTACCGGCCGCACCGGCGCTGCCGCCCGCCGTCACGCCGGCGCCGGCCGTCGCGAACCTGTCGGCCGCCGAGCAACGCTCGCTCGTCGACGCGGTGCTCGCGAAGTTCGGCGGCGACGTGAAGCAATGTGCGGCCGATGTCGAAGACGAAATGCCGGCGAGCGAGCGCAGGAAGGCGTCGCGCGCCGTGGCGATCTCCGCCGACGAAGCACTGGTCGCGATACCGTGCCAGACCAGCAGCCTGTATAACCACACCGACCTGTGGTATCGCGTGCGACGGACGGCGCCGCTCACGCCGACACCGATGAATTTCGGCGAGAACGCGAACGCGGGGCTCGATTCGGCGTCGTTCGCGAACGAACTGACCGACGCCGCCTACGATTCCGCCACCGCGGCGCTGTCGAGCAAGGTCCGGCTGCGCAGTCTCGGCGATTGCGGCTCGACCGCATCGTGGATCTTCGACGGCCGGCGCTTCGTGCTCGACGATATCGCCACGCACGGCACGTGCAACGGCCTGTTCGACGATCAGTGGCCACGCCTGTATCGACGGGCGGATGCGGCAGCGAACCGCTGACGCGGGTACGCACCGAGAAGGTCACGTGGAAGCGCACGCAAACCCGCGCCGGCATGAAGTTCTGCCCCGATGTCCCGTTCTACGACAACGGCCGCATCCGCCGCATCGTGCTGAGCGACGAGCCCGACCAGTGCGAAGAGAAGAATCCAGACAAGAACTAGCGTGCGGGCCGACCGCACGCGCGACCCGCCATCACATCACGCGCCGACGATCGAGATCGAGAACCCGTCCCAGCCCTTCTGCCCGACCGTCTGCACGGCGGTCGTCGTGACGTTCGGGGCGGCCGCGAGACGCGCGAACCCGTCGCGCACGCCCGCCACGTCGGGCTCGCGATTGTCCGGATCGGCCACGCGCCCGCCGCGCACGACGTTGTCGACGACGATCACCGTGCCGGGCCGCGACAGCTTCAGCGCCGCGTCGAGGTAGACGGGGTTGTTGTCCTTGTCGGCATCGATGAAGATGAAATCGAACGGCGCTTCACCCGCGTCGATGAGCCGCGCGAGGCTGTCCTTCGCGCTGCCGACCACCACCGTCACGACCTGTGCGAACCCTGCACGGGCGATGTTCCGTGTCGCGACCTGCGCATGCGCGGGGTTCAGTTCGAGCGTCACGAGCGTGCCGCCCGGCGGCAACGCGCGCGCGAGCCAGATCGTGCTGTAGCCGCCGAGCGTGCCGACCTCGAGGATCCGCCGCGCGCCGCGAATCGTCGCGAGCAGTTGCAGCAGCTTGCCCTGGTTCGGCGCGACGTTGATCGCGGGCAGACCGGCCGCGTCGCTCGCCGCCAGCGCGGCGTCGAGCGCGTCGTCGGACGGCACGAGCGTCGCGGAGAAATACGCATCCACCTGGTTCCAGTGATCCTGATTCATCGCGCACCCCTTGTTTGCGGAACAGGCATTTTATGCGGCGCCCCGCCATAAGCAACACACCATTCGTTCTAAAGCTAGCCGCGCACGTGCTCCTATAATCGCTCGACCACCACAACAACGGAAGGAGCACCCATGACCGATCAGGCCGCATCGAACTGGCGTCTCGAAACCATCGCCGTGCACGGCGGTTATCGCCCCGACCCGACCACGCGCGCCGTCGCCGTACCGATCTACCAGACCGTTGCGTACGCATTCGACGACACGCAGCACGGCGCCGACCTGTTCGACCTGAAGGTCCAGGGCAACATCTACACGCGGATCATGAACCCGACGACGGACGTGCTCGAACAGCGGATCGCCGCGCTCGAGGGCGGCATCGGCGCGCTGGCGCTCGCGTCGGGGCAATCGGCCGTCACGTACGCGATCCAGACGATCGCCGAAGCCGGCGACAACATCGTGTCCGCGAGTTCGCTGTACGGCGGCACCTACAACCTGTTCGCGCACACGCTGCCGCAATACGGGATCACCACGCGCTTCGCCGATCCGCGCGATCCCGCATCGTTCGAGCCGCTGATCGACGCGCGCACCAAGGCGATCTTCGCGGAATCGGTCGGCAACCCGCTCGGCAACGTCACCGACATCGCCGCGCTCGCCGAAGTCGCACATCGCCACGGCATCCCGCTGATCGTCGACAACACGGTGCCGTCGCCGTACCTGCTGCGCCCGTTCGAGCACGGCGCGGACATCGTCGTGCACTCGCTGACGAAGTATCTCGGCGGGCACGGCACGAGCCTTGGCGGCGCGATCGTCGATTCGGGCAAGTTTCCGTGGGCCGAGCATGCCGACCGCTTCAAGCGGCTGAACGAGCCCGACGTCAGCTATCACGGCGTCGTCTACACGGAAGCGTTCGGGCCGGCCGCCTATATCGGCCGCGCGCGCGTGGTGCCGCTGCGCAACATGGGCGCGGCGATCTCGCCGTTCAATGCATTCCAGATCCTGCAGGGCATCGAAACGCTGGCGCTGCGCGTCGAGCGGATCAGCGACAACGCGCTGAAGATCGCGCAGCATCTCGCGCGCCACGACAACGTCGAATGGGTGAACTACGCGGGCCTGCCCGATCACCCCGATCATGCGCTCGTCGCGCGCTACCTGTCGGGCCGCGCGCCCGGCATCCTGACGTTCGGCGTGAAGGGCGGCCGCGACGGCGGCGCGAAATTCCAGGACGCGCTGAAACTGTTCACGCGGCTCGTCAACATCGGCGACACGAAATCGCTCGCGACGCACCCGGCGTCGACGACGCACCGGCAACTGTCGCCGGCCGAACTCGCGAAGGCCGGCGTGAAGGAAGAAACGGTGCGGCTGTCGATCGGCATCGAGCATATCGACGACCTGCTCGCGGATCTCGACCAGGCGCTCGCGCAGCTTTGACCGGCACGGGCGCGCCGGCTTGCCGGTGCGCGCCGCATCGAATGGGTTGACCTTGAAGCGGCTTCAAGGTGTTCAATTGCCGGTTGATGCCGGGGCCACGCCCCGCGCGTATGAACCGTACCACGCAGCCGGGCAGCGCGACGCCGGGCCCGCTGCGGTACGCCAACCGTTCGAGAGGCCTCATGACACCGACCGCGAAGCTTGCGCTGCTCACGTTGCCGCCCGTGCTGGCGGCCTGTTTCGGCGCCCTCGCGGCCGCCTGGCGTGCCCCCGGCCCGAAAACGTCCGGCGTCATCCAGCATTTCACCGGCGGCATCGTGTTCGCGGCCGCCGCGCTCGAGCTGCTGCCGCAGGACCGCGCGCATGCGCTGTTTCCGGTCGTCGTCGGCTTCGTGCTCGGCCTCGCGCTGATGCTCGCGATCCGAGCGCTGTCGGGTGCGATCGAGACGCGCTTCGAGCAAGCGCGGCTGCCCATGAGCCTCATCATCGTCACCGCGATCGATCTCGTCATCGACGGCCTCGTGCTCGGCATCGCGTTCTCGGCAAGCGACGAAAGCGGCATCATCCTGACCGTCGCGCTGACGCTCGAGGTGCTGTTCCTCGCGCTGTCGGTCAGCGCGGCGCTCGCGGCCGCCGGCGTCGGCCGCATGCTGTCGATCGTCGTACCGGTCGGGCTCGCGGCGCTGCTGAGCCTCGCGGCCGTTGCCGGCAACGCGGCGTTCGCCGGACTTCCGCCCACGATCTACGCGGCGCTGCTCGGGCTGGGCACCGTCGCGCTGCTGTACCTCGTCACCGAGGAACTGCTGGTCGAAGCGCACGAGGTGCCCGAAACGCCGTTCGCGACGGCCGCGTTCTTCATCGGCTTCATCGTGTTCTTCCTGATCGAAGGATCGGTGAAGGCCGGATAAGCCCGGCGCGGCGGCGCACCGGCTACCACGTCGTCGCGCCCGTCGGATACGACTCGACGATGCGCGTGCCGTTGACGGCCATCACGCCTTGGTTGCGCAGCGCGGCCCACAGGTCGATCGCATGTTCGCGCGACTTGCGGCTGCCGTCGTCGGTCAGCACGTTCAGCGCGATCACTTCGTCGCGCGTCGTCAGTTGCAACTGCTCCTTCAGCTTGCGCGACTGATGCGACGCGGTGCGGACCTCGCCGAGCACGATCCGCTGCTCCGCGGCAATCGATCCGCCACTTGCATCGGCGGGTACGAACGTCAGCCGGCCGTTGTCGACCTCGCATTGCCCGCGCGTGAACGTCGCGCTCCACGCGCCGGCCGACATCGTGCGCCGACGCGTGCGACAGCGCACGTTCCGGCCAGCCGGCCGCCATCGCGGCCGTCGACATCAGGGTCGCCGCAAGCACGATTCCTTTCGCGAAATGGCGCATGGCGCTCTCCTCTTCATGTGGGGGGGCGGCCGACAGGCACCGCGCCGGTCGGCCGCGAGCGAACGAACGATCAGCGAACCGCAAAACGGTTGTCGTGCGCATCGACCAGCGGCGCCGCTTCGCCGCGATGCACGGTCGCGCGATGGATCTCCCGATTGCGTGCGACGGCGGCCGGGCTTGCCGGGTAGTCGTGACTCGGGATCGCGCCGTCGTGGCGCGCGCGCACCAGTTCCTGACGGACTTCCTGCCGGGTCTTCTGCTGCGCGGCCACTGCCTGCGAGAAGGCCGCAAACGATAGTGCGGCGGCGGCGATGACGATCATCGGTCGCGGAATATTCATGTGGTTCGCTCCTTGCTGTTGATCCATGACAGGAGCCTTCACTTTGATCCGGCAGCGGTGCGGAATCGTGATCGCAGCATGACGGTTTCGTCACCGCCGTGACATCCGCTGCATCGCACTGCGAATGAAAAATTCGTCGTCGGTTTTTGCGTCCATGATTACGTGCTGTCAAAGCGTACCGATCTCTACAAGGTCAGCGCGTGGCAACGCGCGAACGGCGAACAGCGCACGCTCGACGGCGGCACGCAAACGGCGCAGACGTCGATCGGCTCCTGCGACTATGGCGGAACGCGCACCCAGGGCATCGTCGATCTCGGGTTGCGCCGCCGGTTCTGACCGCGCAGGCAATACGCGCGCCGCGTGACGAAAATTTCATGTTCCGGTCAGGTTCGCGAAGCGTCGTGTCGCTACGATCGTAAACGTGACGGGCAGCGCCCGTTCCAGACCACGCAAGCGAGTCGCTGCCGCACGGCGCGTCACGCATTAGGCCCGGACACGTCGAGTGCCGGGCATTTTTTTGGTTGCGCCCACATGATCAGGGTGTCGAATTGCGCTGCGGGAACAGGCACGGATGCGTTTTCACGTACAGGTTCGGATTGCCGCAGCGATGCCCGGCATAGTCGATCTGCTCGCCGGGCATGAGATCGGCCGGCACCGGCTTTTTAGCCAGGGCCGGCGTGGCCTGCGCAGTTGACGTCGTGCCGGAACGTGTCGATGCGCATCCCGCGAACAACGGGACGATCAGGACTGCGATCAAGGCTAGGCGAGTGGCGGGACGATACACGTTTCAAGTCCGGTGTGAAAGTCAGAACGGGGCCGCCCGCTTGCCATGCGGCTGTCGCGAACGGCGCGAATGCCTCCGGCCACATCGACCCTCGGCAGACTTCATGTTCCGCTTCCCGCTCATCGCGCCCGTGACGCGAACATGACGAATGCGTCATGTCGGCCGCGTCCGCACGCCGTATCTCCGCATCGCGCAATCTGACGCATTTTTCATCTCGCGATCACGATCACGCACGGCTGCTTTCGCATACTGGGTCCATGGTTCGCCACCCGGCGGCCCTGATCAAGGAGAGCACTCGATGAAAACGGCAACACTCGCAGCACTGTTCGTCACCGCCGCGCTGTCGCTCGGCATCGCCACGCAAGCCGCGTTCGCGCAGACGCAAACGCAGGGCAAGACCCGCACGCAGGTCGTCAATGAACTGAAGCAGGCGCAGCACGACGGCGTCGTGCCGACGAGCAAGACGCAGTACCCGCCGACCGGCGAGCTCGTCGCGCGCAACAAGGCGCTTCACGGGATGTCGGTGCATGGCGGCGAGAAGAAGCTGCAGACCGACAATCACGACAACCTGACCGCGCGGTAATGACGCTCGGCCACACGACCGCGGGCAGCGCGCCGCGCGCGGCCGCCTCATGGCGAACGCGCGGGCGGGCCCGCCCGCGGTGTCAGGTGCTGATGGCCGCCGGCCGTTTCAGTTCGGCCGGCTGGCGCGGAAAGCGCAGCCAGAACGTCGTGCGCCGGCCCGGGTCGCTGTCGACGCCGCATTCGCCGCCGTGGTTGTCCATGATCGACCGGACGATCGCAAGACCGAGCCCCGTCCCCGACGCCGAGTTGTGCCGCGACGGATCGACGCGATAGAAGCGCTCGAAGATCTTTCCGGCATGCCGGGCCTCGATGCCGGGCCCCGTATCCGACACGGCAATCGTCGTCGCACCGCCCTGCTCCACACAGTCGATCGTCACGACGCCGCCGCGCGGCGCGTACCTCAACGCATTGGACAGCAGGTTGCTCAGCGCGCGCTGATACAACGTCAGGTCCGCATCGACCCACGCATGACCGTCGACCTTCACCGTCACGCCGGCATCCTCCGCCAGCGGCTCGTAGTATCCCGCGACGCGCCCCGCCTCTTCCGACGCGTCCAGGCGCCGCACGCTGATTGACGTGCCAACCTGTTCCGAACGCGCCAGGAACAGCATGTCCTCGATCATTCGCGACAGTCGCTGGTATTCGTCGATGCTCGACTCGATCACGCTCCGGTATTCATCCGCGCTGCGCGGCTGCGACAGCACGACCTGCGCGGCCGCCTGCAGGTTCGTGAGCGGCGTGCGCATGTCGTGCGCGAGATTCGACGAGAACTGGCTCAGCCGCGTGAACGATTCGTTCAGCCGTTCGAGCATCCCGTTGAACGCATGCTCGAGTTCCTTCAGCTCGCCGGCCGTATCGAGCGCCGGCAGCGGATGCGCGAGCCGGCTCGTCGACATCTGTTCGGCGCGCGCCGCGAACCGCCGCAGCGGGCTCAACCCGAGCGCCGCAATGCCGTATGCGATCGCGGCCGCGAGCACCACGCCGAACACCTCGATCACGACGATCGTATAGGCGTGCGTGCGCAGCAACAGCACGTCGGCGCTACGGTCGTACTGCACCACGACGCGCACCACGGGCGCGCCTGCGCCGGCAAGCGGCACGGTCGCGACGAGATACCGCTGCCGCGCGCCGGGAGGCGCGACGCCGACCGGCACACGCCCTGCATCCAGCGACATCAACGGCGCGACCGGACGAAATCCGGGCGTGCCGACGAGGCGCGTCCCCGTCGCATCGAAGATCGCGAGATCCATGTTCGGATGGCCGTGTAACTGGTCGATCCAGATATCGGTGTTGCGCGCGACGTCGGCCGTCGAGCGCGCTTCGGCCAGGTGCGCGCCCAACGCGGCGGAAATGCCGGCCATCTGCTCGGCCGCCGTCGTTTCGATGCGATTGCTCAGTGCCTCATAAAGCGCAACGCCGCTCGACGCGAGAATGACCGACGTCGACAGGATGATCAGCGCGGTCAGGCGTCCGCGCAGCGTGCGCGGCAGCAGGCGCGCAATCATGCCGCGCCGCCGCGCGCCTCGAGCACGTAGCCCATCCCGCGCACGGTGTGGATCAGCTTCGGGTCGTACGCGTCGTCGATCTTCGAGCGCAGGCGCCGGATCGCCGAATCGACGACGTTCGTGTCGCTGTTGAAATTCATGTCCCAGACCTGCGACGCGATCGTCGCGCGCGGCAGGATCTCGCCCTCGCGGCGCATCAGCAGCCAGAGCAGCGCGAATTCCTTTGCGGTCAGCAGGATCGTGTCGCCCTGCCGCGTGGCCTTGCGGCGCGTCAGGTCGAGTTCGAGGTCGGCCACGCGCAGCGTGTTCGAGTCGCGCGGCTGGCCGCGTCGCAGGATCGACTTGATGCGCGCGGTCAACTCGACGAAGTCGAACGGCTTCGCGAGATAGTCGTCGGCGCCGAGCTCGAGCCCTTTCACGCGATCGCCGACGTCGTCGCGCGCCGTGAGGAACAGCACGGGCGTCGACTTGCTGCGCCGCAGGTTCTGCAGCAGCGTCCAGCCGTCCTGCCCGGGCAGCATCACGTCGAGCACGAGCAGGTCGTACTCCTCGGTCTCGGCCTGATGCTGGCCCGTGATGCCGTCCTCGACCCAGTCGACGACATAGCCGGCCTCGGTGAGCCCCTTGCGCAGGTAGGCGCCCGTCTTCGGTTCATCTTCGACAATCAGAATTCGCATCACGCATTACCCTTGAAGAAACCCAACCGGCGCAGCACGCTCATGCCGAAGCCGCCGCCGAAGCTGCCCCGAAGCGCGG
This sequence comes from Burkholderia sp. BCC0405, assembly GCF_902833075.1. NCBI lineage: Bacteria > Pseudomonadati > Pseudomonadota > Betaproteobacteria > Burkholderiales > Burkholderiaceae > Burkholderia > Burkholderia sp. BCC0405. The sequence goes on from NZ_CADFEO010000006.1 coordinate 83,565, forward strand.
CGCGCCACGACACCGCATGGCTGGCACGGTACAGCACGGGCAGCACCAGCAGCGTCAGCGCCGTGGACGACAGGATACCGCCGATCACGACCGTCGCGAGCGGGCGCTGCACCTCGGCGCCGGTGCCGGTCGCGAACGCCATCGGCAGGAAGCCGAGGGACGCGACGAGCGCTGTCATCAGCACCGGCCGCAGCCGCGTAAGCGCGCCTTCGCGCACGGCGGCCTCGAGCGGCATCCCTTCATCACGCAGGTTGCGGATGAACGAGAGCATCACGAGCCCGTTGAGCACGGCCACACCGGACAGCGCGATGAAGCCGACCGCCGCCGTGATCGACAGCGGAATCCCGCGCAGCCACAGCGACACGACGCCACCGCTCAGCGCGAACGGAATGCCGGTGAACACGAGCAGCCCGTCCTTCGCGTTGTCGAACATCACGAACAACAGCACGAACACCATGAACAGCGCGAGCGGCACGACCAGCTTCAGGCGCCCGCTCGCGCTTTGCAGCTGCTCGAACTGCCCGCCCCACGACACCCAGTAGCCGGCCGGCACGCGCACGTCCTGCTGCAACTGCTCGCGCGCATCGGCGACGAACGAGCCGACGTCGCGGCCGCGCACGTTCGCGCTGACGACCACCCGCCGCTTGCCGTCCTCGCGGCTGATCTGGTTCGGTCCCGGCGCGACGTCGATCGTCGCGAGCTCCGCGAGCGGCACGTACGGCGCCGCCGCGAGCGGTGCGCGGGCGCCGGCCGCGGGTGCGGGCAGCGCGATCGGCAGCCGCTTGATCGCCTCGAGGTCCGAACGCAGCTCGTCGGGCAGCCGCACGACGATGTCGAAGCGGCGGTCGCCCTGGAACAGCGTGCCGGCCTTCTGCCCGCCGACGGCCGCGGCCACCGAGTCCTGCAGGTCGGCAACGCTCACGCCGTAGCGCGCGAGCTTGTCGCGATCGAGGTTGACGGTCAGCACGGGCAGGCCCGTGGTCTGCTCGACCTTCACTTCGGACGCGCCGGGGACCTTCTGCAGCGCGGCCGCGATCTGCTCGCCGGTCTGGTTCAGCACGGCCATGTCGTCGCCGAAGATCTTCACGGCGACGTCGCTGCGCACGCCCGAAATCAGCTCGTTGAAGCGCAGCTGGATCGGCTGCGAGAACTCGTAGGCGTTACCCGGCAGCTCGGCGAGCGCTTCCTCGATCTCGCGCACGAGCCGGTCGCGCGGCTTCTTCGGGTTCGGCCACTGGTCGGCCGGCTTCAGCATGATGTAGCCGTCCGACAGGTTCGGCGGCATCGGGTCGGCCGCGATCTCGGCCGTGCCGGTGCGCGCGAACACGCGCTCGATCTCGGGGAAGCGCGCCTTCAGCGTCTTCTCGATCGACTTCTGCATCTCGACCGACTGCGACAGGCTCGTGCCGGGAATCCGCAGCGCGGAAACGGCCAGGTCGCCTTCGTTGAGGCTCGGGATGAACTCGCTGCCGAGCCGCGTGGCGAGCCCGAGAGTGACCAGCACGATGGCGCCCGCGCCGATCATCACGCGCGCCGGGCGCGTCATGAACGCGGCGAGCGCCGGTTCGTACGCACGTCGCGCCAAGCCCATCAGCCGATTCTCCTTTTCCTCCACGCGCTCGCCGATGAACAGCGCGACGGCCGCCGGAATGAACGTGACGGTCAGCACCATCGCGGCCGCGAGCGCCATCACGACGGTCGTGGCCATCGGGTGGAACATCTTGCCTTCGACACCCGTCAGCGCGAAGATCGGCAGGTACACGACCATGATGATCAGCTGTCCGAATATCAACGCGCGGCGCGCTTCCTGCGACGCGCCGAACACTTCGGCGAAGCGCTCGTCACGTGTGAGGGGCCGCCCGGCCGCCGCCTGCGCATGCGCGAGCCGCCTGACGCAGTTTTCGACGATCACCACCGCACCGTCGACGATGATCCCGAAGTCGAGCGCGCCGAGGCTCATCAGGTTCGCGCTCACCTTCGCGTTCACCATCCCGGTGAAGGTCATCAGCATCGACAGCGGGATCACGAGCGCCGTGATCAGCGCCGCGCGCATGTTGCCGAGGAACAGGAACAGCACGGCAATCACGAGGATCGCGCCTTCGAGCAGGTTCTTCTTCACCGTCGCGACGGCCTTCTCGACGAGCACGGTGCGGTCGTATACGGGAATCGCCTTCACGCCGGACGGCAGCGTGCGGTTCACGTCTTCCATCTTCGCGGCGACGGCCTTCGCGACCGTGCGGCTGTTCTCGCCCATCAGCATGAAGACCGTGCCGAGCACGACCTCCTCGCCGTTCGAGGTCGCCGCGCCCGTGCGCAGCTCGCGGCCGATGTCGACCACTCCGATGTCCTTCATCCGCACCGGCACGCCGCCGACGTTGGTCAGCACGATGTTCGCGATATCGTCGACGGTGCGCGCTTGGCCCGGCACGCGCACCAGATACTGCTCGCCGCGCTTCTCGATGTAGCCGGCGCCGACGTTGTCGTTGTTGCGTTCCAGCGCGCGCACGACGTCGGCGAGCGTCAGCCCGTACGACATCAGCTTCGCCGGGTTCGGCGCGACGCGGTATTCCTTCACGTAGCCGCCGATCGAGTTGACCTCGGTCACGCCGCGCACGTTGCGAAGCTGCGGCCGGACGACCCAGTCCTGCAACTCGCGCAGGTCGGCCGCCGTATAGCGCGTGCCGTCGGGCTTGCGCGCAGCCGCGTCCGCCTCGACGGTCCACAGGTAGATCTCGCCGAGGCCCGTCGACGTCGGCCCCATCGCGGGCGCGATGCCGGGCGGCAGCTTGTCCTTCGCTTCCTGGATGCGCTCGTTGACGAGCTGTCGCGCGAAATAGATGTCGGTGCCGTCCTTGAAGATCACCGTGACCTGCGACAGCCCGTAGCGCGAGATCGAGCGCGTCTGCTCGAGGCCCGGCAGGCCGGCCATCACGGTCTCGACCGGATAGGTGATGCGCTGCTCGGCCTCCAGCGGCGAATAGCCGGGCGCGGACGTGTTGATCTGGACCTGCACGTTGGTGATGTCGGGCACCGCGTCGATCGGCAGCTTCTGGTAGCTGAACACGCCCAGCGCGGCCACGGCCGCGATCGCCAGCATCACGAGCCAGCGATGCGCAATCGCAAAGCGGATCAGGCGCTCAAACATGACGGGATTCCTTGAAACGGGGGACGGTCACCCTCGACGGACGGGCCGCCCGGCCGGTCAGGCGGCGAGCCGGAAAGCGGGCCGCATGGCGGGCCGCGAGTCGTGCAACGGCGCACACGTCACGCTCATTCATGTTCCGCGCTCCCCTTGCCGAGTTCGGCCTTCAGCACGAAGCTGTTCGACGCCGCGTACTCCTGGCCCGGCTTGAGGCCCTTCAGCACTTCGGTCGCACGGTCGTCGCGCCGCCCCGTCTCGACGGCCTGGGCGACAAACCCCTTCGGCGAGCGCACGAACACGGAAGGCGCGCCGTCCACATCCTGCAGCGCGTCGCTCGCGACCGCGAGGGGCACGCCCTGCCTGCCCGCGTCGACCGATACGTTCACGAACATCCCGGGCCGCCACACGCGGTCCGGGTTCGGCAGCACGACGCGCGCCGGCGCGGTGCGCGTCTGTTCGCCGAGCAGCGAGCCCACGTACGCGATCGGGCCGCTCGAACGCGATTCGAACGCGGTCGCGACGACCGTCGCGTCGCGGCCGACCCGCACGTCGTTCAACCGCTGCGCAGGCACGGCCATCTCGGCCCATACGGTCGACAGGTCGGAGATCACGAACATGCTGGCATCGGCGGCGATCGCTTCGCCCGGCGTCGCGTGCTTCTCGACGATGGTGCCCGCGAACGGCGCGCGCAGTTCGTAGCGGTTCAACGCGCCCGCGCCGGCCGGCGCGTTCAGCGCGGCAAGCTTCTGCCGCGCGTTCTGCACGGCGATCTCGGCTTCACGCAACTGCACCTGCGCCTGCTGATAGTCCTGCTCGGCCGAGATGCGCTCCGTCCACAACGTGCGTTCGCGCTCGTAGGTCGCGCGTGCGCCCGACAGCCGGCGCTCGGCCGTCAGCAGCTCGCTGCGCCGGTCGGCAAGATCGGTGCTCGCGATCACGGCCAGCACCTGCCCCTTCGCGACGTTCTGCCCGAGCGACACCGACACCTGCTCGACGATGCCGGCCACGCGCGGCACCACGTGCGCGGTGCGATCCTCGTTGAACCTGATCTCGCCCGGCAACTGGAACGGCGTCGCGATCTGCGCGGGGCCCGCCTTCGCCAGCGTGATCTTCGAGGTCGCCAGCTGCGCGTCGGTCAGCGCGATCGCGCCGTCGGCGCGCGCGAACGGGAACGACGCGGCTTCTGTGCCTGCCTTCACGTCGATCGTCGCATCGAACACGTGCGGCTTGCCGATCGACTGCGCGGACACGAACTTCAGGCCGGCCGCATCGAAACGCAGGGGTTCGTGCGTGCGGTCGTAGCGAACCAGCGTGCCGGACACGGTGACGCCCTTGCCGGCCGGCTTGCCGTCGACGAACGGATAGACGACGAGGCGCGCATCGCCGGGCTTCTCCGTCATCACGATTTCGACGGACAGCTTGCCGCGCTTGAGCACGACACCGCCGCGCTCGCCGGCGACTTCGGCGGACGACGCGGCTCCGGAAGCCGTCGATGCGGCCGCGCCGTTGCCGCCGCCGTTGCGCGTGACGCCGAGTGCGCCGATGACGATCCCGGCGCTGCCGAGCACGATCGCCGCGATGATCAGGATTCTGCTGTGTGACATGGTGATCCTTCAGGTAAAAGAGGCGTCTGTTGCGCTATTGCGTGACCGGCTCGGGCGGTGCAAGCGGCGCGAGCGGCGTACCAACGAGCCGGCCGATGTCGGCGCGGGCCGTATGGGCATCGGCGAGCGCACGCACGTACTGCGACTGGCCCTGGAACAGCGTGCGCTGTGCATCGAGCACGTCGAGGAAACTGAACTTCCCGAGCTCGTAGCCGCGCGACATCGCGTCGAGCGCGAGGCGCGCGGCCGGCAGGATGTCGGCCTTCAGGCGCTGCGCTTCCTGCGCGGCGGCTTCGAAATTCGCGTACGCCTGCGTGAGGTCGAGCCGCAGGCGCGTGCGCTCGCGATCGAGATCGGCGTTCGCGCGCTCGGCCTTGTGCGTCGCCTCGAGCAGCGCGCCCTGGTTCGTGTTGAACAGCGGAATCGGGATCGACACGCCGACCACCGCCTGGTTGTCCGGCACGCCGCCCGTGGTCACGCGCTTCACGCCGGCACTGATCGTCACGTCCGGCATGCGCCGCGCGCGTTCGAGCGACACGGCCGCGTTCGAGCGCAGCATCTCGGCGCGCGCGATCCGCGCGAGCGGCGCATCGTCGAGCTGCGCGGCCAGCGCGGACAGCGGCTCGACCGGCGGCACGGTTTCGAGATCGCCCTGCACCGCAAGCCGGCCGTCGCGCGCTTCGCCCATCACCGCGTTCAGCTTCTCGCGCGCGACCTCGACACGGCCGCGTGCCGTCACGACCTCGATCTGCACGCCGGCCGCCGCCACGTGCGCCTTGGTTGCCTCGACCGGCGACACCTTGCCGGCCTGTGCGCGGCGGCTCGCGAGATCCGCGGAGCGCGCGGCGATCGCGGCCGATTCCTCGGTCACCTGAAGCTGGCGCTGCGCGGCGAGCAGCCCGTAGAACGCGGCAATCACGTCGGCGCGCACGACTGCGCCCTGCTCGTCGAGCGATGCATTGGCCGCTTCCCTGCCGTACGACGCGACATCGAGCCGCGCACGGCGCTTGCCGCCGAGTTCGATCGTCTGGTTGATCAGCGCGGTCGACGTGCGTTCGGCGCGACGAAATCCCTCCTGCAGGAACGACACTTCCGGATTCGGACGCGCGCCGGCCTGCATCAGCGCGCCGGCCGACGCATCGACGTCCGCGCGCGCGCCGCGCAGCGCGGGATTGTTCCGGGCCGCGACCAACAGCGCGTCGGAAAGCGTCAACGAGGTGGGAGGGAGAGCGTCGGGTGCCGAGGCGCTTATCGGCGCGGCGCTGCCGGAGGCAGCCGGGGCCGGGGCCGACGACAGCGGCGGCTGCGCATGAGCCGTCGCGGCCATCGCGAAAGCGACGGCCACGGCGAGGTTGAGCTTGAGCATGGTCGGTTCTGCGGTAACGGTTCGCGACCGATGCTACGGTCCGGCCGCAGTGCGAACATGAGGCGAAGATGACATTTCCGTCATCTTGGGCGCAGCCGTGCGCATGCGTACGGCGCCCCGCGGGAGTCGTGCCCCGCTTCAGCGATCAGGAGAATTCAATGAGCGTGCGGCGCGACGGCGCACGGAAAATGGCGGTGGCACGGGGAATCGGCACGCCTGCACCGCGATCCCCCGCAGGCAAATCAAACGATCCCGTGCTTCGCGCGCCGGCGCTGCACGAGCCAGTCGAGCAGTTGCCGCCCGTCGCGTTCGCCGAACCAGCGCGCGTGCCCGATCAGATAACCGTCGTACGCGATGTCGACAATGGCCGGCGCATCGATGATGCAACCGAAATAAGCGACCTCCGACAGCGCGAACTCCGTGTGCACGATCGGCAGCAGCGCGACCAGCGCCGCGTAGGCTTCGTCTCCCAGCGGTTCGAGCGATTCGTACCCGTCGAGCAGCGCGTCGATCTGCGCGTACTCGACGCGGCGCGCGTCGGCCGGCGCCATCCAGTCGACCGTGTTGCGCTCGATCGCGAGCGCGAGGTCCATCACCGCGCAGGTGCGATCCGACAGTCCGAAATCGAGCACGGTCCGCACCTGCGCGCCGGGCCCCGCTTCGGTCCACAGCAGGTTCGACGCATGCCAGTCGCCGTGTGTCCACAGCGGCGGCAGCGCAGGCAGCAGCGGCACGAGGCGCGCATGATACGGGCCGATCGCGTCGGCCACGTCGCCGCGCCAGTCGCGCGCGCCAAGCGCGCGCACGAGCAGCGGCTGCGCCTCGACCCAGCGTTCGAGCGCGCCCGCCAGATCGGCGGACGACAGCACGCGAAAGCTCGACAGCAAGGTCCGCACGGGCCGCGCCGGCGCATCGTAGCCGGCCGACGCGCGATGCAGCTCGGCCAGCGCGCGGCCGGCGGCGTACGCGTGCGAAGCATGCGTGAACGGCTGCCACGACATCACGCCGCGATACGGGTCGACGCCGGGCGCCCGCACGTGCACCTCGTAGGTCCACTCGCCGGACGCGAATGCGGTCGCGCCGTCGCGATCCGCGAGAATGTCGACCACGGGCATCCCGCGTTCGCGCAGATGCGCGATGAAGCGATGCTCTTCCTCGAGCCCTTCGACATCGCGCAGGCTCACGTGATGACGCTTGACGAACAGCCCGCGGCCGTCCGTCATCTGCACCAGGACGGCCGCCGCGAACTGCCGCGGGCTGTGCCATGTGAGCCGCGCCGGCTCGCCGGCGCCGTCGATCCGCGCGAGCACCGCCGCCACCTCGTCGTGCGTCATCAGCGGCCAGTCGCGTTCGGCCTGCACGCCGTCGACGCCGAATTGCGGCGGCGCGACGTCACGCGGCAGGGATCCGTCCGGCTCGAGTGGGAATGACATGAACGACGTTGCTCCGTAGTTGAATCCGAATCGGCGCGTGGATCAGCGCGCGCCGCCGCCTGTTGCCAGCGCGCCGCCGGCCGCCGCGCGCAGCGCCGCGGCCGTGCGGCGCCAGTCGCGCCAGCCGACGACGGCCAGCCCGATGAACAGCGCATAGAGTCCGGCCGTCAGATACAGTTCCTTGAACACGAACATCCCGACGTACACGACGTTCACGACGATCCACAGCCCCCACGACGCAATGTAGCGCCGCGCGGTCCAGTATTGCGCGACGAGGCTGAACGCGGTCAACGATGCATCGACGAACGGCAGCGCCGCATCGGTCCAGCGCGCCATCATGCCGCCGAGCAGCGCGCTGCCGACGACGGCCGCGATCAGGTCGGGCAGCATCTGCATCGGCCGCACGCCCGTGACGGGCGCCACGTCGCCGGCCGGCGCCGCATTGCCGTCGGCCTCGCTTGCACGCTGCGTGAGCCAGCGTTGCCAGCCGTACACCTGCAGCACCGCGAACGCGCCTTGCAGCAGCATGTCCGAATACAGCTTCGCGTCGAAGAAGATCCAGCCGTACAGCGCGACCGACACGAGCCCGACCGGCCAGCACAGCATGCGCCGCTTCGCGGTCAGCCAGATCGCGAGCGCGCTGACGATCACGCCGGCGATTTCAAGTGGGGACATCGTCTGTGCTCTCCAGGTTAGCCGCCGGGGCCGCGTGTCACGCGGCCGGTTCCGGACGGTCAGAAATCATAGGTCAACGACACGCGCGCGGTGCGCGGCGCACCCGAGAACAGGTACGCATCGCCCTGCTGCTCGCCCGCATCGCGCCAGTAGAACTTGTTGAACAGATTGTCCACCGACACGCGCAACACCGTGCGATGGCCGCCGATCTTCGTCGTATAGCGCGCGCCGAGATTGAACACGAACCACGACGGCACGCGCGCGGTGCCCTCCTCGTTCGCGTTGCGGGCCGCGCTGTACTCGACGCCGCCCAGCACGTTCAGCCCCGCGACGCCCGGCACCGCGTAGTCCGCATACAGCGACGCGCGCAGCGCCGGTACGTTGATGATCTGGTGTCCTTCGTACGCCGGCGACCCGGAATCGTATGCACGCGCGCGAATCGCCGCGACGCTGGCCGTCAGCCCCAGGCGCTCGGTCACGCGCCCGGCCGCGCCGAGTTCGATCCCCTGGTGCCGCTGCGTGCCGCGCTGCACGAACGTATAGCTCGTGCCCGATGCGTCCGGGTCGGCGAACTGGAACGGCTTGCTGATGGAGAACACGGCGGCCGTGAGGCTAAGCCGGTCGAGCCAGTCGTATTTCGCGCCGAGCTCGACCTGGTGCGATTCGACGGGCGGCAGGAACGCATACGCGTTGGTCGCGCGCACGGGCGCCTGGTCGCCGAGCGACAGCGCCTTGCTGTACGACGCGTACAGCGACAGCACGTTCACCGGCTTGTAGACGAGCGCGACCTGCGGCAGGAACACCGAGCGGTCGGTATGCGTCGCGTCGCCGTCGAGGCTGCTCCAGCTGCGCTGGCGCAGCAGCACTTCCTTGCCGCCCGCGAGCACCTGCCAGTGTTCGCCGAGGCTGATGCGGTCGAGCCCGAACACGCCGTACTGCCACGCATCGAGGCGCGGATACGACGGGCCGGGCGAATTCGGCGACGGCGAAAACGTCGTGTCGGGCCCGTAGATGTTCTCGCTGCCCACGTAGTCGTACACGGCGTCGGCCATGCTCACGACGCGGCGCTGCACGCTCACGCCGAGCGTCAGCTCGTGTCGCAGCGGGCCCGTCGCGAACTTGCCCGTCGTGACCGCGCGCAGATCGTCGTTGCGGCGATATTCGCCGGGGCTGCGGAAGTCGTACACGTCGTAGTCGCCGTTCGCGCCGAAGAAGAACGGCGACGTCGCGCCGCCCGTGCAACTCGCCGCATACGAGCAGCCGTACGGGAACGCGCTGTTGTCGTCGATCATCGTGCGGCTGCGGCCGGCGGCGATGTAGGCCTTCCAGTCGTCGTCGAACTGGTAGTCGAAGCGCGCGTTCAGGTTCAGCGCGTCGGTCGTCACCGGTTTCGCCCACGGCTGCGTGCCGAGCGCCTTCGACGTCGTGTTGACCGACGGCACGACGGTGCCGCCGAGCAACTGGTAGCCGGGCGCGGAACGCTGGATCCACTGCTGGAATTCGGCGTTGAGCTGCAGGCTCGCACGCGGGCTGATGTCCCAGTCGGCGGCAATCGAGCCGAACGTGCGCCGCCCGTTCGTGCCGTCGACGTACGAGTGCATGTTCTCCTTCGCGGCATTGATCCGGAAGCCGAACTGGTTGTCGGGGCCGAAGCGGCGGCCGAGATCGACGGCTGCCGACGTCGAACCGCGGCTGTCGACGCCCCCCGTCACGCTCGCGACATTGGCCGAGCGCTTCGTCACGAAGTTGATCACGCCACCCGGCGCGACGACGCCGCTGTCGATGCCGGCGAGCCCCTTCAGGATCTCGACGCGCTCCTTGTTCTCGAGCGGCACGTTCTGCTCGCCGGATACCGTCAGCCCGTCGATCCGGATCGCGCTCGCGAGGTCGACCGGAAAGCCGCGGATCGCGAAGCCTTCGAAATAACCGACCGGCGCATAGTCGTTGACGACCGACGCGTCGTTGCGCACGACGTCGCTCAACCGCTTTGCCTGCTGGTCGTCGAGCTGCGCGCGCGTGACGACGCTCACTGACGCCGGCGTATCGCGCAGCGGCGTGTCGTCGAGCCCCGCGACCGATGCGTTGCGTGCGCGCAGCGCATTGCCGCGCTCGCCGCTCACCGTGATCGTCGGCAGCGTCGCGCTGCCGGCTGCCTCGGCGTCCGGCGCCGGCGCATCGCCCTGCGCCGCGGCGGCCTGCGCCGCGAAAAGCGTGATGCCGAGACCGACGCCAAGCCCGATCTTCGCGCGCCGCCGCCGTGCGGGCAACGCTGTTGTTCTATGCACCGTCATTGTTCTGGATGGAAAACTCGCCACTCGACCTGTCGAAACCTGTTACGAAGCTTCGAAGCGTGCCCGCGACCGGACCCAGCCCTTCAGCCGCACGCATGGGTCGGCTCGATATTCATCAGACGAACCGGGCGATACGGCGCGCAGGCGGGCCGCTCGGTCGGGACGACGCAGGATGGGACATCGGATTCGGGTGACGCACCGGGCACCGACGCAGCCGTCGACGGGTTCGTCGGGGGCGTGTCGGGTGGCCGGCTGCATCGCGCGGCCTTGTCATGCGGAGGGACGCTTCGAACGCCTCGGTGCGGGTGCGACGCGCTTGCGCGCACCGTTCGATGGAACGGCGGCGTGCCCGTCGCGCACGACATCGCGGCGCGGCGCGCATTTTACCCCGGGCGGGGCCGGCCGCCCTGGAATCGGGCGAAACGGGGGCGGCGAAGGCGGAAATCGGGAAAGCGCGATTCGTGCGGCGCGACGACGGCGCCGACGTGCGCGTGACTGGCGTCGTGCGCGGCAGTCTCGAAAACCGGCGCAGTGGCGCGCCGGTCATGCGGCCGCCATTCGGAGCGGGCGCGATTGCCCGCTCGCGATCCGGCGGCCGGCCGCTCAGAACCCCTGCATCGTCACCGTCGGATCGACGACCAGGTGCACGACGCCATAAATGACCGCGCCAACGAGCAGCGCGAGGAGGATCGCCACGAACGGCAGCAGCGTGAAGTTGGCGTTCGCGAGATCCGTCGCGTGCGCCTTGCTGTTGCGTACGCCGAAGAAACTCCACAGGACCAGTCGGATCATGCCGAGCAGTTTCATGATTGCGCTCCTTTCATCTATCGGTTGACGCTATCGTCGATCCGACCGGCATCCGAAAAAAGAAGCAGTTGTGCGCGCTTTTCGCGCAGCAGGCCGTCTGCGGCGGCGTGTCGCAGGGTGCATCAGCGGTCGAGCACGAGCGGTTCCGTCCCTTGTGCGGGCCGCGCGATGCACAGCAGCGCGCAACCGGGTTCAACCGGCGCATCGAGGGCCTGCTCGTAGCCGACCGCCCCGGACAGCACGCGCGTCGCGCATGTGCCGCACGACCCGGATCGGCATTCGGACGGCACGTCCACGCGCTGCCCCTCCGCGAATTCGAGCAAGGTGCCGTCGGCGGGCGTCCACGCGGCTTCGCGGCCCGTGCGCCGGAATACGACCGGCACGCTCGCCACCGCGGGCGCTGCAGACGCGCGGGTCGCGCTGCGCGCCACGCTCGACGGCCCGAATGCCTCGAAACGGATGCGTTCGTCGGGCACGTTCAGCGCGCGCAGTCCGTCGTACAAGTCGCGCATGAACGCCGACGGTCCGCAGAGGTAGAAATCGTAATCGTCGAACGAAAGGATCCGCTTCAGTCGATCGATGTCGATGCGGCCGGCATGTGCCGCCGAGCCTTCTTGAGGATGACTGTCGAACCAGTGGAGCGACAATCGTCCATCGGCGGCGGCGACGCGTGCCAGCGCCTCGGCGAACGGTCGATCGTCCGGCTCGCGCGCACCGTGTACGAACACCACGCGGCGCGACGGTTGATCGTCGGCCAGCGCACGGCGCAGCATCGCGATCATCGGCGTGATGCCAATACCGGCCGACACGAACACGGCCGGGCGCGGGCTCGCGAGGTCGAACGAGAAGCGGCCGCGCGGCATCTGCGCGTCGAGCGTCATGCCCGCCTGCGCGTGATCGTGCAGCCACGCCGATACGCGCCCTTCGCGCTTCACGGTAATCCGGTAATGCGCACCGCCCGGTGCATCGGAGAGTGTGTAGCTGCGCATCGCCGGCGCGTCGCCGCCCGGCAGCGCGACGCGCAGCGTCAGGTGCTGCCCGGCTTCATAGGCAGGCAGCGCGCCGCCGTCCGCCGGTTCGAAATGGAACGAACGGATCGCACGCGCTTCATCGACGATCTTCGCGATGCGCAGCGGCCGCCATGCGGGTGCCGAGGCGCTCGCCGATGCGCTCGCCGGTGCCGATGCCGATGCCGATGCCGATGCCGATGCAGGTGAAGGTGAAGGTGAAGGTGAAGGTGAAGGTACCAGTGCCGGTGCCGGTGCCGGTGCCGGTGCCGGTGCCGGTGCCGTTGCCGTTGCCGATGCAGGTGCAGGTGCGGATGTGGACGACACCACCACCGCCCCCGCAACTGCGCTTGCGCCCACGCCCGCCGCCATCGCGGCGAACTGCGGCGCACGCTCGACCGCCGACCACCGGAACGGCAGCACCGCGCGCATGCGCCGCACTTCCCGGACATGGAACCGCACGACCCGCTGCGCGCCGTCGAACGACGCAACGAGCGGCCCATCCCACACGATCTCGGCATGCGCGGCCACATACAGCAGGTCGCCGTTGTCGAAATCGACGAACAGCAGCCCGGCACGCGGATCGTGCTGCAGGTTGCCGAGCGTGTTGAAAAAGCGGTTGCCGCTGAAATCCGGCGTCGTCAGCATGCGCGCATCGTCGACGCGCACGAAGCCCGGCATCCCGCCGCGATGCGACACGTCCGCGCCGCGCGCGGCGCCCGCGTCCGCCGACGTGTTCGCGCTCGCGACGAAAAACGTATCGGCCTGCGCCAGCAGCGCGCGATCCGCATCGTTCAGCGCGTCCGACACGCGGGGCCCGGCGGACCTATCGACTTCCCGTGCGACGAACGTCGGCTTACGGCCCTGGATGTACTTCGCGCAGTTGCCGAAGCTCTGCTCGACCGCGATCGTCAACGCATCGCCGTCGACCGCGCGCACGACGCCATTGACGCGATTGCGCCGCCGCGTAGCGAATTCGATGCCGAGCCCGCCGAGCGGCGCGCCCGGCTGCCACGCGCCGGCCAGCGGATCGCCCGGCAGCGCGCGCGCCGCGATGCGCAGCGTGCGCGCGTCGGGCGACGTCACGAACCCCGGCGCGCCGGCCCGCAGCGTCGCCCACGGCTGGCCGTTCGCGTCGACGCCGCCGAGCACAAAGAACGGCAGTTGCGCGAAAAAAGTCCGGTGCTGATCCGGCATGAAGCGCCGGATCCCGCGCCGGCCGGCCGAACCGGCAGCCTCCGTCACGCCCGCGCGCTGCTGCACGGCGAGCTCGCCCGCGTGAAACGGCGCGGCACCGAGTTCCCAGCCCGGTACGACCGCGGTCGGGGTGTTCATCACGTTCTCCCTGTTCAGGCCCGGCTTCGGCGGGCGTTACGCGGCGAGCAGGCCCACGCGCGTCGTCGGCATGGCGACGAAACCCGGCAGCGCCTCGATGCGCGCCAGCCACGCACGCACGTGCGGATACGGCTCGAGCGTCACGCCGCCCTCCGGCGCGTGCGCGATGTACGAATACGCGGCGATATCGGCAATCGTCGGCTGCGCGCCGGCCGCGAACGGCTTGCCGGCCAGTTCGCGGTCGATCACGTCGAGCACCTTCGCGGCCGTACGCTTGGCGGCCTCGTGGTCGAGCTTCGCGCCGAACACGGTCACGAGCCGCGCGGCGGCCGGCCCCGATGCGATCGGCCCGGCCGCATACGACAGCCAGCGCTGCACGACTGCCGCGCCGGCCGGGTCGTCAGGCAACCAGTGCGCGTCGCCATAGCGCTTCGCGAGGTAGACGAGAATCGCATTCGAATCGGCGATCACCGTGCCGCCATCGTCGATCACGGGCACCTGCCCGAGCGGATTGACCGCGAGGAACGCCGGTTCGCGCTGCGCGCCGGCCGCGAGATCGACTTCGACCGTCTCGGACGGCAGGCCGAGCAGCGACAGGAACAACCGGACGCGATGGGCGTGCCCGGACAGCAGGAACGAATAGACGCGGATCGGCGAGGCGGGCTGGCGGGCAGCAGACATGGAAGCACTCCGGAATCTCGCGCCGCCGGGGATCGGCGACGAACAACTGCAGCGTAGCGCTCGCCGTTCATCGCCAGAAGACGGATAATCGTGGAAACATTATCCTTTTTCATAGGACAATCGACGATGGCCGATCTGCGCGACGTGAACCTGAACCGGCTGGCGATCTTCGTCGCGGTGGTCGACGCCGGCTCGCTGACAGCCGCTGCCGAGCGGCTCGGCCTGGCGAAAACGGTCGTCAGCACGCACATGCAGCGCCTCGAATCCGAGGTGGGCGCGAACCTGCTGGTGCGCACGACGCGGCGGCTGAGCGTGACCGACGCGGGGCGGGCGTTCTACGATGCGTGCCGCGACATCGTGCGCGCCGCCGAAAGCGCGCTCGACGCGGTGTCGTCCGACGCGGGGCCGCTGCGCGGCACGCTGCGCGTGAGCGTGCCGATCGACTACAGCGCGCTGGTTGTCGCGCCTGCCGTCGTCGCCTTGCGCGACCGGCATCCGGGGCTCGACGTCGAACTCGTCGCGAACGACCGCGTGGTCGATCTCGTCGCGGACAACCTCGACGTCGCGATCCGCATCGGCCGCCTCGCCGATTCGAACTATCGGGCGGTGCAGCTCGGCACGTACGAGAAATGGCTGGTCGCGAGCCCCGCGTTCGTCGCGCGCCACGGGCGGCCGCACGATCCGGATGCGCTCGCCGCGCTGCCGTTCGTGATGCTGTCAACGCTGCCGCACCCGCATACCGTCGAACTCGAAGACGCGAACGGCGGCGCCGCTTCCGTGCGCTGTGCCGCGCAGGTCGTGTCGAACACCGCCACCGCGTGCCGCGCGATCGTGCTCGCGGGCGGAGGCTTCGGGTTGCTGACGGATTTCTCGACCGCCGACGACGTCGCGGCCGGCCGGCTCGTGCGACTGCTGCCCGCGTGGCGCTCGGCGCCGGCCGGGATTCATGCGGTGTATCCGTCGACGCGGCTGCCTTCGCCGAAGGTGCGGGCGTTCATCGATGCGATGAAGGGAAGGATCGGCAATACACCGCCGGCGGCGCCGGCAAACCCGACACGATCGAAACGATCGACACGCGCGACAGGCTGAATCCGGCGCTCCGCGCGTTTTTTGCCCCGCCTCCAATCCCCTTTCACCGGGCTTTCCCGTTCGGGACGAATACACCCCTTTAATTTTCATAAAAATCACGCCGCGCTTTCCATATTTTCCACTAAGCTTATTCTCGGTAATACGCCAATTCGCGTTTACCTAAATTATTCAATTTCCACCTTTATTCAATAAAAAGGAGTCGGGAAATGCAAACCGCTGCGATTTCATGGGGAACCACGCCGTCGATTCGTGTCTACACGGCCAACGGCAACAAGATCACCGAGCGCTGCTACGACGGGAAGAATTGGTACACGGGCGCGTTCAACCAGGCCGGCGACAACGTGTCCGCCACGTGCTGGCTGGAGGGGAGCGCCATCCACATCCGCGTGTACGCGACGAGCGGCGGCACGACGACCGAGTATTGCTGGGACGGCGACGGCTGGACCCGCGGCGCCTACACGGGCTCCTGATCAAACGTGCCTGGGGCGCGAAGGGTTTCGCGCCACGATCGGCGCAATGCAAGCCGGTTTTCATTGCGCCGTTTTTTAATTCGCTCCATATGGCTTTCGTCAATTGATCGACACATGAACCAGAAATCGAAAACAATGACGATTTCCTGACATTCATTCGCCACCAAAAAAATAGATCGCCTTTTATTTATTAAAAAGACGACTAACTCTCACGAAAATACGACACGGCGCCCGTGCGCCGTGCGGTTATCGTTGTATTTTCATTTTCAGCCTGCAATTGCCGGGGAAGAACACGCGCGGCGCGATGCCATCCGGTCAGCCGATCTCCCGCAGCGTCCCCAGCAGCACCTTCCTGCAACTCGCGATCATCTGCGCCTCGGGATCGCGATACTCGGTGAGCAGCCACGCCGCGCCGACGTTCGTCATCGCGCCGACGAGCGCGAGCCCGACCAGCCGTTGTTCGGTGCGCTCCGCGGGCGTCGCCGCTTCGCGCGGCGCGCCGATCGCCATGATCAGCTTGCCGAAGTCGATCAGCATGCGCTGGTAGGTCATATCGGTGTCCGCGCTCACGCCCATCACCTCGAGCAGCAGCACGCGCGCCGCGCACGGGTCGCGCAGGAACGCGAAGAACGCGGCGAGCCCCGCCTCGACGCTCTCGCGCAGATCGCCGCCGCGCTCGGCCACCGCCCGCGCGACCGCGTCGTGCAACTGCTGCGCGTGATGCAGGTAGGTGCAGCGCAGCAAATCCTCGGTGCTGTCGAACGCCGCATAGAAATAGCGATCGTTCAGCTTCGCTTCCTGGCAAATCGACCGCACGGTCGCCTTGCGGAACCCGACCGTGCCGAACACGCGCGTCGCCGCGCGGATCAGTGCGTCGCGCCGCTCCGCGGCCCGCACCTCGGGCGCCACGCCGCCATACGACCGGCCCCTTTTTTTTGTTTCGAGTGCTTTCTCCATTCCGCTATTTGACATCAGGACACCCGAAAACTAAAGTGGTGACGAACAACACCACATTAGACGCGCCGTCGGCGCAGGGCAAGCGGAACGGGAGGAGCAACGGATGAACGGGTTTTCCGGCAAGGTCGCCGCGATCACGGGCGCCGGTTCAGGCATGGGCCGCAGCCTCGCGGTCGAGCTCGCGCGGCGCGGCTGCGAGGTTGCGCTCGCCGACGTCAACGAAACCGGCCTCGCCGGCACGGCGGCCGCCTGCGCACGGCACGGCGTGCGCGTGAGCAAGCGGCGGCTCGACGTGTCCGACCGCGATGCGGTGTTCGCGTGGGCCGATTTCGTGCGCGCCGAGCACGACAAGGTCAACCTGGTCTTCAACAACGCGGGCGTGTCGCTGGCCGCCGGCGCCGAGACCGCGCGCATCGCCGATCTCGAATGGATCGTCGGCATCAACTTCTGGGGCGTCGTGCACGGCACCCAGGCATTCCTGCCGCATCTGCGCGCGTCGGGCGACGGGCACGTCGTCAACACGTCGAGCCTGTTCGGCCTCGTCGCGATGCCCACCCAAAGCGCGTACAACGCGACCAAGTTCGCGGTGCGCGGCTTCACCGAGGCGCTGCGGATGGAGCTCGAACTCGACGGCGCGCCGGTGAGCGCGACCTGCGTGCATCCGGGCGGCGTCGCGACGAACATCGTCGATGCGGGCCGCGTCGATACCAGCATCCACGCGCTCACGGGCCAGGACGAAGCGACCCATCGCCGCCAGGCGAACCGCCTGATCAACGCGACGACCGCCGACGATGCAGCACGGCAGATCCTCGCGGGTGTCGAGCGCAATGCGCGCCGCGTACTCGTCGGCGCCGACGCGCGCCGGCTCGACCGGATCGCGCGCCTGCTCGGCGCCGGTTACCAGTGGCTGATGCTGCGCCACGTGCGCCGCGCCCGCGCCCGCAACCTCGAACGCGCGCACGCCCCGGCCGCGCTCCCGACCACGCCGACCAAGGATCCCGCATGACCTCGACGACGACCGACCGGCGCGACGCGCCGCCCGCCCCCGACGCCCGCGGCGACAGTGACGACCTCGACGTGCTGATCGTCGGCGCCGGCCTGTCCGGCATCGGCGCGGCCTATCACCTGAAGCAGCGCTGCCCGCATGCCAGCGTGGCCATCGTCGAGGCGCGCGACGCGATCGGCGGCACGTGGGACCTGTTCCGCTATCCGGGCGTCCGTTCGGATTCCGACATGTTCACGCTCGGCTACAGCTTCCGCCCGTGGCACAGCGACAAGGCGATCTCGGACGGCCAGACGATCCTCGACTACATCCGCGACACCGCACGCGCGTACGGCATCGACAAGACGATCCGCTACGGCCAGAAAGTGGTCGCGGCCGACTGGGACTCGAACCGCGCGCGCTGGACGGTACGCATCGAGCGCACGCGGAACGGCGCGACCGACACGCTCGTGTACACCTGCCGCTTCCTGTTCATGTGCAGCGGGTACTACGACTACGACGCCGGCTACCTGCCCGACTGGGCCGGCATGGACACGTTCGAGGGCACGCTCGTGCATCCGCAACACTGGCCGAAGGACCTGTCGTACGCGAACCGGCGCGTGGTCGTGATCGGCAGCGGCGCGACGGCCGTCACGCTCGTGCCGTCGATGGCGGCCGATGCGCAGCACGTGACGATGCTGCAGCGCTCGCCGACCTACATCGTGTCGCTGCCCGCCCGCGACAGGATCGCGAACGCGCTGCGCCGCGTGCTGCCGTCGCGGCTCGCCCACCGGCTCGTGCGCGTGAAGAACGTGCTGCTGACGATGTACCTGTACAACGTGTCGCGCCGCAAACCCGACCGGACGAAGCAGTTCATCATCCGCGCGGCCAGCAAGCAGCTCGGCCCCGGCTTCGACGTCGCGAAGCACCTGACGCCGCGCTACATGCCGTGGGACCAGCGCGTGTGCCTCGTGCCGAACGGCGACCTGTTCAAGGCGATCCGCGCGGGCCGCGCGTCGATCGTCACCGACGAGATCGAGCGCTTCACGCCGACCGGCCTCAAGCTGAAAAGCGGCCAGCAGCTCGACGCGGACGTGATCGTCACCGCGACCGGGCTGAAGGTAAAGATGCTCGGCGGCGCGCGCGTCACCGTCGACGGCCGCGCGGTCAACCTGCCGGATACCGTGTCGTACAAGGGGATGATGTACAGCGACGTGCCGAACCTTGCGTCATCGTTCGGCTACACGAATGCGTCGTGGACGCTGAAGGCCGAGCTGATCGCGCGCTACGTGTGCCGGCTGCTCAACCACATGCGCGCGAACGGTTACGACACTTGCGTGCCGCGGCTCGGCCCCGGCGATCTCGGCAACGTGCCGGCCGTCAACCTGAGCTCGGGCTACATCCAGCGCGCGGCCGGCATCCTGCCGAAGCAGGGGCATGGCAAGCCGTGGAAGTTCCACCAGAACTACGTGCTCGATCTCGCATCGCTGAAGTTCAGCGGACTCGCCGATTCGGCGATGCGGTTCGAACGCCGCGCGAAAGCCGGCCCGGCCGCCACGACGCCGGTTGCCGAACCCGCACTCGAAACCCGTTGAGGCCGACATGACCCCTACGCTCCATCTGATCCAGAACGTGCTGCTCGGCGTCGTCGCGGTGCTCGCCGCGCTCGCGCTGTTTACCGGTTACGTGGGCCGCCGCGTGACGCGCGCGTTTCCGCCCGAAGGCCGCTTCGTCGATATCGGCGGCGACCGCATCCACTACGTCGAATACGGCAACGGCCCGCCGCTCGTGTTCGTCCACGGGCTCGCGGGGCAACTGCGCAATTTCGCGTACCTGCCGCTCGCGCGGCTCGCGCAGCAGCATCGCGTGATCCTCATCGACCGTCCGGGCGCCGGCCGCTCGCTCCGCGGCGCGGGCTCGCAGGCGAACGTGTTCGCGCAGGCCCGCACGGTCGCCGCGTTCATCGATGCGCTGCAGCTCGACAAGCCGGTGCTCGTCGGCCATTCGCTCGGCGGCGCGATCGCGCTCGCGGTCGGCCTCAATCATGCGGACCGCGTGAGCCGGCTCGCGCTGATCGCGCCGCTGTCGCACGAGCAGAGCGAGCCGCCGGCGCCGTTCAAGCCGCTGATGCTGCCCTCGCCGCTGGTGCGCCGCTTCGTGTCGTGGACCTTCGCGATTCCGCTGACGATCCTGACCGGCCGCAAGGCGGTGCGCCAGGTGTTCGCGCCGGAAGACGTGCCGCGCGACTTTCCGGTGAAGGGGGGTGGACTGCTCGGGATGCGCCCGCACGTGTTCTACGCGACTGCGACCGACCTGCTGTCGGCACCGCTCGACCTGCCCGCGATGGAGCGCCGCTACCCGGACCTCGCGCTGCCGGTCGACGTGCTGTACGGCCGCGCCGATCCGATCCTGAACTGGCGCGAGCACGGCGAAGCGCTCGCGAAAAAATCGGCGCGGGTGCGGCTGAAGGTTGTCGAGGGCGGGCACATGCTGCCGATCACGATGCCGGATGCAACGGCCGACTGGCTGCTCGAAGTCGCCGCCGCGCCGGCCGAGACTGCCGCGCCGGCAACACGCATCGCGTAAGCCGCGACCGCGTCACCCGGGCCTGAGTCCGTGCCGTGCCGCCGGCGCCGGCGCGGAATCAGGCTTCGTCGTCGGGCACCGGCAGCCCGAGATCCGATATCACCTCCCGTGCGCTGCGGAACGCCTCGACCGCAGCCGGCGCGCCCGCGTACAGCGCGCTGTGCAGCAACACCTCGCGGATTTCGACGAGGCTCGCGCCGTTGTTGAGCGCGCCGCGAATGTGACCCTTCAGTTCCGTGCCGCGGCCAAGCGCCGCCAGCATCGCGCACGTGCACAGGCTGCGCGTCTTCAGGTCGATTCCGCCCCGCTGCCACGTGCTGCCCCACGCGTGCTCGTTCAGCCAGTCCTGCAGCGGGCGCGAAAAACCGTCGAGGTCGCGCATCGCGCGCTCGACGAACGCCTCGCCCATCACGTCGATGCGTCGCGCCTTGCCGTATTCCCTGTCCTGTTCGCTCATGTCCGTGTCCTCGGTGGGGTCGTGGCGGCTGCTGCGGCGTCGGCAGCCGGGGAGTCGCGTCATGTTCATCGGGCCGGCGCGTTTCGTCAAAGATGCGGCCCTCGGTTCGCGGCCGCCCGCGTCACGCGATATCGAACGCTACGTAACATCGCGCCGCGCGTTACGGCGGCTTGCGGGAACATCGCAACCGCCGCGCCGGCGCACCCTGCGTGCCCGCCGCGCGAAACCGCCGCAGCTCCGTTTAAATCGCGCCGATATTCCCGATTTCTGCAATAAAGCGCGACACCGTTTCGAGAGAATTGTCATGGCGCGGAATTTGCAGAGGAGGCTTGGACGCATTTCCAATGTCGAGGCCAACATGCACACATTCTTCAAGAAGACGACGGTAACGATGGCCGTCTCGTCGCTGCTCGCACTCTATGGTTGCGGCTCGGTCGATGGACCGACGACGCCGCCGACGATCAAGCCGAGCACGTCAGGGACGGGCGGCAGCTCGGGGACTTCGGGGACGTCGGGTTCTTCCGGTACATCCGGTTCTTCGGGGACCTCGGGATCTTCCGGTACGTCGGGGACTACTTCGGGTACTTCGGGTACGTCCGGTACCTCGGGTACGTCCGGTACCTCGGGCACTTCCGGCACGTCGGGCACCTCCGGTACCTCGGGCACCTCCGGCACGTCGGGCACCTCCGGTACGTCCGGCACCTCCGGTACGTCGGGTACTTCCGGCACGTCAGGCACCTCCGGTACGTCGGGCACCTCCGGTACGTCCGGCACCTCCGGTACCTCGGGCACTTCCGGTACCTCGGGTACTTCGGGTACTTCGGGTACTTCGGGTACTTCGGGTACTTCGGGTACTTCGGGTACTTCGGGTACTTCGGGTACTTCGGGTACTTCGGGTACGTCGGGTACTTCGGGTACGTCGGGTACTTCCGGTACTTCGGGTACGTCGGGTACGTCGGGTACGTCGGGTACTTCGGGTACGTCGGGTACTTCCGGTACGTCGGGCACTTCCGGTACGTCGGGCACTTCCGGTACGTCGGGCACTTCCGGTACGTCGGGTACGTCAGGCACTTCCGGTACTTCGGGTACTTCCGGTACGTCAGGCACCTCCGGTACGTCGGGCACTTCCGGTACGTCAGGCACTTCCGGTACGTCAGGCACCTCCGGTACGTCGGGCACTTCCGGCACGTCGGGCACCTCCGGTACGTCGGGCACTTCCGGTACGTCAGGCACCTCGGGCACCGGCGTCACCCCTCTCGGCAATGTCCTCCAGAAATCCGGCAACCTCGTGACGGCAGTCGGCACGACGGTCGCGAACGGCGGCGGCCAGATCGGCGGCGTGCAGATCCCGGGCACGAATCCGACGACGGCCACCAGCGTCGGCAACGCGGTCACGAGCCTCGGCAACGGCGTGCAGGCGCTCGGCAATGGCGTCGCGGCCGGCCTCGGCTCGATCGGCGTGTCGGCCAACCCGCTCGGACCGACGCTGACGTCGACCACCGGCCTGCTGACCGGCACCGGCGGCGCGGTCAACAACCTCGGCAACGCGGTGAAGAGCCTCGGCTCCGGCCCGCTGTCGCCGCTGTCGCCGGTCACGACGCTCGTCGGCGATCTCGTCAACACCGTCGGCGGCGCCGTCAATTCGACCGCGTCGGGCCTCAACACGGCGCTGAACAGCTCGCCGGTCCAGCAGCTCGAGACGCAGGTCGGCAAGGTGATCAACCCGATCACGAACACGCTGACCGGCGGTGTCACGACGCCGGGCGCCACGCAGACGCTCGGCGGCGTGACGCTGCTCGGCACGCCGCTCAACGGCCTGCTGAGCGCGCTCGGCAACGGCCTCGCAAGCGCCGGCACGAAGGTCGGCGGCTCAACCGACAACCCGGTCGGCGCCGGTCTCGGCGGCGTCGTGGCGCAGCTCGGCAACACCGTGACGTCCACCGGCGGTCTCGTCCACGACAACAACGCGGGCAGTTCCAGCAGCGGCACGGGCGGCGGCAACCCGCTCGCCCCGATCACGGGCCTGCTCGGCTCGCTGACGGGCGGCCTGGGCGGCGGCAGCTCGAGCGGTTCGGGCGGAACCAGCGGCACCAGCGGCACCAGCGGCACCAGCGGCACGAGCAGCGGCGGCCCGCTCGGACCGGTCACGGGCCTGCTCGGCTCGCTGACCGGCGCGCTCGGCGGCCTCGGTTCGAGCGGCACCGGCGGAACGAGTGGCACCGGCGGCACCAGCGGCACCGGTGGCGCGGGTATCGGCGGCCTGCTGGCGCCGGTCACCAACCTCGTCAACGCGCTGACGCCGCTCGGCGCCAGCCTCACCGGCACGGTCACGACGCCCGGCGGCAACGTGACGGGCACCCTCGGCGGCCTGCTGTCGAGCGGCCCGGTCGGCACGGTGACGGGTGCGCTGACGACGCCGGCCGGCGCCGCGGGCGCCACCGGCACGGCCAGCCCCGGCGGCGCGGCCGGCTCGGTCACGACGCCGGCTGGCGGCGGCACCGTGGTGGGTGGCCTGACCGGCAGCTCGAACGGCGGTGCCGCGGGCGGCGCCGGCAACCTGCTCTCGCCGGTGACGAACCTCCTCGGCGGTCTGCTGGGCGGCGGCAACAAGAAGTAACGCTTTACCTATCAGAACCACAGGCCAATGGCCGGGCGCGCATCCCTACCAAGCCCGGCCGACGGCCGGCGTCACCCGCCAAGCGGGGGCGCCGGCCCTCAAACGTACGAGGACCCGATCATGAATTCCACGCTTGACGGCATCGCCGCGGTCCAGGACCGCCCACCCCGTTCCGCCACGCCCCTGCGCGCCGGCCTGCTCGGCATTGCCGCCGGGCTCTTCGCGCTGTGGATCACGCGCGGCCAGCCGACCCTCGATGCAGCCACGCGCGCGGTCATCGCCAGCCTCGCGATCATCGGCACGATCGCGCTGCACGAAATCTTCATCTCGCGCGTCTACCTGCGCCCCAGCGCGGGCCTGTCGCGGCAGGCGGTCCGGCCGCTCGGCATCGCGCGCGTCGCGACGCGGCTCGGCGCGCTGACGTCGATCTATGCGGGCATCGGCGCGATCTACTGGCTGCTGCCCGAATACCATGGCGCGTTCTACCTGCCGTTCTGGTCGCTGCTGCGCTCGCTCGCACCGTACGTGATCGTCGCCGCGCCGTTCTACTTCGCGTGGATGGACCGCCACCAGCGCGAGACCAACGACGCCTACCTGCTGTGGGGCCGCTTCCTGTTCCGCCGCGAGCAGCCCGCGAGCTGGAGGCCGGTGCGCGAGATGCTGGCCGGCTGGGGCGTGAAGGCGTTCTTTCTGCCGCTGATGACCGTCTACCTGTCGAAGGACGCCGATCACCTGACCGCGTCCCTCACGAACGCGATGCACGCGCCGATGACGATCGCGGCCTTCGTGTTCATGTATGACCTGTCGTTCACGATGGACCTGATGTTCGGCACCGTCGGCTACCTGTGCACGTTCCGCATCCTCGACAGCCACGTGCGCACCGTCGAGCCGACGACACTCGGCTGGGTGGCCGCGCTGATGTGCTACCAGCCGTTCTGGTCGCTGTTCTCGAACAACTACATCCGCTACGAAGGCTCGATGTTCTGGGACAACTGGCTGATGTCGGCTCCGACGCTGCGCGTGATCTGGGGCACCGTGATCATCCTGCTGCTGCTGACCTACGCGCTGTGCACGATCTCGTTCGGGCTGCGTTTCTCGAACCTCACCAACCGCGGGATCATCACGTCGGGCCCTTACCGCTTCACGAAGCATCCGGCGTACATCACGAAGAACCTGTCGTACTGGATGGTGTCCGTGCCGTTCGTCGAGCCGCTCGGCTGGCAGGTCGGGCTCATGCACTGCGCGGGGCTCGTCGCGGTCAACCTGATCTACTACACGCGGGCGAAGACGGAAGAGCGCCACCTGATGCGCGATCCCGACTATCGCGCGTATGCCGAATGGATCGCGCAACACGGGCTGTTCGCGCGGATCAGGCAGGCGTTCGGGCAGCGCGCGCCGGCCTGACGCGGCGGCAAAAGGCGGGGCCGGCTGCCCCGCCCTCGTCTGCGCTGGCGTTCCCGCATCGACGTTTCGCCGGTTCCGGCGCACAATGCGCGCCCTTCGAGAACGGTGCAACAGACCAACGATGAGCGTCACCACGGTACGGCCGGCTACGATCGATGATGCGGCGATCGCCGCACGCATCCTGACCGACGCCGTTGCGTTCAAGACCGCGCACGACGACCCGGCATGGGGACACCGTGCGCGAACCGAACAGGACGTTCGACCGATGCTCGACGCCGGCAGCCTTCACATCGTCGAGCAGGACGGCGTCGCTGCCGCGATGTTCGTGCTGAGGTGGGAAGACGAGGAGTACTGGGGGCCGCAGGCGCCCGTCGCCGGTTATCTGCACCGGCTCTCGGTACGTGACGGCTTCCACGGCCGCGGGCTCGGCCGCCATATGATCGACTGGTGTGCGGATCAGGTACGCGCGCAGCAACGTACGTTTCTGCGGCTCGATTGCGATCCGCGCAACGCGAAGCTGTGTGCGTATTACGAGGCATTCGGCTTTGAACGTGTCGCGCTTCGCCCGCTGCCCAGCGGTTACATCGCTTCGCTCTATGAGCGCGCGGTGGCCGGTTGACGACACCGGCCGCGCGCACCCGCGACTTCCGCTGAATGCCGCGCGGCCCGAAACCGCCACGCGTCGCTGCACGCGTGCTCAGTCGAACGCGACACTGCTGTCGCGCCCGTCGCGCGCGCGACCGGTCGCACGCGTCAGCCCCCTGATCGCGACGAAGCTCGCGAGGCCCATGCCGAAGCAGCAGGCCGCCAACGGCCACGGGGTAGCCCCGTCGAAGACCAGCGTCGCGAGCGTGCCCACGCCGGTGACGATCACGCCCTGCACCGCGTAGTAGAGCGCAACCGCCTTGCCTGCCGCATCGCCGAAATCGCGCAGCGCACCGTTCGCGGACACCGACGACATCAGCACGATACCGACCGCAACCAGCCACATCGGCATCACGAACGTCGCGAACGACGGCTTCGCCAGGACCGTACCGACGGCCAGCACGATCGCACCCGTCATCATCGTGAGCGCCCCTCGCGCAACGCAGCCTGCCTCGCCCCACCTCGACACGAACGTCCCTGCGAAGCGCGACACGACGACCATCACGATCGCGACGGTCGCGAAGGCCATGCTGAATGCCTCGCGGGAATAGCCAGCACCGCCGACCAGCACGCGAGGCGCGGTGGAGAAGAACACGAAGAACGCCCCCATCGCGGCGGCAAACGCGAGCGTATGAACTCGAAAAGGCCGGCTGCCGAGCATCGATGCGACGGACGGCCCCTGCCGGTTCGCCGTCCGTGGCCGCGTTTCGTGCCAGCGTGGCCACGCGCGACCGCACGCGAGCAGACCCAGCAGGCCGAGCGTCGCGAAGATCGCGCGCCATCCGCAGGCTGTCGCGATGGCTGCGCCCAGCAGCGGCCCCAGCGCGGGCACGCACGCCAGCATCGCACCGAACCGGCTGTAGATGATGCGGCCTTCGGGGCGATCGGCGTAGACATCGCGAACGGTCGCGAACGTGGCGACGAGCGCGGCCGACGCGCCCAGCGCCTGCAGCGCCCGTAGTGCGACGAACAGGCCGCCGCCGGTGGCGATCGCAAGGGCCACGGAAGCCACCGCAAAACACAGCGCGCCGCCCAGCACCACCGGCCGTCTGCCGACGCGGTCCGACAACGGGCCGAAGATCATCTGGCCCAGCCCGAGGACGACCATGTAGACGCTCAGCGTCAACTGGACGATGGCCGGCGACGTACCCAGCGCGGACGGCATCTCCGGGATCACCGGCAGGTACACGTCCATCGCCAGCGAAGCGAGGAGATCGAAAGGCGCCATCAGCAGCAGCGCCGACGGCAACGAATGGGCCCAGACGGGCGTGGATTGTTCAGGCATGACAAGGCATCCGCTCAGAAAAGGGAATCTGGCGGCGATCTGCCTGGTCAGCGAGGGACAACGGGAGATCGCCGCAACGACCGGTTGACGAAGGTCGTTGCGGCTTAGCGATCCGTGGACGGGCCGGCTCCCATGGAGGAATCCTTGCGGTGTGCGTTGACTGCGCAGTGTAGTCGGTTCGACAGAACGGCACCAGCCGTGCACGCACGGCCGGGTGGTTGCGACCCGGTCGGCCAGCTCGCGTATCGTGCTGGCCAGCCGCGTGCGATACGGCGCCGCGCATTCCGGTGGAACGGAACGTGGCCCACAAAGTCCCGATCCGGTTCGCACGCTGCCTGGCTGGCCGCGCCGCGATCGCCGCCGTGAATCGGCGTATCGCCAGCGGATTCGCGGCCCCGGCTCGCGTCGCCGAGCGTTAATGCTTCAGACGCACAACGTACAGGCCGGTGAAGTTTGCAGCCGCCGCCAGGCTGAAGTTCGGCGGGGTCGAAATGATCGATCCCATGATGGTTGGCTTGTACGTGACGGTCCCGCCCGAGATGTCGGCCATTTCGATGACCGCCGGGCTCGGATTGGGAATGATGTTCGAGGTGAAGTTCAGGGTCAGCGTACGGTCGTACATGTTGTCGAACCCACCGTAGGACTTGATCTCGTAGACAAAGTCCGCGTTCACTCCTGCCGGCACCGGATCCGGTTTGCCCAGGCAAATCAATCCGTCGCGAACCACGCCATCCGGCGGAGTCTTGAAGGTCAACGTCGCAATGCCGTCGTCGGTGACCAGCGTCATCGTCGCATTCGCAACGGCACTCTTGGTAAGCTGGATCGACTTGTAGCCGTCCGGACACTTGAACGCGACAGGTTGAGGGTCCGGTGCGGTCGGCGAAGGCGTTCCCGCCGCGCTGTCGCTACTCGTCGCGTTGCTCCCGCCGCCGTCACCGCCACCACCGCATGCCGACAACAAGACGGTAGAACCTGCCAGGATCGCCAGAAAAATATTGTTTTTCATCTTTCACTCTCTCATTTGATAAATATAACTAATAAAATCGATGACCCTCGTGATCGATTTCTGCCTACTGCTCGACGCCACGCCAGGAAGCGCCGGGAAAAACTACCGTAGGATCCAGGCGCACCTCATCAACTCAAAACTGCGCCGTCACCTGGAATCCGACCGTGACACGCGCCGTCGGAAACCCGGACGGCTTGTAGACAGGCGTACCCGCAAAGAGGTCGTACGCGTAGGCGCCGAAACGCGTGCCGACGCTGCCCTTCACGCCGATCACCGCACCGGCCAGTTGCGTCCCGACGAGTGCGATTGGCTGCGGACCCCATACGCGGCCATAATCTAGTCCCACATAAACTGCTTGCCCCGTTTGCCCGATCGGTGCCTGTAGCTCGTTGCGCCAGTAGAAGCCGCGTGCTGCGGCGAGCATCGTTTCGCCGTCGAAGCCGCGCACCGTGTAGCGGCTACCGATTGTCAGATCGTCGATGTAGTGCAGCGTGTTACCCGTGTACTGGCCGTGAAATGTCGTAACGTACCGGAACGGCTGCTGTGCGATCGCGAACGGCACCGACAGGTTCGCGTCGAGTACCGCCATCTTGAAGCGATAGGTCTGGCCATCGCCTGCCGCCAACACATCATCCTGCGCGCCGAACCCGCCGACGCCTTGACGATATGCAAGTGAGCCATCGAACTGCGCGCCGCCGAAGTAGTGGCGATCGGTCAGGCCGAGTTCGATCATCGTGTTATTGCGGCGCTGCTGCGAAATCTCGGTGTCTTCGATAAAGCTCTGCCCGAAACGGCGCGACAACCGGAAATATCCACCGAACACGTCGTTCTGGCTGCGTGCCAGCACACGGGCCAGCTTCAAATCGACCGTCTTCGAATTGCCGCTCGCGACGAACGTCTGGTTCACGCCGGCGATCTGCTGGTAGTACGTATTCGTGTAGGCGGACAGCGTGGCCGTCCAGTAGCCCCACGGGATCGAATAGAAGCCGTTCCAGCCATGCGAGCCGAGGCGCTTGTCGCCGAGTTCGAGATCCTGGCTGACGCCGATGTTGAACACGTCGTTCAGGCCAAGCGGGTTGTCGATGCCGACCGACAGATTGCCTTGCAACCTGCCGGTGGCGCGCGTGCCGGAATTGTCGATCGACGCGACGACCGTCCACGGCTTGCCGCGCTTCACATCGAGCACGACATCGCTTTCGCCAGGCAGATCGCCGGGAACGATTTGCATCGAGACGTCCTGGCTCGATACGCGTTTCATCTGCTCGAGGCCTTGTTCGAGGTCGCGCAGGTTCAGCAGTTCGCCATCGCGAATCGGGAAGGCAGTTTTCCACGTACCGCGCAGTTTTTCATCGGCGAAGCGCACATGGCGGATCACGCCGGGGATTAGCGCGAGTTTCAACGTACCGGAGGCCAGATCCTGCTCGGGCACCAGTACGCGCGTCGTGACGTAGCCACGCGCCAGAATCACTTGCGATAGGCCTTTGACGAGCAAGTCGAGCCCCTGCTTGCCGACGCACTGCCCCGCGTAGTGGTCAAGCCATTCGCGCGCGAACGTGAAACGATCCATTGGGAGGGCCGACGCATCTTGTGCCTTTACCGCATCGGGCAATGTACTCGGTGCGTCGAGCACAAACCGGTCGATGCGAAAGCAGGCTGCTTCCGACGGAAGCATTGGATGCCCAGGGCGTGCCGTCACGCCCGAGCGTACGCCCGGCGCGGAAACTCTTCGTTCACGCTCGCGCGCTTCTTCTTGCTGACGCGTCTGCTGGTCATTGCCCGGAAGAATAGCGCGCGGCGCTTCTTGCGCAGACAAGCTGGTCGCGACAAACAGCAGCGTTGCGGCTGCGGAATTTCCCCGGCGAATAGTTTTCATGTATTTTTTAGAAACTTGATCGTGACCGATAGCGATGTCGTGCGCTTATCAACGCGTTACTTTCGGTTGAACGCGGGCCATTCCGCAAACGCAAAAATCCAAATCGAAGCGAGATTCACACCAGGAATCAACAGCACAATCACCCACCAGCCCGAATGTCCTGTTCGGCGCAAAATTCGAACATATGGATAAAGGAACAGGCAAAAGAATAGAGCCGACATCATTACGGCAACCGGCCCCCAACTCGCAAACGTCGTCATCGCATGGTTCATTGCTATGCCTTCATGGATAAAGATACCTGAATTCAGATTCGTCCAAACAGTCTGGCGATCAGGCCACGTTTCTCACGACCAACGGATGGAGATGACGGACGCGCACTACCCAAATCTGGCATTTCCTCGCGACGAAGCCGCTCCAACGCGACCTCCAACACCGAATCCGTATAAAGCGGCGTCGCGGGCCGGAGTCGCGCGTAGGTGGGTTTCATCAGCGGGTGATCAATCGGCTCGCTCTCCAGCCCTCGAACTTCCCGGAGCCGTTGCCATGCCAGTATCAGTGCTGGAAAACGCGTAAGAAGATGGCTGTTACTGAACTCGTACCACTCTTTCCTGCGCGTCCGGTGCGTATAGTAATCACATAACCAGATGATGTGATCCTGCATCGGTGTTAGATCGGTATCACGCCAATGCTCAAACAATTCATTCAATACGGGCTGGCTCAATGCTTGCGGCTTCTCTTCATCAGGGCGGCCCCATGCGTCAAATTGGATGTTCCAGTGATCGAAGCAGACTCGCAGCAACCAATGATAAAGCGGATAATGGTCAGCATCAAAGAACCGCCTTCGCTCGTATAGAGTTTTTATTTCTTCCGCCAGCATTCGTGCCTGATCGATCCATCCCGCGCATAGGCAAGTCGACAGGGTTTCGACGGCGCGATTCAGTGACGTCAGATAGTCGGCGCGCGTAGAATTGATTTGTTTATACTGATCAATTCGTGTTCGCCAATACTCATAAGCCCAATTCTTCGCCAAATATTCATCCCATCCAAAATCATTACCAGGAGAAAACATAAGCTTTGCAGCTTCAGCCTGCTCCTGTTGAGCACAGACCAATGAATTGCTGACACCCAGAGATAGATGCTTCGCCGGAGACACGCCAGATACATCTGTAAATGGGTTTTCACCAAACGCATATGCCTCCAAGTCTTTCCGACGTGGCTCCCATACGTTTTTCCGCAATTGCTCCCAATTCCCTTCAACCTGAGAAAGGAGTTGAGCTTCAGTCTCCCAACGCGGAAGAATCCCAAGGCGCTTCATGTGTTCTCTCATTTTGCAGGTGGCCACGGCAAAAGGTTCGCGGAAATCGAACCAGTGCTCCCCGGCCGAGGAATTTGGACCTGCATGACATTGTGACTAACCGTATAACCTTCGTCCTGCGCCTTACCAATCCGGTTCGCCAGGTCAACAGCATCTTGCGGCAATACTTGCCCACTGAGCTTACCTTGAGACGCCTGTCCAATCCAATTTCCAAATCGACCAGTGAGATCATCCTCCGGTGTGATGGGAATCCGATCACCGGTAACGGTTTTCACCTCGACATGATAAATCGTCCTGGTCTGCTGATCGATATAGACCAAATCAATGCCATGTCCGGATGCGTTCTGGATCGGCACAAAATTCTGCCCAGTCGCTTCCTTCATCAGTTGAGATGACAACTGTTCCCCGAGTTGCCCATCGCTTCGCCCAATAGTCGATAACGCCGGCAACTCATCCGTCGTGAAGCGATAACTACCAGCCATATCGGCACCAACTTCAGTAACGTCGTTCGAGTTAAACAGATATTGACCTGATGATTTCGCCCAAACCCTAGTCCCGTACCAACTCTATATCGCGCTTATCGGAATTTCATGATGCAACTGCCGATTGAAGCGGCTCGCTCTCCCAGTGCTTCATTGCTGTTAGGACTTGTCCTGCGTGTCGCCCTTCACTTCGTAGCTCTTGCGCCTTTTTGTAGCTGTTATCGAAGGGCTTGATCTTCAGCATATGCGCTCGACTGGAAATGCCGCCAAGGGCTATCACCGCAAAACCAAGGTGGAACGCCCCCGCCCTGATCCACCGTGGCATTTGGTCAAGTCCAAGCCCTCCCACGGCCACGGCTAAGCCAACCAAAAAAAGTACACCCCTAAGCCACCCTGCGAAATTGCCGTCTTCGATGAGTCCCATTTCTTTCCCTTGTCAGCACTCGAACCGAAAATCGCATTCGGCTTGCTCGGCACCTAACCAGACTTCCCTTAGCCAATAGAGAAGTTCAAGCCAACTGAGACAGCATCGTCTATCTGCCCAGCGCTGACGGAGTGATGAAATCGTCATATCTAGAACCTCACCGCCTGCAACTCATTACAGTCCCCGAATTGTACTCCATTGACAGGCCATATATATCAATCTGCTTCTCAGGAAACCATTCCGGCACAAGATTAAACGTGGCATGAACTCCATCTTTACAAAACGATATTTTTTCCACACCAGAATCAATAACACCCCATCCTCGAAAAACAAATCCATCCCTGTAGGCACTCAATATATTTTCATCTACAGACCGAGCATCGACCCCCCTTATAATTAGCGCCGCACTGCCTCGCTCATTCTCTTTTGACAATACAACCACCCCTCCCCGCCTAACAATCAAATCCATATCGATCTTCATTTGCCGATATTTTTCAGTCGTATTATCAGGACTATTAATCAATATTTTTTGAAAGAAAACATACATCACCCCCAACACCAAAACACCGGCAATCAAAGCTTTGAGTACCTTCATCAACGACCACCTTCCATTATTGAACCTTGCCTATTTGCCCCCGCCCCCCCCAAAAAGCACCACCCACGCCTGGGACTTTGGTTACGCCTCCGGCACCAACGTCAATCTCAAACGTTGAACCGTTCCACACGCAATGCCCATCGCTGCCCGCAATTGCGCTGCTCAAGTCGTTCAGCTTGTCCGCCGCGATCGATGCAATCGCCGCACCGGCCGCCCCAACCGACCGCGTTGCCGCCCGCCAGTCCGGTCAACAGCGCCGCGCCCGCGCCTTGCATCAGTGCGCGGTTCGCTCCGCCTTCCTTCCACGCGTCGACACCTGCCTGGTCACCATTCTTCTCGGCTTGCCGTTTCATCTCGTCAGCGTAGTCCCCAATCCGGCGCGACACGGCTTCACCAGCCGCGCTGGCCGCAGCCATCATGTCCGACTGGTTGGCCAGCAGATTCTGCATGTCGGGAAGTTTGGCAACCGTACCGTTCGTGTTCGTCGTGTCGCGGTTCAAGCTCGCCACATCCTGCTTCTGGTTCGCCGAATCCATGAGCGTGATGCTGCCGTCGCTGATCGCGCTCTTCGTCGTCGCGGTGCTGCTACCGCTCTCGTTCAGATAGCTTTCTCATCTAACGGCCTGACGCTTTTTTTTCGTATAACCAAATTATCAATGAGCATGGAGGGACCACTAGAACAATTAGCTTCACCCATTTGTACAGTCGGTCAATTTCCGGTAGATGATAGCCTCCCCCCTCCCTCAACCACATCAATGCAGGCCAGAACAAAAATTCTAAAAAAAGACCCGCCATCACAAACAGCACCAGAAGAAAAATTGAAAAGTAAGCGACGGCTAAGAGTTCACGCTTTAATCTGTTCATTTCTTTATCGTTTTGGATGGAGGAGTGGCGATGGTCCCAATTGTTCCGTTGGTTCCTTCGAAGCCTATCGCACCCACGGCGGTACCACCAAGAGACGGCAACGTGCTGGGCGGAAGGTACTTGGAAACGCCAAAGCCAATATCGACCCATTCTGGTGACGTGTCAGGAATTTCGTGTGCTGAGGCGGGTTAAAGGTCTCATCACACGAAATTCCTGACACGTCCCCACCGCGACATACATTGCCATGATGCCGATCACGATCAAACTGAATCTAATCCATCGGAGGAAATTCCCATCCTCGATGAATCTTCATTTAAAGAAGAAGTTCTTCAATATCACGTAAGCAATGAAGCCCATCATCGCTGTAAAACAGCACCACCAGATGATTTTCTGCGTGTGCGTTTTCGGAACGGATGTAATTGACGGTCCCATGGTTACCACCTAATCCCAGTTTTCCCTTGATCAACGGAGAAGCCCCAACCAACCGATGCCGGGTTGTTTGTCTTCCCCACGTTCACACCTGCACCCACGCCTACAACAGTCGCCGTACCGTTGCCGGGCGACACCATGATGCCTCCCCCTAAACCACGATAGAGAGCGGATCCTCCACCTGCGTATCCGCCTGCAAAATTATTCGTCTGCCCCGGCCGCACGGTGCTTGTATTCGGATAGCCAGCCGATACGCTCGCACCTGCACCGACCGGGTTCGGCAGGCCCATATTCAATCCTCCACCGAAGAACGCATTCCCATCTCGCGTAAACGTTCCCCACACGCTCCCAACAAAGTAATCAATCTGGAAGTTCACAAAGTCCGGTGCTCTCATCAATCCCGGATTCGATCCTGTCGTCGTCACCTGATACGAGAACCCGCTACCCTGCGCTCCCTTCGCAATATACGCTTGCAAATCGGGATCACCCGGCCCCAGAGATTGCGTCCACACCGTTTGCCCTGCCCTGTTTACGCCGTACTGCGTCCATTGCGTCCCGTCTTGCGGCTTGTCGCCCGACGTCACCCGCACATTGCCCGGTAGCATCCCGCCATCCGACGTCACCAGATTCATCTGGCCCATTTGGTCCACGATTTGCTCAACCGTGTACTTGCCGCCGCTCTCCGTCGTCAACTTTTCGCCAGAGTCAATTCCTTCGCCTTGCTGTCCTCGTGCAACTGCAGATTGAACCGATCAGCGCATTCTCCGGCGACAGAAATCCTCGGTTCCCGCATTGAATTCCATGCTTACAGAAAAGACACGCCTTCCCATCCTATCCAACTCCTGCTTATCAGATTTTTCAGCAAGAGACGCCTTCATTCCACTCTTGCACATCACATATGCACCATCATCCACCCCCAAAAACACCCACCCCTTTTCTTTCAGAGAATTTTTGAGAAATTTTTCTTTTTCCTCACCGAAAGTCGATGCATCTACGTCATAAAGCGCAAGAGCCGCCCCCGTTTTTGCGCTTTCTCGCCGAGACAAAATTGTTGCATTATCAAAAAGATAACTCAAATCCGCAGTCATAATTTCCAATTTCGCTTTCGCAGTGGAAACTGTCGGAGTCCGGGAAATCACCCAAACTCCCAGCACCACCCAAACGAGGAAAAAAATGACTTTCTTTGTCGACAGCCTCTTCATATCTTTACTCGATCATTGCACGAATGAAGTACCACAAACAGCAGCGAGGCTGCAATGCAATTCCCCCGTCGGTTAATGCTCATAGATGTTGTTCTTATCAATCGGGTTCGTCGATTTATGGAATGCATCGATCCAACGCGACTCGCAGAGCAGCGCCGATTTCGGCTTCTGGCGAATCGAATGGAAGGATGACTTTGGTGTCGTCGCCCAACCCTTCCCACGCTTCGAGCTTGTCATGACGGTTTGGATCAAGCGTTAGAACACCGTCAACGACTTTTGCGTGGCACAAGATCATTTTCTTGAACAGGGCTTGCTTGGTTTTGTACCCGAACCGTGTAAGAAGGCCATCGACCCACTTCTTATAGTTCTCTCCAACCAGCCGAAAGTCGAAGAAAAGCGGATTTTCCGCACGTTGCTGCGGGGTAATGAAACGGCTTTTCAACAACGCATCGTTGAGACAACGACCGAGTGTTTCGTCATCAGCATCTGTGTCGAGAAAATGTGCACCTCCATCCGGATCTGCGATTGAAACGCTATATCCAGACTGCGTTCCAATGAAAATGAAATCTCGATTTCGATAAATGGCCGCACCGCGCCAAGGATTAACGTCACTCAATTCACTTCCCCTTTACCGTTGTCACAACAACCTTAACACCCTGGCTCTCACCGTACTGGATAGCCCGATTGATCTGCTCCCACTGCGCCGCGTTTGTTTGTTCCGGCACTGCAAGTTGCAATTCTTTACTCACTATTTGTGCAGGATCAACCCGTGTGCCAAGGAGGGTGTAGGGTTTGTCATAGTTCAACATAGCGTCAATGTTGACCTTCACCGACGAATATACCTGCTGTGGGTTGGTGACCCGAGATTGCAATGTCGTGTCCAATGTCTTGGCGCTTGTCGCCGTTCGGGTTTCAATATCGTAGAAATCGAACGTCTTGAAATTCGGTGGCAAACGTGATCCCGCGGGCATCTTCGTCTCAAGATAATTTTCCCACGGAAGTCCCTGCGTACCAATGCCCTTCCCCCACGTAATGCCGGCATCGACCACGGTCGCGCTACGCCCCGCGAGCGCCATGCTATCAAGCATATCGCGACCGACCGTGATGCCGACCTTGGCAAGGCCTACACCGGCCTTCACAGCACCGCCAACGCCAGCCACCACGGAACCGACCTGCCAAGTCAGATCGCCTATATTTTCACCGAGTTGCAGCGCCTGGTCCGTCCCGCCGACGCGCAGCGCGGTCTGAATCTGTCCGATCTTGACATTCAAGTTGTCAACGACCGCCTGTCCAAGCTGGTCACGCATCTCCTTGCTGTTGATCAGGTCATACATCCCTTTCAGGCCGGTCACCGGGTCGCTCAGGAATTCCGCCAACCCACGGACGTCGTTCCAGCCTGCCTGCGCAAGCCCCTTGCCAAATCCAGCCAACGTCGCGGCATCCTGTACTGACGATACCGTTGCCCACTTTCCTGTTGTCTGGACAGCACACATCAGATTCGTACAGGCCATCAACTCCTTCTGCGCCTGCACCTTCTGTTCAGTCGCAAGCCAATTGTTCTGCGCGGCCACGGTCGCGCTGGTCGTTGTCGTGGTCGCGCCCGAGGCGCCGCCCACCCCGGATTCAGCCGCCACGCCG
The DNA here is from genome assembly GCF_902833075.1 of Burkholderia sp. BCC0405. Lineage (NCBI taxonomy): Bacteria > Pseudomonadati > Pseudomonadota > Betaproteobacteria > Burkholderiales > Burkholderiaceae > Burkholderia > Burkholderia sp. BCC0405. Next base: position 120,226 of record NZ_CADFEO010000006.1, read on the forward strand.
GCCACGATGGACGAAATCAGATTCTGTTTCGCTTCCTTCTCCTGCTCGGTCATATCAGGAGTTGGGGGCGCAAACAGATTCGTCAGCAGACTGGATGCCGCCGCGCCCATCGCCCCAGCGCCGCAGCTCTGGCTACTAGCCGCCGCACCAGCGCACCCCACAATCGCGTGCAGCGCTGCATGCAGCGGGCTACCTTCCGTCACGGTGCCGTTTTCGACCAGCTTGCCGATGTACGATGCACCTTGCTGCTGCAGGTAATTCACCACACCGGCCTGCGCAAACTGACCTGCGCCGCCGGTAACGTTGCCGCCCGCAGCTGCGGTCAGTGCGGACAGCACCTGCCGATACGTACCACCCGGCCCCCACTCAGCCGTCAACTTGTCGGCCTGCTGCTGCGCCTGCAATCGTTGCTCGGGCGTCAGATTTGGATTCTTGGCGGCGGCCTGCGCTGCGTCCGCTTCCTTCAATCGATTGTCGACGAAGGTCCCGACCTGGTTGATAAACTGGCTCGTGATGTCGAACCCGGCCTGAATCTTGTCCTTGTCGAAGATCGGCGCGAGCGCACTGCTCGTGTTCGACGTGTCGCGATTGATGTTCGCTACCGCTTCGGCGGCGGTCTCGCCCGTCAGCTGCTGTTGCTTCGCGCCGTCTGTAATCGTGACCGTACCACCGCTCACACCGCTCTTCGTGGTCGAGCTCGCGTCACCTGATGCGCCCATCACCACTGGCGGCGCAACCGACACCCCGCCCTTGCTCGGCACACTGGTTCCCGGCACCGGATTCACGTTATCCGCCGTGCCTTTCTGATCCTTGCCGATAGTGCCGCCATAGCCGCCCGAGAGCCCGACCGACGATGCGTCGTACGATGCGTGGTTCTCGATGTCGCTATGGGTGAGGGTGCCGGTCGTCAGTTTGTTCAGGTTGTCCTGCACTGCCTTGTCGCTGCTCGCGATCACACTGCCTTTGAGATCGGTATTGCCCTTCACATCGACCTGGAAACCGCCATCACCCGCCTTGATTCCCGATTGCTCGATCACACTTGCGTAATCGCTGTTCATCTTGGTCTGGCCGACACTGCCCGCCACGCTCGACTTCCCGGCGCAAAGCGGCGGCGCACACACGCTCGCCGAAATACCGGCGCTCTGCTGCTTCGAATCATAGTGATCCTTGTCCTGCAGGCTCTCGATGTTCAGGTTACCGCCGACATCGGCAACCACCTGTTTGCCTGACACGACCGCGCCCTTCAGATTCGTATCGCCGCCCGACTGGATTGCAAGCTGGTTGCCTGCAGCCACGTGCGTATTCGTCCACGTCGACGAATCTCCATCCGCGTTGCCTCGATTGCCTGCAACGCCCGCCGTAAAGGCTATCCCCGACTTGTCGCCGACCGTGAACGACACGCCCACCGACGCACTCGACCCACTGTTCGTACTGTGCTGGCTACTGGTATTTTCTGCCGCCTGCAGGTTCACATTGCCTTCGGCGGCCAACTTCGCATTGTTGCCTGCAGAAATCGTGCTGCCGATCACGTCGATATTGCTGTCCTTGCCGGCGCCAGCGGCAGCGATCGTCACGTTGCGGCCTGCCGACACGGTACTCCCCACCGCAGTGTTCGACTGTGCCTGCATCTGGCTGTCGCTCTTGCTCGCGCCGACCGACACGTTGATCCCGACACTTGTCGCGGCTTTCACCGGGTCGCCGCCCATCTGCTTCAGCGAGTCATAGGTGTTCTTCGCCGCAAGGCCCGTCGTAGCGGCTGCCAGCGCGATCAAGCGCGGATCGCCACCCACGCTTTGCGCAGCGTTCGTCATCTGCCGACCAGTCTGCACCGCGGCCACGACCGGATTCGTCACGCCCACCGTCACGCCGGCCTGACGAAACTGCTGCTGCTCTGCGAAGTTGGATGTATCCGTCGCGGCGTCGATCTTCACGGTCTTGCCGGCAAGATTCACGTCGTTGCCCGCATGCAGGATGCTGCCGGTCGCGTGCAAATCGTTGCCCGCACTCACAGTCAGGTTGCCGTTCAGTGCTCCAATCGCACTGCCGTTGTTTGTCACCGATGAAGACTGCTGCTTGTCCGAGTTCGAACGAGAACCGACCGACACCGAGAGGCCCCCATTCGACATCAGGCCGGTTTCCTTTTTGTCGTAATAGGTAGACGATTGAATCGTGTCCTGCGAGGTCTTGATGTTCACGTCCCGCGCAGCCGACAGCGACACATCGTTTGTACCGACGATATTACTGCCCGTCACGTTGATGTCCCGGCCGCTCGTGACCGTCACGCCATCCGCCGAAATCGTACTGCCCTGGCTATAGGTCGCCGTCTGGTCGATTCCGCTCGCGATCTTCACGCCGCTCACCACATTGCTGTGGCTATGCGTCTCGTGTGAGTTCAGCTCATGCGTCTCGGTTGCCGTGCCGACATTCACATCGCCGGCCGCCAGCAAGTTCGCGTTGCCCTTGTCGAGGCTGATTGCGCTACCGGAGAGCGTAATGTCCTTGCCCGACACGATATTCACCGTGTCGCCACCCTTGAGCGTCGTCCCGGTCAGCGCCTGATCCGCCGTATGCAGCGTTTCCGCGTAGCTGCCGTGACTGTCGCTACCCGAACTGTTGCTGTTCACTGTCGAGGTCGCACTCGCTGCGTCGAGCGTCACGTTGCCCTTGGCCGCAATCGTTCCACCCTGGCCGAGGTCGATCTGCGCGCCCTTGGCGGACAGATCGCCACCAATACCGATCATCGACTGCCCACCGACTGTCACCGAGCTACCGGTAACCTTGTTGATGTCGGTGTTGGACACGCCGTTCGCGCGCTGCACAATCTTATGCTCGCCCGTCTGCACCGCACCGAGATCCCAGTTACCGCCGACATTCATGCCGAGATTGCCACCGACCGACAAATTGCCCGCGTTCTGCTGGAAATTGCCACCCGTCGTGATCGACGCGTCACCTGTGACGTCGAGTTTCGCCATTGGCCCGAGCGTCGTCACCACGCTCGTCGCGCCGTCGCGGCTCACCCGCGTATTCGTCTGCGTCGCCGTATCGAGAATCAGGTCCTTCCCGGCGTCCAGTTGCAGACTACCGGCCTTCACGTTCGCCGACGTCAGATCGATATTGTTCTCGGTCTTCAACGACATCAATCCGCCGCTTTGCAGCGCGCCGAACGCGTTGTCGATCTGCTTGCCCTGGATCGCCAGCGCGTTGTCCGCCTTGATCGTGCCGCTGTTCGTGAACGACTGCGCGTTCTGGAAGTCGATGTTCGTCGCACTGATCAACGGCCCGTCGATGTTCTGCTGACTGGCCTTCGCGAGATACACGACCGGCACCAGCACCGACTGGCCGTCGACCACCCGCGTTTCCATCATGATCACGTTGCTGGTCAGCTTCGACACCTGATCGGCCGATAGGCTGGCTCCGATCGGCAGATCGAGCGACTTCGACAGATCCGCGCCGGCCGCCATCAACGACTGGTACATCGTCTGCAGGTCCGTGTACGGTCCCAGCACTGCCTTGCCGGTCAGCGAAGTGATCTCGTTGCGCACGAGCTGTTGCTCATAAAAGCCGTCGCCGAGCCGCTTCGGGATATGAGTCAGGTCGACGCCAAGCTGACTGAAGAAGTAGTCGCTCGAAATGAAATTCTTCCGGTTCGTGAACGCCGGATTCGTTTCGATCACGTAGCCCGCATTCGGCGCAGTCGTCGGCTTGAACAAGCCGCCTTGCGGAATGGTGAGGTTGTTCAGCACGTTCAGCGCCGTTGCACTGGCGATGATCGGATCGACCGGCGCCGACGGGCCACCGTGCACGGCCGACGCACCCGATTTCGCGCCGCTCGCGTTACCGCTCAGGTTGGTGGGGGTGAGACCCGGCACCGACTGCCCCGGCAGCAAGCCGAGCGACGGAATCGAGGCGTTGCCCGCCGAGTTGTTGACGCTGACACCCGTGCCCGAAATCGTGCCGTTCGAACTCAACGTCGAGTCGTATTTCGGTAGTTTGTAATCCTTGATCGAGGCCGGCGCCGCCTGCGTGTAACCGCCCGGGCGACCGGTCACGAACGGCGCATTGCCGAACGGCAATTGCCAGTCGTGTTCCGTGTTGTCGTAGTTGTTGTAGTGATATTGGCCCGAGTAGGAAACCGACACGCCCGGCAGCTTCTGGCCGGACGCCGCCCAGCCGTCGGCGTCGTAGTAGGCCGGCATCTTGATGTCGCCGACCGCGGCGATGTTGCTCCAGTAGTTTTGCAGCGTGCCGACCGACGACGCATCGATCCTGCCGCCCGACACGATCTGCGCCGCCGGGCTGATGTCCGTCACGGTCGTCGCCATCGCGCTGTCCGCGTAGTAGGTCGTGAACTGATACGTGCTGTTCCACTGACCGCCGTGAGGCGGCTCGGTGTAGACGCCGCCGATGCTGTCCGGATCCTTCACGCCAACCTGGCCAGTACGGCCGCTGATCGGAATACCGAACTGGCCGAGCAGCGATGGATCGATCGAACTCGTCGAGGTCTTCATCACGCGGCGCGTGCTCGTCACCTTGTCCGCATGCAGTTCCATATCGCCTTCGGACTGAATCAGCGCGGACACGTTGTTGACCAGCGCCGCGTTCGTGTAATTACCGCTGGCATCCTTGCCGCCCGCCAGCACGACTTTGCCCATGCCGAAGATGGCCGTCGTCGCCATCGAATCGGTCGTGGTCGTGTCGTCGCGGTTCTCGATGTCGTGCGCGAGGATTTCCAGTGTGCCGTTGCTGTCCGATGCACCAATCAGCGCGGTCGGCCCGAGATTCGAGAGCGTATTCGTCGCGTTGAGCGAAGCGCTGGCACCCACGAGCGCGCCGGTATTGATCAGGTTGGTCGATTGCGTGTGCAGCAGGCCGCCGGCCGTCAAGGCGCCCACGTTGACGATGTTGCCCGCGTTGACGCTCAGGTTGTTGACCGATTGCAGGTTCGCGTTGTTCGTGAAGGTGCCGGGCAGCGTGAAGGCAAGATCGTGACCGACGTTGAATTGCGTGTCGGATGCCGAAGTGTAATCGCCCTGGAGGTTCACGTTGGCGTCATGCGTCGCGCTGTACATGCCACCGCCTTGCAGCGTGGCCGCCGCGACCGACAGGTCGTGCGTCGAGCTGATCTGGCCGTTCGTGTTCGTGATCGCACCAGCCGTGGTCACGTCGACGTCGCCGTTCGAATTGGCAACGTTACCGATCGTGCCACCGCTGTTGTCGAGTGTATTCCCCTGGACATGCAGAGACGCGCCGCTGAGTTGCCCGCCTTGCGTGTTGCTGATCGATGCTGCGACGATCGTCACGTCGCCGTTGCCGGTAATCGCCCCCATGCCCGATACGCCGCCGGTGTGGCTGTTGGCGATCTGGCTGCCGCCTTGCACCGTCATCTTGCCGGCACCGAGGTCGACAATGGCGCCGTCCGCGTTGTCGATCGAGGCCGATTGAATGGCGAGCGTGCTGGCGTCGCCCGCAACCGATTGCCCCGCCTGGATGTGGCCGCCTCGGTTTGACAGAGCGCCGCCACTCTTCAACGACAGCGACGCGTCCGATCGCAGCAGGCCCTGCGCGTTGTTCACGTCGCCCGCAATGGCCGCGTTGATGCCACGCTGCGCGGCGAGGATACCGCTCGCGTTGTTCCAGGCGGCCGCGTTGACGATGGCTTGTCCCTTCGTCACGATGGTGCCCGACGCGTTGTTCAGCGCACTGCCTCCCTTGCCCGGCGCAATCGTCAGCGTGCCGGTGCCGGCATGCGTAATGGTGCCGCCCGCGTTGTTCAGCTCGGCCGGTTCAAGCGTCAGATCCGTGGCGTTGGTCTGGATCACGCCGGCAGCCGAGTTGTCGAGCGTGCCGCTGACGTTCATCCCCATCGCTGACGATCCATACTGCGTGATCGTACCGCTGTGGTTCACGAGGTTGGCGGCGGTCAGCGCAAGCTGATTGGCCTCGAGCTTGCCGCCGCTGTTGTCCAGCGTCGAATCGGCGGTGACCGACAGGTTCGGCCCGACGATCGAACCGCCCTGATTCGTCATCGAACCGGTGTGGATCGTTGCGTTCGTGCCCGCACCGATCTGGCCGCCGTCGTTCGCCAGCGTATCGCTGGTGACGCCTAGATCCGTGTTCGACAGCAGCTTGCCGCTCGCGTTGTTGAGCGTACCGCCGACGGTTGCCGTCAGGCCGTTCTGCGCGTTGATCGAGCCCGCCGTGTTGTTCAGCGTGCCGGTTTGCGCGGCCACGCGCCCGTTGCTCGCGATCGAACCTCCCACGTTCGACACCGACCCCGTACCACCGCCAAGCGTCAGCGTGCCGTTGCCGGCATGGGTGATCGTGCCGCCGTCGTTGACGAGCGCGGCAGGGGTGAGCGTCAGGTCGGTACTGTTGGTTTGCAGCGTGCCGCCAGTGGAATTGTCGAGCGTGCCCGACACGTTGACGGCCATCGGGCCGGTACCGGTCTGCGTGATCGTGCCGCCGTGGTTCACGAGGTCGGTCGCGTTCAACAACACCTGGCTCGCCTGCACGGTACCGGCGCTGTTGTCGAGGGTCGTGCCAGTCAGCGCGACCGTCTGACCGACGATCGAGCCGCCGTTGTTGATCAGGCGCGCGCCCGCATCGACAGCAACCTTTTGCGCAGCCTGCAGCGTACCGCTGCCGTTGTCGACCGACTGGCCCGCGACACGCAAATTCGTGTTGGAGGTGATCGCACCGCGATTGACAACGTTTGCGCCTTGGACCGACACATCGCCGTTGCCGCCGATGACACCGCCTTGCGCACTGCTCGCGGTGGTCCCCGCCGCATTGGTCAATTGGCCGCTCGTCGTCACCGACAAACCGTCGCCATTGAGCGACGTGATCCGCCCAGCCGTGTTGTCCAGTGACACACCGGCCACCGTCATGCCGGCCGCGCTTTGGAGGGTGCCCTGATTGTTCGCGATGGCGCCGCCACGCACGTCCGCCGTGCTCTCGGATACCAGTTCGCCGGACTGGTTGGCGATCTGGCCGGCCACGTTGACCGACAGCGGCCCCTGCGATGAAACCTTGCCACTCTGGTTCGACAGATTGCCACCGGTCAGCGTCGTGCTGCCGCCGCTCGACAGGCTGCCGTGATCGTTGATCACGGTGCCCGATGCGTTCGCCTGAATGGCGCCTTGCGCGCTCGTCGTCGCGTTCGACAGGTTCACGTCGCCAGCCGTCGCGTTCAGCGACAGATTGCCGCTCGCGGCCGTCTGGCTGCCGGCGAGATTCACGCTGCCGCCGGTCAGCGATGCATTGCCGCCCGCGACATTCTGGCCGGTCGCGGTCAGTTGGCCGGACGCCGTCAGGTTCAGGTCGCCACTGTGTGCGACGGAGCCGTCATTGTTCACGCCCGCGCCGAGCGTGCCAGTCGAATTGATGCTGCCGGCGTTCACCGTCGTATTTTGCAGCGCCGCGAGCGTCCCGCTGTTCGTGAGATCGGCTGCTGTGCTGGCCGACAGCGATTGCTGCGCGTACGTTGTGCCGCTGTTCTGGATGCCACCCGCGGCCGACAGCGCCATATTGCCGCTTGCCGTGGTCTTACCCGTAAGGACGAGCCGACCGTTCGACTGCAGCGTCAGGTCGCCTGCCTGCGCGGCGATGACGCCGGCGTTGGCGACCCCCACACCGAACTCGTTCGATGCGAGGACGATCCTATTGGCATACATTCCGCCCAGCTGGCTCACGTCGATCGCGACCGCTGGAGCGGAGCCGTCACCGGCGATCGGCGTTGCGGCGAGCGTGTCGTGATTAACCTGGGCCGCGCCGGCGATCACGTTCAGGTTCTTCGCATAGATGGCGGAATTGACCTGTACAGCGCGGGCGATAAGGTCCACCTGATCGGTACCGGTTGCGTTCAAGCCGGTACCCGAGACGGTCACGAGCCCGCGGTTGACGTTGTATCCGGCGAGTGAACCATCGGCGCCGTAGTACGGCACGCCGGTCGTCAAGGTCGCGCGGCTGGTATTCAGGAAGGTTCCGCCATCTACGAAAATCCCGGACGGATTCGCCAGGACGAGCTCCGCACGCGCGCCAGCGATCTCTACGGCGCCGCGAATTTGGGACGGATTCGGGCTGTTGACCTGGTTGACAATGATCCGTGCGGCCTGGCCTGCACTGTAATTCGGGTTGCCGTTGATCCAGCCCGCCTGCTGGGTCTGAACCATCGTGGCCGAGTTGTTCAGGATCGCGCCGGCGCGCGAGACGTCGAACTGGTTGTAGGTGTTGACTGAGACGCCGGCGCCCGACGGCGCGGCCACGTTGACTTGAGGCAAGCCGTTCGGCGTCTGGATCACGTGCGTGCTGGTACCCGGCGTCGGCACGATCTGCGCATCGGACAGGGTAGGTAGCATGCCGAGCGCTGCGACACCTGCCACAACGACGCGGACACCAGACGTCGACGACCGCCGCCGCGCACGTGCTTCGCCCGTTGCCGATTTGCCCTCGGCCGTCGCTGTCTCCGCGACGGCCACCACCATGCCCCGAAGTCCGGAATACACCAGACGATGCGTATTTTTGTTCATACTTTCGACGCGGCCCGCGCTCATTCGTTGGATGATTGGCCGAAAGCATATCGAAAGCATTACGAATTACTGTCAGAAATTGCAAGCCGTTGACGGAAAACCACAAATTCGGATTTTCGGACGCATCTGATTGACGCGGCACCCGGACTTTCCGGCCGCCTCTCCGGAGGCCACGCGGAGGGCCAACGCGTGTGGCTCATCATCGAAGCGGAGCAAGAACCTTGTTGATTTACGCATCGATCTCATCGGCGAGGTTGATCCATTCGGCGGTCACCCGCCGGGCGCTCGGCGCCGTCTGTATCGAATGCAAGCATGCGGACACCACGCGGCATCCGGTCAGCTCGACGCGCATCATGCCGCCAATCGCCGCGGCTTCACGCTTCGCGTTATCGGCCAACTGTTCCTCGCGACGCAGCCGATCCACCCAATCGGCAAGATCGTCAGTCCAGTCGCGCAAGCGATACAGGCGTCACCCGAACGACGGCGTTCCCGTGAAATCGAGATTGAAATGAACCAAGCGCGCCTCGTCCCCAACCGAGGTCGTCACCACGAGTCGATCAGCTTTGTCGTCGATCGCTTCGAGTCGAACGCTGTCGACGAAGGTGGTCACGCCCGGCAACAGCTCTCGCTTGAGCGCGACCAGCGTCCGGACGTCACGCATGAAACTGGCTGCCAAGTCCTGCGACGCCTGGACAGGGCAGCATGTGCCGCCAGTTGTCGATCCAGGCGCGCCCGGCCGCGAGGTCGGTTGATGTCACCATACGCATGGGCATGCCCATGCGTTCGTCGTCAGGGCGCGCAGCGGTCTGCGACGTCTCCGCGAGCGCATCGGACAGGATGACCCACTCTTCGCGGTCGGCATAGCGGACCTAAAAATCCACGAGATGACGTTGTCCACCGAGCTGCGCGTAACCCGGACGCTCGCAAAAGGAGTGGACGACGGGATCTGTCTCGATGAGCAGCCACAGTTCAGGCGCGCCGCGTTGGAACAGCGTCAGTCGGCGATTGAGTTTGAGGCTGAAGGCGTCCAGCCGGGGTGCGCCGCGCGGGCGCGGCGTCGTAACCGGCCGCATCGCGTGCCGGGAATCGTCCATCAGGGCCTTACGGTCGGGCTTCGAAGTTTACGACGCGAGTTGAATTAATTTGCTCTACGGCAATCGGCGTGTGTATCAGGCGCACGGCGGATCGGGCGATCCGTTGGGTGAGCCGCTGCCGATGATCACGGCAGCGGTTATTTTGCGGATTCAACGCGGATGACGGAATCAGCCTGTTCCGATTGGCTGTGACAATCGTCCACGTTAAATGGAAGGGGTGTGGCGCCGAAGCCGCTTAGGTCCCGACCGTTCGGCCAGGCCGCAGTCGTGATTTTCTTGATGGCACCGACGCCTGACGCTGCCTTAAGCGCACGCCAGCGCGCTTAAGGCTGCTACCCCTTCCTTATCGGGCTACGCCCGCTGTCAGACCGACACCGTGATACCTGCCGGGCCCGATTCCCCCACGGGCCGCACCACGATTTCCACATGCTGGCCAAATGCCGCCAGCATCACCATCAGATGATCCAGCGTAACGTTCCGGAGCCGCTCGCGCTGCTCGGGCGTGACCGCCGCCCGGACCATTTCCGCGAGCGCCGCAGCCTCATCCTCACTCAGGCCGTGCGTGGCGATCAATGCGTTGAGTTTCAGCACGAGTGCGGACTTGGCCGCCAGTTCCCCGACGTCGTAGTAGTCGAAATCGTCCGGCACGTTGTCGGCGTCGTGATGCTGATTGTCGTGACTCATTGTGCTTCCCCCGTGATCACCGAGAACTGCCGCTGCCGCTGCCGCCGCTCCGTCGCGGGTTCGACAGCGGGGAATCCATTCTTCCCGACCTTCCCGACAGGATCGCTGCCCGCGGCGTCGATTGGCGTGATCACCAGCCGCTGGTGCGACACCTCGATCTGCAGGCGCTGCTCGGGTTCGAAGCCCGCTGCCTCGATCCACCGGCCGGACAGCTTCATCCACAGATGCAGGACAGGCGGCGCCATGTCGGTGAGCCTCAGGTGCGGGACGATGCGGCGAGATTGAGACGATGTCTGAGTGTTGACGAAACAGTCTTGGAAAATAAATGGTGCGCTATGATTCGCGTCAGCCATGGTCAACTCCTTGCTAGTTTGAGTTGGTTGTGGTCAGCGGCCTGCAGGTGCTCCTACATCTGCAGGCCGCGCTCGTTTACGCAGGGGATTCCGATCGTCACTTCGTCACACGCGTGGCGTGGCGACATGACCTGAACCTCCTTGCGAAAACGTGCAACCACTTTAGCCAAGTTCGAACGGTTTCGGGTGAGGGTTATTTGCGTTTCTGCAGAACTGGCCATCAGGCCTATGGCTCGGATGCTTGCTGGTCAACGATTTCGCGGCGCTTGCGTTGGCTGGCCGCATCTTCGTTTCATCACCAATGTGTTGAAAAGCGTGTCGGACGATCGCTTCGATGTACCCGTGGCACACCTCACGACGCGTTCATTCGCCGCTCACCATGACGATGAATGCACACGAACCGTCGACGATCCAGGCATGACCGCGCGAAACGACGAACCGGCCGCCATCCGTCAACGAATGGCGGTTGATTGACGGGAAAAAATCCGAGCGCAAATCGGTTCAGTCCTATTGGATACCGTATCCCGTGACGGTAAGCTTGGTTTGCGCGGCACCGTGACGCATATTCGACGGCGGTCGTTGGGCCCGGCCGTAATGCGCGCTACGTCGGTTGTAGCACTACTCCTCACGCTGCCTCATGCGAGCGTCGAACACCGGCCCGCGGTTGCCGCGCACTTCCTTCCTTCGTCATCCGGACGAACCGAAGCGAGCCGAATGCCCGCCTCGCTCTCCCTCCATTCTTACTGCTTCGTTGCCGCCGCCATCGCGAGCGGGTCGGCACGCTGCTCCGCGCTTGCTTCGGCGCGCCGCGCGAGTGCGCTTTCGGCGCTGCTTCGATACTGCTCGAACTCCCGCGCGAACGCCACGGCGTCGCCGGCCAGCGCCAGCGCTTCCAGCGATGCGCACAGGCCCGACACGTCGCGCTCGCCGATCATCGCGAACGCGCCGCGCATGCTGTGGATCTCCGCGCGGGCGGCCTTCAGGTCGCCGTATTCGAGCGCCCGCGCGATCGCCGCATTGGCCCGATGCGTCGCATCGGCCAGCGCCGCACGCAGGTCGCGCGGCAGCGGCCCGCGCGTGCTGGCCGGCGCCGGCAGCAGTGCGCGGCCCGGCCGCCACGGGCCCGTGTATTTCGCGATCGCCTGTTCGAGCGAACGCAGCGACGTCGGCTTCGTGACGATCTCGTCGATGCCCGCTTCCTTCGACAGCCGCATCTCGTCCGGCTCCGCATGCGCGGTCACGGCCAGGATCGGCAGCGCGCGGCCGCGCTCGCGCAGCATCCGCGCGAGCGCATAGCCGTCGAGGCCCGGCATGTTGAGGTCGGTCATCACGATCGCGTAGTCGTGCCGCTCGACGAGATCGAGCGCCTCCGCCACGCTCGACGCCACGTCGGCGCGATAGCCGAGCACGTCGAGCTGGTCGTGCACGAGCGAGCGGTTGACCGGGTTGTCGTCGACGAACAGCACGCGCAGGTCGGGCGTATCGCCGCCGGCCGGCGCGGGCTGCATCCCGTGCTGAGGGTCGAGCGGCAGCGGCAGCGACACGACGAAGGTCGAGCCGACGTTCGGCACGCTGTCCACGGCGATGCGCCCGCCCATCGATTCCGCGAGCCGGTTGCTCAGCGGCAGGCCGATGCCCGTGCCGCCGAAGCGGCGCGCGATCGATTCGTCGGCCTGCGCGAACGGCTCGAACACGTGTTCGAGCTGCGCGGCCGTCATGCCGATGCCGGAATCGCTGACGCGGATCATCACCGGCGTGCCGTCGGCCGCGGGCGCCGTCACCGACAGCGCGACCGTGCCGCGATCGGTGAACTTGATCGCGTTGCTGACCAGGTTGACGACGATCTGCCGCACCCGCAGCGGATCGCCCACGTACGGCCGCTCGGCCTGCGCATCGACGTCGACGCGCAGCGCCACGCCTTTCGCGCGCGCGATCGGCTCGAACAGCTCGACGATGTCGCGCGCCAGCTCGTCGATGCGGAAGCTGGTCGCTTCGAGCGTCATCCGGTCGGCTTCGATCTTGGTCATGTCGAGCACGTTGTTCAGCATGTCGAGCAGCATCCGCGCGGCCGACGTGACCGCGTGCAGCCGCGACTTCTCGCGATTGCGGTCGGGCGCCTTGTCCAGAAGTTCGAGATTGCCGAGCATCGCGTTCAGCGGCGTGCGGATCTCGTGGCTGATCGTCGCGAGGAAGGTCGATTTCGCGCGGTTCGCGCTGTCGAGCGCGCGCTCGGTGTCGGCGCGCGTCGTGATGTCGGAGAAGCCGCACAGCAGCGTGTCCTTGCCGCGGTAGCGCACGCGCACGAAGTTGACGAGCAGGTCGCGCGCGCGGCCATCGTCGAGCGTCACGGGGCATTCCACGTCGAGCTGCACCGGCGCGCCGTCCGCTCCTTGCCGGTAGCGCGCGAGCAGGCGCTCGTGCAGCGGCGGCTCGCCGGCCGCGCTTTCGTACAGCTCGTGCATCCGGTTGCGCAGCAGCACCGCGTCGCTGTCGAGCGACACGAGCACGATGCCGAACGGCGAGGTCGCGATGATCGCGCGGCTCATCTCGTCGGTTTCGAACACGCGGCGCGAGCGGCGGAACACCGGCGCGAACACCTTCAGGTCGAACGCGATCACGAGCGTCCACAGCACGGCCAGGATCAGCGCGGCCACGCCGAACTCGCGCACGATCGTCGGCCAGATCGCGATCGCGATCGTGCGCCACGAATACGCATAGACGATCGCGAAGCCCGTGTCGGCGATCCGGTCGCTGATCGTGAAGACGCCGTGCAGATAGCTTTCGTCGAAGCGGTCGAGGCCGCGCCGCCACGCGTTCTCGGCGAGCGCGTGGCGTATCAGCGCGGCGCCGTCGATCGACGCGCGCGTGCGGTCCTCGTCCAGCAGCACGCGGCCGGCCTGGTCGACCAGCATCACCACCGCGTCCTCCGGCGCCTGCTTCAGGCGGTCGTCGAGCACGTTCACGTCGAGATCGCTGACGAAGGTCATGAAATGCCGCGGGCCGTCGAACGCCGGTTCGACCAGGCGAAACACCTTCTTGCCGGTGAGCGGGTCGATCGCGGGCGGCTCCCACGCGATGCGGCGCGTCGCGCGCCAGTAGCGCGCGACGGCCGGATTCGACCAGTCGGCGGTGTTGAACGCGAGGCGATCGATCAGCGCGCGCGTGTCGGCCACGCCGATGTGCTCCAGCACGTCGCGATACGGCATCGACGGCGGCGGCGTGATCGCGAGCACGTTGCGGTCGGGGCTGTACGCGTAGCCCGACAGCGGCATCCCCGATTGCCGCTCGGCGGCCGCCACCGAGATCGTCAGCCGTTCCATCAGCTGCACGTATTCGTCGGCGTCGTTGCCGGCCAATGCTTCCGGTGTCGTGGCCACGAAGATGTCGCTCACGTTGCGCAACGGCGACAGCACTACATGGCCGTCGCGCGCGAGCGCCTCGGCCGCGCTGCGCGAATGGTGCGGGTGGCTGTTCCACAGCAGCTCCGCGTTGATCACCGAGCGCCGCACCGATGCCTGTTTCGCATCGATCTCGAGTTCGACGAGCGCCTTGTGCGTGGTGAACAGCTCGCGCCGTTTGGCGATGTAGTCGCGCACCGAGCCGTCGAGCAGCACGCTCGTCGCGAACAGGATCACGAGCGACAGCACGGCAGCACCGCCGTACAGCGTGAAGCGCTGGTAGCGGTGCAGCAGGCTCAGGTCGCGCGCCTCGCCATCGATCGACGCGAACGGCGCGTTGGCGTCCACCGGGGACGCGAACAGGTTTCGGATGGGCATGGGACGAATACCGTGAAATCAATGCGCAACTCGGGGGCCGCGCGCGATGCGAACGGCGAGAGCCGCTCGCGAACCGCGACGCGTAGCGATATCCGTAAGCCGTGTGGGATGGCAGGCGATTGCGCTGCCGGCTCGGGGAACGAGCCAATTATCGGGATGGCAGGGCCACCGGTATGTAGGGCAGTCCGAAGCAATTCGCTCTGAGCGGTAGGACTGGTCCTAGTTTGCGAGATGGCCTGCGCGCTGCGTTTATAAGGCGCGATCGGCGTGCGTGTCAAACGATGCGGCGTTTTAGCGAAATGCCGTGTGGTGTTTTCCTCGCAAAAGTGTCAGGCATCGTCATATTCGGACCAGTCTTACAAATTAAGTTTTACGTCGGCCCGGTGTCTGATTATCGAACGCACTTGTAAAAAATATATTGGCTCACGTAGCTCAAATCTCGTCTCACACTTTCGTCTAGAGGCAATCAACGTGAACAAAACTTATCGGACCGTCTGGAACGCGTCGACAGGTACATGGGTGGCCGCCGGGGAAACCGCGCGGTCGAAATCGAAGGGATCGTCGCGCGCTGCGCGCAAGGCGCTGGTCGCGGTCGCATTGGGGGGTGTGGCTATCGGTGGTGCGTCGGCTGCCGATATCGTCGGCACGTCGGAAAGCGGCGAGGAAGCAGCCGGCGAAAATGACGTGGTCCAGGTGTTGGATGGGAGCACGATCGGCACGTTCGGTTCGATCGGAATCACCGCGGCGCTTGACGATGCCTATATCAAGGTCAGGGGCTCGACTGCATCGACGGCAAGTGGCGTCAATAGCGTGGCGATCGGTAACGGCGCGGTTGCCGGCGGAGCCGGCGATCCGAATAGCATCAGCACTCAGATTGCAATCGGGAGCTCTGCCAATGCGCAAGGTCTGTCGTCGATATCGGTCGGGTCAGCTTCGAAAGCCGATGGGCAAGGTGCAACGGCGCTTGGACGACTTAGTGCCGCTCAAGCCGCGCGAGCAACAGCGCTTGGTGACAATGCTACTGCCACGGCGGACGGGGCGGTAGCCCTCGGCTCAGGTTCGGTAGCAAACCGAGGCAATGCCGTGTCGGTTGGTTCGGCGGCGGTACAACGACAGATCACGAACGTGGCCGCGGGCACGCAAGGCACGGACGCGGTAAACGTCACCCAGTTGAATGCCGCGATTGCGAATGTCGGCGTCAACAGCCCGTACTTCAAGGCGAATGGCGCAGGTGACGGCACCGATAACGCGGTAGCTACGGGATTCGGCTCGATCGCCGTTGGCAGCAAAGCCACGGCAAGCGCGGCTAATGGTGTCGCTATCGGCAATACAGCGATCGCGTCGACGGATAGCGTGGCGATCGGCCATGGCGCCTCGGCGCCGAACTCGAACGGTGTTTCGATCGGTACGAATTCGTCGGCCGACCAGAACGGCGCGTCGCTTGGCTATAACGCGAGAGCTTCTCAGAACGCGGTCGCGTTGGGTGCCAATTCGGTCGCGATCGGGAGCAATTCGGTCGCATTGGGTAACGGCTCGATAGCGACCGTGGCCAACACCGTATCGGTCGGTAGCGCTGGCAAGGAACGCAAGATCGTCAACGTGGCGGCGGGTACGCTGTCGAGCACGAGCACGGACACCGTGAACGGTTCGCAACTGTTCGCGACGAACACGCGCGTCGGTTCGCTGGAGGATTCGCTGAATGGCGGTGGCGTGATCGACCCGACGACGGGCGAATCGCTGGCGGTGGTGTATGACAGCACGGCGAAGGACAAGGTCACGCTGGGCGGCACGGGCGCATCGACGCCGGTGGAACTGAAGAACGTCGCGGCTGGTAAGGACGACACCGATGCAGTGAACGTGGGTCAGTTGAAGGACTCGGGCCTGATCGGCGACGATGGCTCGGGCAACCTGACGTCGCTGGCGGTGACGTACGACGATGCAACGAAGGCCGGTATCACGCTGGGCGGTACGGGTGCAACGACGCCGGTGGCGATCCACAACGTGGCGGATGGTGTGTTGTCGGCGACGAGCAAGGATGCGGTGAACGGTTCGCAGCTGTTCGCGACGAACACGCGCGTCGGCTCGCTGGAAGATTCGCTGAAGGGCGGCGGCGTGATCGACCCGACGACGGGCGAATCGCTGGCGGTGGTGTACGACAGCGCAACGAAGGATCAGATCACGCTGGGTGGTGCAAGCGGCACGAAGCTGACGAACGTGGCGGCGGGCGCGGTGAACGCGACGAGCTCTGATGCGATCAACGGCTCGCAGCTGTACGGCACGGCGAACAGCGTGGCAACCGCGCTGGGTGGCAGCTCGACCGTTGGCGCCGATGGCGGCGTAACCACGCCGACGTACTCGCTGACCGACCCTGCCGGCGGCACGGACAAGGTTGACTACCATAACGTCGGCGATGCGCTGACGAACCTGGACGGCCGTGTGGCGACGAACACCGGCGACATCGCTGACCTTCGCGACGCGTTGAAGGACGGTGGTGTAATCGACCCGACGACGGGCGAATCGCTGGCGGTGACGTACGACAGCACGGCGAAGGACAGCTTGACGCTGGGTAGTGCCGGTACGCCGGTAGCGGTCCACAATGTGGCGGACGGCCTGCTGTCGGCGACGAGCAACGACGCCGTGAATGGTTCACAACTGTTCGCGACGAACACGCGCGTCGGTTCGCTGGAAGATTCGCTGAAGGACTCGGGCCTGGTCGGCGACGACGGCAAGGCAATTGCCGCAGTGGTATACGACAGCGAGACGAAGGACAAGGTGACGCTGGGTGGCGGCGCGGACGGCACGACGCTTGCGAATGTGAAGGCGGGTGTGGCCGACACGGATGCGGTGAACGTGAGCCAGCTGAAGGGCTCGGGCCTGATCGGCGACGACGGCAAGGCAATTGCCGCAGTGGTGTACGACAGCGCGGCCAAGGACAAGGTCACGCTGGGTGGCACGGGCGCGACGACGCCGGTGCAGGTCAAGAACGTGGCGAACGCGACGGACGCAAACGATGCGGTGAACCTGAGCCAGCTGAACAAGGCAGTGGCGGATGCGGGCGTGAGCAACCCGTACATCGGCGGTCGTGGCACGGGTACGGCAGCACAGTCGACGGCGCTGAACGCAGTCGCGCTCGGTCTCGGTTCGGTGGCGAACCAGATCAACACGATCTCGGTGGGTAATTCGGCGACGGGCCTGACGCGTCGGATCACGAACGTGGCCGACGGCAACGCGGCATCGGATGCCGCGACGGTCGGCCAGGTGTCGGATCTGGTCGGCGGCGTGTCGACCAGGACGCAGTCGGCCATCGACGACGTCAACTTCAAGGTGGCAGCGCTCGACTCGCGCTTGTCGACGAACGCGGTTGTCGGCACCGATCCCTACGTGAAGGTGGACGGCCAGGGCGATGGCTCGGACAGCGCGAGCGTCCCGGTGGGCAGCTATGGCGTGGCGATCGGGGCCGATGCGAACGCGAGCGGCACGACCGGCATCGCGATCGGCGCAGCGGCGACGTCGACCAACACCAGTTCGATCGCGCTCGGCACGGGCGCGAATGCGACGGCCAACAACGCCATGGCATTCGGCGCCAATAGCAACGCGACCGGCACCGGCGCTACGGCGCTCGGCAACGGCACGAATGCAACCGGCAACTATGCGGTGGCGCTCGGCCTGAACGCGAACGCGGCCGGGACCAACGGCCTCGCGATCGGCAATACGTCGAATGCGGCAGCGGCCGATTCCATCGCGCTCGGTACGTTGTCGAACGTTGCATCGGCCGCGACGAATTCGCTCGCGCTCGGCCGTGCCGCACAGGTGCAGGCCGCCGCGACGAACTCGGTCGCGCTCGGCGCGGGTTCGGTGGCGAACCGGATCAACTCGATCTCGGTCGGTAACGTCGGCGCGGAACGCCAGATCACCAACGTCGCGACCGGTACGGCCGGGACCGACGCGGTGAACGTCGATCAGTTGAAGAAGTATGTTGCCGACAACGCTGGTGACGGCGGCAACCCGCTGGCGGTAGCTTACGACGACGACACGAAGGGTACGGTCACGCTGGCCGGCACGGGTGGCACGAAGCTGACGAACGTGGCGGCGGGTGCGGTGAACGCGACGAGCACGGACGCGATCAACGGCTCTCAACTGTACGGCACGGCGAACAGCGTGGCAACCGCGCTGGGCGGCGGCTCGACCGTTGGTGCGAATGGCAATGTGACGGCACCGACATATTCGTTGACCGATCCGGCTGGCGGTGCGGACAAGGTCGATTACCACAACGTCGGCGATGCGCTGACGAACCTGGATGGCCGCGTGGCGACGAACACGGGCGACCTCGCGGATCTGCGTGACGCGTTGCATGACGGCGGCGTGATCGACCCGACGACGGGCGAATCGCTGGCGGTGGTGTATGACAGCACGGCGAAGGACAGCGTGACGCTGGGTAGCGCCGGTACGCCGGTGGCGATCCACAACGTGGCAGATGGCGTGCTGTCGGCGACGAGCAAGGACGCGGTGAATGGCTCGCAGTTGTTCGCGACGAACACGCGTGTCGGCTCGCTGGAAGACTCGCTGCACGACGGTGGTGTGATCGATCCGACGACGGGCCAGTCGCTGGCGGTGGTGTACGACAGCGTTGCAAAGGACAAGGTGACGCTGGGTGGTACGGGTGCATCGACGCCGGTGGAACTGAAGAACGTCGCGGCGGGTAAGGACGACACCGATGCAGTGAACGTGGGTCAGTTGAAGGATTCGGGCCTGATCGACGACGATGGCTCGGGCAACCTGACGTCGCTGGCGGTGACGTACGACGATGCAACGAAGGCCGGCGTCACGCTGGGCGGCACGGGTGCAACGACGCCGGTGGCGATCCACAACGTGGCGAACGGTGTACTGTCGGCGACGAGCAAGGATGCGGTGAATGGTTCGCAGCTTTACGCGACGAACCAGGACATCGGCGATCTGCGTGACTCGCTGCGCGATGGTGGCGTGATCGATCCGACGACGGGCGAATCGCTGGCAGTGGTGTACGACAGCGTCGCTAAGAACAGCGTGACGCTGGGTGGCACGGGTGCATCGACGCCGGTGCAGTTGAAGAACGTCGCGGCTGCGACGGAAGACACCGATGCGGTGAACCTGGCTCAGCTGAAGGATGCTGGCCTCGTCGCGCCGGCCGACCCGTCGAATCCGGGCACGGGTCTGGCATCGCTCGCGGTGACGTACGGCACGAAGGCTGACGGCTCGGCGAACTTCGACGAAGTGAAGCTGAAGGGCGCGAACGGCACGACCATCACGAACGTGAAGGCGGGCGTGGCGGATCTGGACGCAGTGAACGTGGGGCAGCTGAAGGACTCGGGCCTGATCGGCGACGATGGCTCTGGCAACCTGACGTCGCTGGCGGTGACGTACGACGACGCAACGAAGGCAGGCATCACGCTGGGCGGCACGGGTGCAACGACGCCGGTGGCGATCCACAACGTGGCGGATGGCGTGCTGTCGGCGACGAGCAAGGATGCGGTGAACGGTTCGCAGCTTTACGCGACAAACCAGGACATCGGCGATCTGCGTGACTCGCTGCACGACGGTGGCGTGATCGACCCGACGACGGGCCAGTCGCTGGCAGTGGTGTACGACAGCGTCGCAAAGGACAAGGTCACACTGGGTGGTACTGGGGCATCGACTCCGGTGGTTCTGTCGAACGTCGCGGAAGGGGTCGCGGGCACCGATGCAGTCAACGTGGATCAGTTGACGGCGGCACTCAAGGATCTGGATACCGGGCTGAATCCGCTCGCAGTGTCATATGACTCCGCTGCGAAGAGCAGTGTGACGCTGGGCGGTACGGGTGCATCGACGCCGGTGGAACTGAAGAACGTCGCGGCGGGTAAGGACGACACCGATGCAGTGAACGTGGGTCAGCTGAAGGATTCGGGCCTGATCGGCGACGATGGCTCGGGCAACCTGACGTCGCTGGCGGTGACGTACGACGACGCAACGAAGGCCGGCATTACGCTGGGCGGTACGGGTGCAACGACGCCGGTGGCGATCCACAACGTGGCGGACGGTGTGCTGTCGGCGACGAGCAAGGATGCTGTGAATGGTTCGCAGCTGTTCGCGACGAACACGCGCGTCGGCTCGCTGGAAGACTCGCTGCACGACGGTGGTGTGATCGATCCGACGACGGGCCAGTCGCTGGCAGTGGTGTACGACAGCGTCGCTAAGAACAGCGTGACGCTGGGTGGTACGGGCGCATCGTCGCCGGTGCAACTGAAGAACGTTGCGGCTGGTACGGAGGACACCGATGCGGTGAACGTGGCGCAGCTGAAGGACGCTGGCCTCGTTGCGCCGGTCGACCCGTCGAATCCGGGTTCGGGTCTGGCTTCGCTGGCAGTGACGTACGGTACGAAGGCTGACGGCTCGGCGAACTTCGACGAAGTGAAGCTGAAGGGCACGAACGGCACGACCATCACGAACGTGAAGGCGGGCGTGGCGGATCTGGACGCAGTGAACGTGGGTCAGTTGAAGGACTCGGGCCTGATCGGCGACGATGGCTCTGGCAACCTGACGTCGCTGGCGGTGACGTACGACGATGCAACGAAGGCGGGCATCACGCTGGGCGGCACGGGTGCAACGACGCCGGTGGCGATCCACAACGTGGCGGACGGCGCGCTGTCGGCGACGAGCAAGGATGCAGTGAACGGTTCGCAGCTTTACGCGACGAACCAGAGCATCGGCGATCTGCGTGACTCGCTGCGCGATGGTGGCGTGATCGATCCGACGACGGGCGATTCGCTGGCAGTGGTGTACGACAGCGTTGCAAAGGACAAGGTGACGCTGGGTGGTACGGGCGCATCGTCGCCGGTGCAACTGAAGAACGTTGCAGCCGGCACGGACGACACCGACGCGGTTAACGTGGCGCAGCTGAAGGATGCTGGCCTGGTCGCGCCGGTCGACCCGTCGAATCCGGGCACGGGTCTGGCATCGCTCGCGGTGACGTACGGCACGAAGGCTGACGGCTCGGCGAACTTCGACGAAGTGAAGCTGAAGGGCACGAGCGGCACGAAGCTGACGAACGTGGCGGCGGGAGCGGTGAACGCGACGAGCACGGACGCGATCAACGGCTCGCAGCTGTACGGCACGGCGAACAGCGTGGCAACCGCGCTGGGTGGCGGCTCGACCGTCGACGCGAGCGGCAACGTGACGGCGCCGACGTACTCGCTGACCGATCCGGCTGGCGGTTCGGGTAAGGTCGACTACCACAACGTCGGCGATGCGCTGACGAACCTGGACGGCCGCGTGGCGACGAACACCGGCGACCTCGCGGATCTGCGTGACGCGTTGCACGACGGTGGCGTGATCGACCCGACGACGGGCGAATCGCTGGCGGTGGTGTACGACAGCACGGCGAAGGACAAGGTCACGCTGGGCGGCACGGGTGCAACGACGGCAGTGCAACTGAAGAACGTTGCAGCCGGCACGGACGACACCGACGCGGTTAACGTGGCGCAGTTGAAGGATGCTGGCCTGGTCGGCGACGACGACAAGGGCAATCTGATGTCATTGGCGGTAACGTACGACGACGCAACGAAGGCGGGTATCACGCTGGGCGGCACGGGCGCAACGACGCCGGTGGCGATCCACAACCTGGCGGACGGTGCATTGTCGGCGACGAGCAAGGACGCGGTGAACGGTTCGCAACTGTTCGCGACGAACACGCGTGTCGGCTCGCTGGAGGAATCGCTGCGCGATGGCGGCGTGATCGATCCGACGACGGGCCAGTCGCTCGCGGTGGTGTACGACAGCGCGACGAAGAACAGCGTGACGCTGGGCGGTGTGGGCGCAGCGGCACCGGTGCAACTGAAGAACGTCGCAGCCGGCACGGACGACACCGACGCGGTAAACGTGGCTCAGCTGAAGGATGCTGGCCTCGTCGCGCCGGTCGACCCGTCGAACCCGGGCACGGGTCTGGCGTCGCTTGCGGTGACGTACGGCACGAACGCTGACGGCTCGGCGAACTTCGACGAAGTGACGCTGAAGGGCACGAGCGGCACGACGATCACGAACGTGGCGGCGGGAGCGGTGAACGCGACCAGCACGGACGCGATCAACGGTTCGCAGCTGTATGGCACGGCGCAGAGCGTGGCGGACACGATCGGTGGCGGCACGACGGTTGGCGCGGACGGCACGCTCGCGAACACGGCGATCGAAGTGCACGGCCAGAAGTACTCGACCGTGGCGGAAGCCGTGCAAGCGGCGGCGGCATACGGCGCGACCGATTCGCTCGCGGTGCGTTACGACCTGAACGGTGACGGCACGCCGAACTTCGGTTCGGTGACTCTCGGCGGGTCGGGCGCGGCGCCGGTGCGGCTGACGAACGTCGCGGACGGTACGAGCCAGTACGACGCAGTGAACTACGGGCAGTTGAGCGCGCTGAACGACAAGATCGGCAACCTCGACGATCGTGTCGGCGGCCTTGAGTTGCAGCCGGGCAACCCGGGTGGCGGTGGCGGCGGTTCGGGCGACAGCCCGTACTTCGGCGCGACCGACCAGACCGCGGACGGCTCGTCAGCGGCGAACCCTGGCACCGGTACCGGCAACGTGGCGGCAGGTTCCGGCTCGTCGATTGGCACCGGCGTGAACAACGGCACGGTGATCGGCTCCGGTTCGACCGTCGGGTCGAGCGGCGGAACGGCGATCGGCTCGGGTTCGGCCGCCAAGGGCGAGAACGCGACGGCGATCGGCCAGGGTTCGAGCGCGACCGGCAGCGGTTCGGTGGCGATCGGCTCGGGCTCCGTAGCGACCGAGGCGAACACCGTCTCGTTCGGCGACGGCACCGACACCGGCAACCGCCGCATCGTGAACATCGCGGACGGTATCGGCGCGAACGACGCCGCGACGAAGGGGCAGCTCGACCGTGCGGTCGGCGGCCTCGCAGGCCAGATCAACGACGTGTCGAAGAACGCGTACTCGGGTATCGCGGCTGCCACTGCGCTGACGATGATCCCGGGCGTGGATCCGGGCAAGACGCTGTCGTTCGGTGTCGGCGGCGCGACCTACAAGGGCTATCAGGCAGTGGCGTTCGGCGGCGAAGCCCGCATCACGCAGAACCTGAAGATGAAGGCCGGCGTGGGTCTGTCGAGCGGCGGCAACACGGTTGGCGTGGGTGCGTCGTACCAGTGGTAATGCGCAGGGCGGGGCAATGCGCCCCGCCCGTGCAACGCCGTTCCGATCTTTCAAACCTCTCATACAAGCGCGTCCGCCTGCGGGCGGACGCCAATTCAAGACCATGACTTCAAAGCTTTTGCGCGTCGCGTCGATCGGCGCGTTCGCGATGGTGCTCGGTGCGTGTACGACGCAATCGGGGCTCACCTATGACATTCGTGCGGTGTCGATCCCGGGGAAGCCGGACAACGTGTTCCGCGTGAGCTGCGACGGGCTGCTCGGCAGCGCCAATTCGTGCGCCCGTGCGGCGGAGGAATTCTGCCGCGGGCAGGGCTTCACACCGCTCGAGATGATCGACCGCGTCTACAGCCGCGCGCCGATGAAGGACCCGCGCGAAATCACGTTCATGTGTGGCAAGCCGCAGCCGGTCGCGCAGCCCGCGCCGGCACCGCAGCCGGCACCGGCGCCGCAGCCGCAACCGGTTCAGCAACGCCAGGTGCTGCTGCAGGGCGATGCGAATTTCGCGACCGACAGCGCGGCGCTCACGTCGCAGGCCCGCAACGATCTCGATCGCTTCATCGCGACCAACCGCGGCGTGGAATTCGCGCGCGTCGCGATCACGGGCTTCACCGATTCGACGGGCAGCGCCGCGCATAACCGCACGCTGTCGGAAGCGCGGGCGCGCACCGTGGTGAACTACCTGCGTGCGAACGGGCTGCAGGCCCGCTCGTTCACCGCCGAAGGCCTCGGCGCGGCCGACCCCGTCGCATCCAACGCGACAGCCGACGGCCGCGCGCAGAACCGCCGCGTCGAGATCCGCCTGGACGTGAAATGACGCGATGACCGTATCGCGGCGCCGGTTCGCCGGCGCCGCCAGGGCCTTCGCCGGTCACGAGCCGATGAAGGAACGGGGCGCAATCGACCGTCGCACCCCGTTGTCCCGGCAGGCATGCCAAGCCGCCCGCTCCGACCGAGCCGGCGGCTTTTTCCTTTTGCGGCGCGCCGCGCGGCGGCCGCTCCCGTCCGATCCTTGTCTGATCGCCCCGGTTTCATGCGAAACTAGCGCCCAATTACGATCCAGAAAGAACGGCGCGCATGCGCCGTCGCCGGTAATCGGGCGGCCGTTCGGCCCCCGCGACAGCGGTGAATACTCGGACGACTATGGGAAGCTATCAGATACGTGTGGTACTGGCCGACGACCATCCGGCAACGCTCGTCGGCGTCCAGCATGGGCTGTCGTCGGTGCCGACGATCCGGCTAGCCGGCACGGCCGGCAATTCGACCGAGCTGATCGCGCTGCTTGATGCAGGTGCGTGCGACGTCCTGGTGTCCGACTACGCGATGCCCGGCAACGCGCACGGCGACGGCATCGCGCTGTTCTCCTACCTGCAACGCAATTACCCGGCCGTGAAGCTGGTCGTGCTGACCATGCTCGACAACGCGGCGGTGGTCGGCGCGCTGGTGCGGCTCGGCATCGCGTGCATCGTCAGCAAGTCGGACGCGATCGATCACTTGATTCCCGCTGTGCATGCGGCTGCGACGGGCGGCACCTATTATTCGCCGTCGGTCGAGAAGGTCGTGCGCACGCTGTCCGCGCATTCGAGCGCGCGGATCGTCGACCAGGCGCCGAGCCTCAGCAGCCGCGAGATCGAGGTCGTGCGGCTGTACGCGTCGGGGATGACCGTCAACGAGATCGCGGAGCAACTGAGCCGCAGCAAGAAGACGATCAGCACGCAGAAGGCGCGGGCGATGCAGAAGCTCGGCGTGGAAAAGGATATCGACCTGCTGCGCTACGCGATGGAGCACGGGATCGTCGCCGCGTCGGGCGGCGAGGGCAAGTCGGTGGAGCAGGAAGGAGAAGGGGACGGGCGCACCGATCCGGCTTGACCGACGCGTAGTGCGCGCCGGCAAGGATCGGGTGTCCGGTCATTCGTCCGGGCGAGTGGCCGGCCATGTGCCGGCATGGTCACCGCGCCATCAGCGCGCGCTTTCGTCGACGGCCGGCAGCGCCGTCGCATAACCGTAGTCGGACACGAGCCCGCACGCGATCGCGTAGCGGACGAGATCGACGTCGCGCTCGATGCCCAGTTTCTGCATTGCCGAACTCTTCTGCGTGCTGATCGTCTTCTTGCTGCGGCTGAGTTGCTCGGCGATGTCGTTGACCGATAGGCCCGACGCGAAGAGGCGGATCACTTCGAGCTCGCGCGCGGACAGCGCCGGCGCCTTGCCGCCCGTGTTGCCCGCGGCGCGCAGGATCCGGTCCATCGACGGCGACAGGTAGCGGCCGTTCGTATAGGCCGCGTGAATCGCCATCGTCAGGTGGCTCGTCATGTCGGACTTGCTGACCACGCATGCGATGCCGAGGTCGAGCAGCGCGCGCAGCGCCACCGCGTTCTCCATCATCGTCATCACGACGATGCGCAGATTCGGGTAACGCTTCAGGATCGCGGAGAACATCGCGAGTCCGTCGCCGTATTCGGTGCCCGGCATCGCGTAATCGGACACGAGCACGTCGCACGGATGGTTCGCGAGGGTTTCCATCAGTTCGGTCGAGTTGTTGGCGCTCGCGACCACCGAGAGCGTATTCGTCGCGGACAGTTCGTAGCGTGCGCCGATGACCACCGCCGGATGGTCGTCGGCGATCACGATGCGGATGGGAAAAGTTCTTGGCATGTCGGTTGTACCTGCATGTTGCGCCGCGCGGCGGGTGCCGCGCGGGGGAGGTCGGCACGAATGCATGAGCGTCCGGCGTGCAAGCAGGCCGGACGCGATGTCGTCGCGCCGACGGCCGGTGGCGGCTCGTTCGGAACCGTCACTGGCCGTCGGCCGAAAAAGCGGGGGATCGCTCCCCCGCTTCGGGTCGAAGCTCCGCGCGAGGCGGAGCCGTCCGGTCAGAACTCGTAGCCGACCTGTGCACGCACACCTGCATCGCCCGTCGACGTGACGGACACGGCGCCGTTCATCAGCCACTTGCCGTCGCGCGTCCGGTAGGTCGCACCAGCCGCGATCGCCGAGCCGCTCTTGTAGTTCGCGGCGCCGGCCGCGACGACGGTCTTGCCCGGCTGCGACGGCGTCAGGTTCGGCATCGCCATGGCGGCCGCGACACCGGCGTACGCGTTCTTCGCGACGTCGTTGATCTGCCCTTGCATGCCGTTGATCGCACGATCGAGCTGGCCCTTCGTCGCCGCGTCGCTGGCATTGACGCCGTCCGCGATGTTCACGAGCCGGCGGTTGCCTTCGGCGGTGCCGTCACCGAACGACACGGTGTTCGCTTCGGTCGCCACGGAGCCCGCGCCGATCGCCACCGAACCGCTGCCGGTCGCGCTCGAACCCTGGCCGATGGCCGTGCTGCTGTCGCCCGAGGCTACCGCGCCCTGGCCGATCGCCGAGCTGTTGCCGCCCGATGCGTTCGAACCCTGGCCGACCGCCGTGCTGCCGTCGCCCGATGCGGCGGAACCCTGGCCGATCGCCGAGCTGTTCTCCCCCGAGGCTGCCGCGCCGTCGCCGACCACGAGCGAGCCTTCGCCGCCCGTGCCGGGGCCGACGTTGCCGCCGCCGCCACCGCCACCGCCCGGACCGCCGCCGGCTTCGAGGTCGCCGACCCGGCCGTCGAGCCGTGCGTACTCCTGCGCGAACCGCTCCTGGAGGTCATACAGCTGGCCGCCGTTCACGGCTTCCATACTGCCTGCCGCGATCAGGCCCGGCGCAACGTTGAGCAGCTTGGTGCCCGCCGAGCCGCCGAAGGTCACGCTGGCGAGGGAGACGTCGTCATACGTCACGGCCGCGATTTCCTTGCCCGTGTAGTCGATGAGGCCCGTAGCCTTCAACTGCGCGATCGTCACGGCATCGTCGTCGTTCACGCCGTTCGCGACGCCCGACAGCGTGCGTGCACCGGCCGTGCCGATGAAGCTCACCGCCGTACCGTCGGTGTTCGCGCCGACAGTCAGGTTGGCGCCCGGGCCGGCTTGCTGAACGAGGCCGGCCGTGCCGTTGCCGATTTGATCGGCCAGCGACGCGATCGCACCTTCGTTGGTGGTGACACGACCATCGAGGTTCGTCACCGCGTCGCCGACCGAGCGGACCGTGGTCGTGCCGCCACTGCCGTCACCGACCGTGAAGCCCGGGGCGGAGATCGAACCGTCGGGGTTGACGACGGAACCGCCGCCGATGGCCGATGCAACGCTGTCCGATACGCCGTGCAGTTGCGAGCCGTTCACCGCGTCGGTGCTCGACGCCGTAACGGCACCTGCGTCGACGCCGGTCAGCTTGCGAGCGCCGGCCGTGCCGGTGAAGTCGACGGCTGCGCCATCGGTGTTCGCGCCGACCGTGATATTCGCGCCCGCGCCGGCTTGCTGAACGAGGCCGACCGTGCCGTTGCCGATCTGGTCGGCCAGCGACGCAATGTCGCCTTCATTGGTGGTGACGCGGCCATCGAGGTTCGTCACGGCACCGCCGACCGACGTGACGGTGGTCGTGCCGCCGCTGCCGTCGCCGAGCGTGAAGCTGGGGGCCGAGATCGAGCCGTCGGTGTTCACGACGGAACCGCCGCCGATGGCCGATGCAACGCTGTCTGCCACGCCGTGCAACTGGGAGCCGTTCACCGCGTCGGTGCTCGACGCCGTGACCGCGCCAGCGTCGACGCCGGTCAGCTTGCGAGCGCCGGCCGTGCCGGTGAAGTCGACGGCTGCGCCATCGGTGCTTGCGCCAACCGTGATATCCGCGCCGGCAGCCGCTTGCTGGACGAGGCCGACCGTGCCGTTGCCGATTTGATCGGCCAGCGACGCGATCGCACCTTCGTTGGTGGTGACGCGACCATCGAGGTTCGTCACCGCGCCGCCGACCGAGTGAACCGTGGTCGTGCCGCCGCTGCCGTCGCCGAGCGTGAAGCTGGGGGCCGAGATCGAACCGTCGGTGTTCACGACGGAACCGCCGCCGATGGCCGATGCAATGCTGTCTGCCACGCCGTGCAACTGGGAGCCGTTCACCGCGTCGGTGCTCGACGCCGTGACCGCGCCAGCGTCGACGCCGGTCAGCTTGCGAGCGCCGGCCGTGCCGGTGAAGTTCACCGCTGCGCCGTCGGTGCTCGCACCAACCGTCAGGTCGGCGCCGGGAGCCGATTGCTGGACGAGGCCGACCGTGCCGTTCGACAGACCGTCCAGCTTGGTGTTGATCGTCGTGATGTCGCCCGTGTTGCGCGCGATGTTGCCGTTGGCGGTCGTGAGCGCGCCGTCGAGTGCGCCGAGTGCGCCACCGACCGTCGTTTGCGCGCCGCCGTTGGTGAGCGTGTACGTCGGGCCGGTCACGGCGCCCGTCGTCGGGTCGATGGTGGCGCCGCCGCCCAGTGCGGTCACGACCGGCTGGAGCTGGCTGACGTTCACCGCGTCCGTCGCTTGCGTGCCTGCGGCGACGTTGACGACCTGGCGCTGCCGCGTGGCCGAACCGACGGACACGGTGTTGGTGCGATTCGCGACCGAATCCGTGCCGAGCGCAACCGAGTTGTCTGCCTGCGCATTGGCCCGGAAGCCGATACCGACCGCCGATAATCCGCTTGCGGCCGAGCTTTGGCCGACTGCAGTTGCGTTGGTCCCCGTTGCATTTGCGCTTCCGCCCAATACGGTGGTGTTGACAGCCCCAGCGGTAGCAAGACGGCCGATGGCAGTGGCATTGGCCCCCGTGCTCGCGGCTCCGTTGCCGAGTGCGATCGAATTCGTGTCGGTTGCCCTTGTTGATGCACCGATTGCCAAGGAATTGTCACCAGTCGCGTTTGCCACGGTGCCTAGGGCAATTGCACTTTCGCCGGAGGCGCTCGAGGTCGAGCCGATCGCGATCGCCCAATGCGTCGTCGCGCTTGCGGCATAGCCGAGCGCCGTAGTGGATGTTGCGGTGGCAGCGGAATTGACGCCGACTGCGACCGATGTGCCGCCGGATGCGTTTGCGCCGGTGCCGGCTTCGTAAGAATTCGGGCCTGCCATCGTGCCGATCGGCCAGGTACCCATCGTGTTTGCGATCTGGCAGATGCCGGCGGCATCGACCGAACCCGCTTTGCCATCCTCGGTCGTGCACGCATCCGCCGCGAACGCGCCGCCGATCGACGCGCTGCCCAGCGCGAGCGCCGCCACGGCCTGGCGCGCCGCGCGCGCCGAGCCCTTCGAACGCGAGCGCGCCGTTTCGGCCACGGCCGTCCACGTGCCCGTCGCCGTGTTCCAGATGTTGCGATACGTCTTGTTCATTGACCCTACTCCTTTCAGTTCGTCAGGTTTGTGAGCCAATGGTAGGGATCGGCCTCGTCCGAATCTGTCGTCCAAAACCTATTCGGGAAGCGATGTGTGTAGGGCGGGTCCTACACGCGCGCACGCGCGAACGGGCCGCCCGGACGGGCGGCCATGGAGAGGGCAGAGGAAAGGAAAGACAGCCGCCGGACGGCGGCCGCTCAGGTTTGCGGCGCCTGCGCCGCGCGGCGCAGGAGCGTGTCGCGCGCGAGGCGCTCGGTGCGGTCGACCAACGGTTCGAGCGCGGCCGGATCGCCGGCTTGCACGGCGTCCTGCATGTCGCGCACCGCATCGGCAACCGCATGCTCGTGGATCGTCGCGAACGCGCCGCGCAGCGAATGCAGTTCCGCCCGCAGCGCAGGCATGTCGCCACGCGCAAGCGTATCGCGAATCGCCGCGAGCGAGCGGTCGAGCGTGTCGCCGAACAACTGGTGCACGTCCGGCGGCAACGGGCCTTCGGCCAGATCGACGAGCGTGCTTCGCGCGGGCCGGCTTGCCGCCGCCACCTTCGCGAAGCGGCGCACGGTGCGGTCGATCGTATCGAGCAGCACCGGCTTCACGAGCACCGCGACGATGCCGGCTTCGGCGCAGCGCGCATGTTCGGCCGCGCTCGCATGCGCGGTGATCGCGACCACTGGCAAGTCGGGGTAGCGCGCGCGCAGCACGCGCGCGAGCGTGTAGCCGTCCATGCCGGGCATGTTCAAGTCGGTCATCACGAGGTCGTAGCGCGCGTCGGCGCAGCGGCGCAGCGCCGACGCGCCGTCGTCGGCCGCATCGGCCGCGTAGCCGAGCGTGACGAGCTGGCTCTGCTGCAGCGTGCGGTTCACCGGATGATCGTCGACGACGAGCACGCGCGCGGCCAGCGCCGGCAGCGCCGCGCCGGCGTGCGCGTCGGCGGTCTCGGCGTCGTGGCGCGCGATCTCCGCGTCGGTCGCCGCGCGCAGCGGCAGCGTGACGACGAACGTGCTGCCTTCGCCGGGCGCGCTCTTCACGTCGATCGCGCCGTGCATCATCTGCGTGAGGTGCTGGGTCAGCGCGAGCCCGAGCCCCGTGCCGCCGTAGCGGCGCGTGATCGACGTATCGGCCTGCGTAAACGGCCGGAACAGCGCCGCGCGCTGCGCGTCGGTCATGCCGATGCCCGTGTCGCTCACGCCGATCACGACGGGCGACGCCGGGTCCGCATCGTCGCGCAGATAGACTTCGAGCGTCACGTCGCCGCGGTCGGTGAACTTGATCGCGTTGCCGACGAGGTTCGCGGCGATCTGCCGGATCCGCACCGGATCGCCGACGTAGCGCGACGCGAGCGCATCGTCGACGACGACGTCGTACTGCAGCCCCTTCGCCGTCGCGAGCGGCTCGAACATCGCGCCGGTCTGCTCGATCGCTTCCGCGAGATCGAACGGGATCGCCTCGATCGTCATCTGGCCGGCCTCGATCTTCGACAGGTCGAGGATGTCGCTGATCAGGTTCAGCAGCACCGACGACGCGCCCTCGACCGTCTGCAGCCGCTCGCGCTGCGTGTCGGCGAGCGGCTCGCGGCCGATCAGCTCGAGGTTGCCGAGGATCGCGTTGAGCGGCGTGCGGATTTCATGGCTCATCGTCGCGAGGAACGCCGATTTCGCGTCGTTCGCGGCGTCGGCCGCGCGCAGCGCCTCGTCGAGCTTGCGCTCGATGTTCTTCTGCGACGTGATGTCGGAGAAGTTGCACAGCACGACGTCCGCGTCGCGGTAGCGGGTGCGCACGAGATTGACGAGCAGGTCGACGGTTTCGCCGCCGCCGGCCGGCAGCGTGACGTGCAGGTCGGATTGCCACGCGCTCGCGCCGGGCGACGTGTCGAAGCGGGCCAGCAGCCGGGCCGCGAGCGACGGCGCGGCGGCGATGCGCGCGTCGTAGGCGCGCATCGTGTCGTTCTGCAGCAGCACGGTGCCGTCGGCGAGCGACAGCAGCGCGATGCCGGACGGCGCGGCTTCGACGATCGTCCGGTTCAGGTTCTCGCTTTCGACCACGCGGCGCGTGCGCGCATCGTCGGGCTTCAGCACGCGGCGGTCGAACAGCACCAGCAGCCCCCACACGAGCGCGAGCGCGGCCAGCATCACCGCGCCGTACCAGCCGGCCTGCAGGCCGATCGCGGCGGCGAGCGAGCGCAGCGTGAACGCCTGCACGACCGTCCAGTCGGTATCGGGGATCGGCTGGCTCAGCGCGAACAGGCCGCCGCCGTAGGCGGTGCGCGGGCCGCTGCCGGTCGCCGCGCGGGTGCGGGCGGCGAGGCGCTTCAGCGTGGCGAGCGTGGCCGCGTCGCTCACGGCCGCGCCAGTGCGCAGCAGCGTGTTGCCCTGCGCATCGGCGATGATCGCGCCGTTGGTCGCGTACTCCGTGGTCAGGCGCGTGCGCAGCACGTCGACGGGCAGCGTCGACACGAGCACCTCGAACGGCCGGCCGCCGGCATACGCGGCGCCGACGAGCCGGAACACGTCGCGCCGCTGCACCGGATCGTAAGCGGGTGCGTGCCAGATGAACTGGCCGGCGGCGGGCGGTTCGAGGCCGGCCGCGACCTGCGCGAGCAACGCCGACGCGCCGGCCGCGCCCGCCGCCGGCGAACCCGCGGCGGGAGCCGGGATCACCAGCGCGAAGCGGCGATCGGGGCGGTACACGTAGCCCGCGACCGCGCGTTCGGTGTCGTGGTTCGCGAGATAGGCGCCGACGCGATAGGTGAGGTCGCTCGCCATCGCGAGATCGCGCTCGTACGACGCTGCGGGCGTGGCCGGTGACAGGTCGGCGAGCACCAGCATCGACGGGATGCGCTCGCCGCCTTTCAGTTCGAGCCGGCCGTGCCCGGCGTCGAGTTCGGCGACCAGCGCGGGGTCGGTCACGCGCGTGGCGTGGAACGCCTCGTCGTGCGTGACGAGCGAAACCATGCCGGTCATGCGCAGCTTGAATTCGAACTGGACGAGGAAGTGGCGCACGGAGAACGCCGTGTAGCGCTCGTGGATGGTTTCCTTCGCGACCGCATACAGCATCAGGCCGCTGGCGAGCAGGATCGCGATCGTCACGGCGATGCCGCCGCCGTAGAGCAGCGCGCGCTGCCGGCGGCCGACCGGCGGGCGGGAAGGGGCCGCGGCGCGGGCGGCCGGGCGCGGGCGATCGGGTGCGGCGCGGTGGTCCATCGGGAGCGGGGAGTCGGCCAGGGTTCCGCCATGATAATGGAGTCGGACCCGTTCCCGTGCTGCATGGCGGCAGCGCGGGCCCGCGCTTGCACGGCCGGGCGTTCAGGGCACGCCGTCGATGTCGTGCAGGGTGCCGGTCTCGCCGGCTTCGTCGGCTTCGTCGGTCCCGCCGGTGTCGCCCGGTTCGCACATCACGAGCCGATAGCCGACCCCGTACATCGTCATCAGCCGCACGCCGTGCCGGCCGTCGAGTTCGAGCCGGTCGCGCAGGGCGGCGACGTGCGTATCGACGCGGCGGCTCGCCGTCGCGACGAGCGAGCCCCACACGAGCTGGCTCAGGTGCGCGCGCCCGAGCGCGCGGCCCATGTTCAGGAAGAACGCCGTCGTGATCTGGAAGTGCTTCTCGGTCAGCACGTGCTCGCGGCCGCCGACGCGGATCGTGCGTTCGGCCGCATCGAACTCGAAGCGGCCGACCCGCCAGTGCCGATGATGCGTGGTCCGGTGGTGCGCCCATCGGAGCCAGGTCGACACGCTCGCGACGAGCAGCTCGGGCGGCGACGCGTAGGGCAGGTGCTCGTTGGCGCCCGCCGCGAAGCAGACGGCGCGCGCCGCTTCGTCGTCGCGCTGGCTGATCGACACAATCGGCGCGGTGTCGGAAAAGCGCGCGCGCAGCGTGCGGATCGCTTCGAGCGTGCGGAAGCAGGCCGTTTCGCACTGCACGACGAACAGGTCGAACGGCCGCGCGTCGCAGGCGGACAGCAACTCGGGCAGGTATTCGAAGCGGGTGGGGCGGTAGCCGGATTTCCTGAGGATGTCGTCGATGCGCAAGCGGTCGTAGCCGTATCCGGCGCGGCGCAGGCGATCGTCGAACGCGTGGCGGCTCGGGTGGTCGATCGTCAGAATTGCGATGGCGAGCGGAGATGCGTCGGTCACGATGCAACGGCTTCGGAAAAAAGATCCCGCCGGGGGCGGCGGGACAAATATCGACTATGGAAACCCCGGCCGCCCGCATCCAGGCAGCGAGCGGCAGGTGAGGCCATTGTGGGGTGTTCGGCATCGCAAGAACATCGGCCCAGTCCGAATGTGCGCGGGTTTTCTGCAGGTTTTTTCCGGAAAGCGCGGGCGGTGCCGCGATTTAGGACGGGGCCGACCGTTGCCGTCGGCGTTATCGGACCATGGGTAGCGGCGTCGTGCCGACAATGTGACGGAACCCGTGTGGCGCGGCGGCATGGCCATGTCGTTGCGCACGCAACCTTGCCGCCGAGGTGCGCGCCGCGTGCGATGTGTCGTGTGCCGGCCGCGCATCCCGTGCGTTTCGCCTGCCGTCCGTTTCCGCCATCGATGATGAAACCTTCTCTCCGCGCCGCCGTGCTGTTCGCCTGGCTCGCACTCAGCCTGGCCGGCACGGCGTTCGTCACGTCGCGCTTCGTCGCCGACGCGCACGACCGCTTCTTCCAGAACTCGAGCATCGTGATTCGCCTGCTCGCGCAGAAGGCCGCGCAGCACGAAGCGATCCTCGCGACGCTCGGCGCCACCGCGTTGTCCGCGCCGCCGTCGAACATGCTCGACAGCCTGCGCGAGCGCATGCCGCAGCTCGACGCGCTTGCGCACCGGCAGCGCGGCGGCGAGTGGCTCGGCACGGGCGGGCGGCGGCCCGCCGGCGTGCCCTCGCGCGACGGCGCCTCGACGTTCGCGCTGACGTTCGACGCGGACGGCGGCTACTGGCTCGTCGGCGATACGGGATGGGCGGTGCTGATCGATCCGCGCCGGTTGCTGCAGCCGGGCGACTGGCCCGATGCGCTGTCGTCGGCGACGCTGCAACTGCGCGATCGCACCTTCGACTTGTTGCGGCGCGACGCGCCCGCGACCCCGTTCGGCTGGACGATGCATCTGGAGAAGCGCCTGCCTGCGCAGCCGCAGGCGTTCGTGCTGACCACCACGCGCACGCTGACCGTGGCCGACTTGCCGTGGCTGCCGATCGCGCTGTGGAACGTGATAGCCGCGCTGCTCGTCGCGGGCGCGCTCGGCGGGTGGCGCTTGCGGGAAGCGCGGCGGCGCGAACATGCGCGCGAGCGGATCGACCGCTTCGGCCGGCTCGACACGCTCGGCGAGATGGCGGCCGGGATCGCGCACGAGCTGAACCAGCCGCTGACCGCGATCGTCGCGCATACGCGCGCCGCCGAACGCATGCTCGACCTGCCGGCCGAACGCGACGGCGTGCGGCGCGCGCTGCAGTCGAGCGTTGCGCAGGCCAAGCGCGCGGCGGCGATCCTCGACCGGCTGCGCGGCGCGATGACGTCCGGCGGCGGCGGACGCGCCCACGCGCTCGATCCCGATGCGGTGATGGAGGCCGTGCTGTTCCTGCATCGCGACGAACTCGCGCGCGAAGGCATCGCGCTGCAGTGGCACAACGCGGCGCCGCGCGCCGCGCCGGTGGCCGAGCCGGTCGCGGTCGAACAGATCCTGCACAACCTGATCCGCAATGCGCGCGACGCGCTGGCCGGCATGCCGTTCGGCGAGATCCGCATCGGCGGCGGCCGCGCGGGCCGGCACTATCGCTT
Organism: Burkholderia sp. BCC0405; assembly: GCF_902833075.1. NCBI lineage: Bacteria > Pseudomonadati > Pseudomonadota > Betaproteobacteria > Burkholderiales > Burkholderiaceae > Burkholderia > Burkholderia sp. BCC0405. Next base: position 155,805 of record NZ_CADFEO010000006.1, read on the forward strand.
CAGCGTCGTCGACAACGGCCCCGGCGTACCGGACGACGCGCTGCCGCGCCTGTTCGAGCCGTTCTTCACGACGCGCGACAACGGGCTCGGCCTCGGGCTGCCGCTGTGCGACACGCTCGCGCAGCGGCAGGACGGCACGCTGATGATCCGCAACCGGCCGTCGGGCGGCGTCGAGGCGACGCTGCTGCTGCCGCTGGCCGAGGAGGCGGGCGCATGAACGGGGCACAAGCGATGCCGCACGACATGCCGATCGTCGCGATCGTCGACGACGACGCACCCGTGCGCGACGGTCTCGCGCTGCTGCTGCGCACGGTCGGGCTGCCGACGCGTTGCTATGCGGACGCCCAGGCGTTTCTCGCCGACGCCGACGATCGCGCGCTCGGCTGCGTGCTGCTCGACCTGCGCATGCCGGGCATGAGCGGCCTCGACGCGCTCGACCGGTTGAGCGCGCGGCGCGCACTGCCGGTGATCGTGCTGACGGGCCACGGCAACGTCGATGCATGCCGGCGCGCGTTCAAGCGCGGCGCGAGCGACTTCCTGCGCAAGCCCGTCGACGACGACGAATTGATCGACGCCGTGCAGCAGGCGATCCGCCAGCACGAGAACCGGCGCGACGGCGACGGCGCGGAACAGGTGCGCGCGGCGCGGGTCGCGACGCTGAGCATGCGCGAGCGGGAGGTGCTCGACGGCATCGTGCGCGGCCGCAGCAACAAGGAAATCGCCCGTGCGCTCGGATTGTCGCCGCGCACCGTGGAGACGTATCGCGCGAACGTGTTCGACAAGCTGCACGCGGCGTCGCTCGTCGAACTCGTGCGCGACTACGCGGCGTTCGCGGCGGCATCGCCTCCGTAGCGCTACGGAGGCGCAACCCGTAGGCGAACGGGTTCTGCGAATGCGGTGCACTCCTTACGATGAGGTTTTCCACGAATCATCGAGAAGGACGCCTGTTCATGATCAAGCAATTCGCCCTCCCGTCGTCGCTCGCCCTGCTGTTTTCGGGCGCCGCATTGGCCGACACGATTGCACCGGAAACGAAGCGGCAGGACCCGGGCGACGCGGGCTACTACGCCACCGCGCGCGTGGTCGGCGCGTTCGACAACGCGACCAACATGGAACTGACGAGCCCGCGCGTGACGAACCGCGTCGGCGGCCCCGACGGCAATTCGAGCGTGACGGGCGCGGTGGCGCTCGGCTACCAGTTCGGCAACGGCTGGCGCGCGGAAGGCGAATACACGTTCAAGCGCACCGACAACTTCGTCAGCTACTGGGCGCCGTTCGACGCGAACGCGAACGAGTTCCACGTGTCGGCGCAGCGCCTGATGCTGAACGGCTACAAGGATGTCGATCTTGGCCGCGGTTTCTCGGTGTACGGCACGCTTGGCGTGGGCGTGGCGATCGTGTCGGCCGACGGCTGGCAGACCAACGACACGCGCCGCTTCGCGTCGCGCACGCAGACCAACCTCGCGTATTCGGCCGGCGCGGGCGTCAGCTATGCGATCAACAAGCGCTTCTCGATCGATGTCGGGTATCGCTATGTCGACATGGGCAACGTCGAGACCGGCTACAACACGTTCGCGAACCGCGTGCTCGCGCGCGACGAGCAACTGAAGTCGAAGCTGTCGTCGAACGAGGTGTTCATCGGCCTGCGCGGCCGGTTCTGAACGCTGCCTGATCGGCCCGATGTGTAAGGGCCGGCAGGCTCGCCGGGCGTTGACGATGAATGACGGGATCGATGTGCGTCGAGGCCGGTTGGGGCGCGCGCATCCGGCGCGGCCGTTCGCCCGCCGGTAGGACCAGGCTGACCGTATCGACGCGCCGATCCGGCCTGGTCCGATTTACGGCGCGCGGCACGAACGGCGATACTCGCCATCATCGAGTCACTCTACGGGAGCGCGGGTCGTCACGGCGGACGTCGTGCAGTGCCGCGTCAATATCATCATGGGCATGCAGGACATCACCGGCGTTTTCGCGCTACCGCTCGCGCATCCATATTCAGACGTGCCGCCGCCGTATGGCCGGCGGCGCACGCCGTTCGTCGCGAGCCGGCGGCCCCGGCCGAGCGTGTTCGATCTGCGCGTGACGCGCGAGCCGTTCGAGGCGCCGCGCATCGCGGCAGTCCGGGCGGCGGATTTCGGCACCGAGAATCGCGCGTGGGCGGCGTCGCACGGCCGGCGCCGGTTGCGGCCGACACTGATGACGCTGCTCGTCGGCCTCGTGTTCGGCTCCGTATGTGTCGCGGCGACGCACATCATCGACATCCGCAAGCGTGCGCCGTCACCGGACACGTTCTACGAGGCGGCGATCTCGGTGACGCCGGAGGCAGGCGTCGCGGCGCCGGTGGCCGCCGTCGTCGCGCCGGAAAGCATGCAGCCGGTGGCGGATCGGCAGGAATCGTTCGGGATGCAGACGGATAGCCCGGCAGCGCTGGACGCGGGCGAGGTCGTCGCGTCCGTCGCGCCCGCGGACGCGTCGAAGCCCGCGACGGCGCCGCGCCGCAAGCACGCCCGCATCGCCCCGGCCCGGCCGCCGGCGGCGTCGACGGCATCGGTTGCGCCAACTGCCGCGAATGCCGCCGCGCCGAAGGTGCGTGCGTCGCGCCATGACGACGCGGCGCTTGCCGCGGCTTCGTCGTCCGGCTCGGCCGCGGCGGTCGGCATGACCGCCGCCGAGTTCACGCGCTGGCTGGCCGCGACGCGCGAACCCGCGCGCCAGGCCGCGCAGCTCGCGCGCCCGGCCGACACGGGCGTGGCATTCACCGACCATTCGCGCCTGATCGAACCCTGAGTTCCGGGCGTCACGCGAACGTCGCGTTGACTCGGGTGCGTCGGTGCTCGGTGTCCAGGCGGGGAGGTAGGTCGAGGTGATGGATCTGATCGAAGCGCGCTAGCGCGAACCGGGGGACGCTGCGCGTCGTCGTCGACGGCGCCGCCAGGCAATCCGGGCGGCGCCGTTGTTTTTTCGAGGGCCAGTCGGAACCGTGCGCGCGCTTGATGAAAGTCAGCGCTGCGGATTCCGAAGCTTCGAAGATGAAGGTATGGCTTCGTTCGCCGCGTTCGACGGTTTCGTGCGGCGGGCGGCGCGGGCAGGTGCAGGGCCCGACCTGCTGCCCAGCAGGCCGCCGCGGTATCCGGCGCGCGGTGCCGGGCACCGTGGCCGTCCGGTTGCCGCGTGTGGCTGACGGTACGGTGCCGATGATTGCCACCGTCCGGGCTACCGATCGGCCTGCGGCTGTTGCCCGGGCAGATCGCCGATGTCTGCATGGTCTCCGACTGAACGAGCCGGCGTTGGTGGGGCCCCGCTGCGCTCCCGGCCGGCTGGCCGGCGCCGATTTCGCGAGACCCGCGCCGGTTGGCGGACAGCGTGCGGCGATGTCCGTCGCTTGACGCACATCAATGAGGCCGGGCCGTCGCCCCGGAAGATGGATGCACGGAATCGGGTATGGCGAGCGCCCCACACTGATGAACCGGTTCTCGCCGCCGATCGGCGCGATCAACAGGAGCGGAACATGGGAATCGGGATGCAGATCGCTTATTTCGGCTTCGCCGGGTCGGCTCAGCTGGAGGCGGAAGCGAGCATCCAGCTGATGCGTCTCGAGCCGTTCAGTCCGCAACTGGCCGGTTGCCATCTCGCGATCGAGGCCATGGGCGCGTCGACCCGCCAGCCGACGTATGACGTGCGACTCGATCTGATCACGCGCAAGGGGGAATTTCGTCCCGTTCCGCATATGACGGGCATGGATCCCATGGACGCACTGAAGCGGGCATTCGACATCGCCGAGCGGCAACTTGCCGGGATCGCCGCTGCTGAGACCCACGAGAACCTGAGCTGACACGTCCCGCGCATCGGACGCCATTCGCCGTGGCTCGACGCATCGGCCCACCGGCCCACCGCGGTTCGCCAGGCGTGAGTCGATCCGGCGCGGCGATGGAGGCGGCGCAGTCGGCGCCGGTGGTCCGGCTAATCTTCTTCGTCGCCCGTGAATATCTCGTGCTCCGGCGTCTCGGCCGTATCGTCGACACACTGCACCCGCCATGCGCCAGGCACTGGCGCCTGCCGGGCATCGCGCAGCCAACGCGCGATGCCGGCCTGGCCTTCGAACGGCCCGGACGGTGCGTCGAGATCGAAATCGTCGAGCCGGCACAGCGCGCCGGCGTCGTCGGGACCCGCCATCAGCGTGGCGCTGCCTTCGCGGACGAGCGTCCCCCACGCGGGCAGGTCCATCCCCGCATGACCTTCGCGCGACCAGCGACGCATGGCCGTGTCGATCCAGAGAATGGCATAGGCCGAAGGGTTGTCGCAGGCGAAAGTATCGAGATGCAGGGTGATTCGCACGATGGGCTCCGAATCGACGAAGGAGGGCGGCCGCCGTCACCGGCGGCCGACGCTTTTACTGGCTCATGACCCAGCGAATCAGCGTATGCGCGTCCTCGGAAGACAGCGGGCCGCCACGCTCGGCGGGCAGCGGCATCGCGGTGTCGCCCCAGTGCGCGGCCGCCGAGTCTCAGCTTGGCCGCGAGGATGTCTCGGCATGCGGCGTGCCCCGATACCGCTCCGCGATCTCGTGAAACGACGGTGCGAGGAACGGCACGTCGGCGGTGTGGCAGAGCATGCAATGCTGCTGACCGACGAGCGTGGCGGGCTCCCGCACCTGGGCCGGACGCCGGTCCGCCCGCGCGCCACGCGAGGGCGAGCAGGTATCCCGGCATGCGTGTCATTGGAGCGGACGTCATCGCGCGGTGCGTTCGGCAAGTCGTCCGACCCAGTCTATGCGCGGCCCCGCGCAGGCGATTGATGCAAGTCAAACGCCGGAACGCGCTCGCCGGCGATCTGGAATCCGGTCACTTGCGCCTGGCCGTCGCGATGCATGACGATCGTCTTGAACGAGCCGGTGCGGACCGAGGAGAGACTCTGGAACGGATCGTGCGCACGATACAGCGACTCGCCCCGCTTGACCGAGCGGCTCACCGCATCGGGTTCCGGCTGCCCGGCGTCGCCTGCCAGCGCCAGTCGCGGATTTCCGGCAGGTCGTCGCCGTACCGGTCCACATGGCGTCGATGCTCGACCAGCCTGTCGCGCAGGTACTGCCTGAAATGCGCGGCCGCCTGCACCTGTTCGCCCACGTGATCGAGCACGGCCTCGCACAGATGGAAGCGGTCGACCCGGTTGAGGACCGTCATGTCGAACGGCGTCGTGGTCGTCCCTTCCTCGATGAAACCGTGCACATGGAAATTCGCGTGATTCGCGCGGCGATAGGTCAGCCGGTGAATCAGGGCGGGGTAGCTGTGATGCGCGAAGATCACCGGCCGGTTCGTCGTGAACATCGCGTCGAAATCCGCGTCGCTCAACCCGTGCGGATGGACGTCGGCAGGCTCCAGCGTCATCAGGTCGACGACGTTGACGACCCGGACGCGCAACGCCGGCAGATGGATGCGCAGCAGGTCGACGGCGGCGAGCGTCTCGAGCGTCGGCACGTCGCCCGCGCAAGCCATCACGACATCCGGCTCGCCGTCGCCGTCGTTTCCCGCCCACTCCCAGATGCCCGCGCCGGCGCTGCAATGCCGGATCGCGGCATCCAGGTCGAGCCATTGCGGCGCCGGCTGCTTGCCGGCGACGATCACGTTGATCCGGTTCCAGGTGCGCAGCGCGTGATCGGTGACGACCAGCAGCGTGTTCGCGTCCGGCGGCAGGTAGACGCGCACCGTGTCGGCCTTCTTGTTGACCGCGAAATCGATGAAACCCGGATCCTGGTGGCTGAAGCCGTTGTGGTCCTGCCGCCAGACGTGCGAGGTCAGCAGGTAGTTGAGCGACGGCAGCGGCCGCCGCCAGCGGATTTCCCGGCACGCCTTCAACCATTTCGCATGCTGGTTGAACATCGAATCCACGATATGGATGAACGCTTCGTAGCACGACATCAGCCCGTGCCGCCCGGTCAGCAGATAGCCTTCGAGCCAGCCCTGGCAGGTATGCTCGCTGAGCATCTCCATGACCCGGCCGTCGGGCGCGAGCTGGACGTCGTCGGGATCGGTCGCGGCCATCCAGGTGCGCGCGGTGACGTCGAACAGCGCCGACAAGCGGTTGGATTCCGTTTCGTCCGGGCCGAACACGCGAAACGTCCGGTCGGCCAGATTCGCGGACATCACGTCGCGCAGGAAGCTGCCCATCACGCGCGTGGCCTGTGCGTCGACCTGCCCGGGCGCGGGCACCGCCACCGCGTGGCGAGTGAAATCCGGCATCCGCAACTCGCGCGCCTCGCCGCCGCCGTTCGCCACCGGATTCGCGCTCATTCGGCGCGATCCGGCCGGCGCCAGCGACCGGATCGCCTCGCACGGACGCCCGTGCGCGTCGAACAGTTCGTCGGGGCGATAGCTGCTCAGCCAGTCTTCCAGCAAGTGCAGGTGCGCCGGTTGTTTCAGGTCGGCGATCGGCACCTGATGCGAGCGGAAGCTGCCCTCCGTTTTCAGGCCGTCGACGCGCTTCGGGCCGGTCCAGCCCTTGGGTGTGCGCAGCACGATCATCGGCCAGCGAGGGCGGGCGAGGTTGCCTGCGCTGCGCGCCCGCGCCTGGATGCCGCGAATCTCGTCCAGCGCGTCGTCGAGCGCGGCCGCCATGCGCTGGTGCGTGGCCATCGGCTCGTCGCCGGAGACGAACAGCGGCCGATAGCCATAGCCGGTCAGCAGGCTCTCCAGTTCGTCCTGCCCGATGCGGCTGAGGATCGACGGACTGGCGATCTTGTAGCCGTTCAGATGCAGGATGGGCAGCACTGCGCCGTCCGAGGCCGGATCGAGGAACTTGTTCGAATGCCAGGCGGTGGCGAGCGGCCCGGTTTCCGCCTCGCCGTCGCCCACGACGCAGGCGACGATCAGCCCGGGGTGATCGAAGGCCGCGCCGAATGCATGCGACAGCGAGTAGCCGAGTTCGCCGCCTTCGTGAATGGAGCCCGGCGTCTGCGGCGCGACGTGGCTCGGCACGCCGCCGGGGAAGCTGAACTGGCGGAACAGCGCGGCCATGCCCTCGGCGTTTTGCGGCACGTTCGGATAGGTGTCGCTGTACCCCCCTTCGAGCCAGGCGTTGGCGAGCACGCCGGGGCCGCCGTGGCCCGGGCCGGCGATGAACAGCACGTCGAGATCGCGCGCGTTGATCGCGCGGTTCAGATGGACGTAGATGAAGTTCAGCCCCGGCGTCGTGCCCCAGTGGCCGAGCAGGCGAGGCTTGACGTGCGCGATCTGCAGCGGCTCGCGAAGGAGCGGATTGTCGAGCAGGTAGATCTGCCCGACCGACAGATAGTTGGCGGCCCGCCACCACGCGTTCATGCGATGCAGCAGCGTGTCGGAAAGCGGGGCGGGGGAGGTTGGGTCGGCTTGGGTCATGCCATGCTCCTGCAAGTGACGCGCCGCGTGACGGACACTCGACACGTGGCGAATCGCCCGGTTTTCACCGTGCGATGCGATAACGACGAGACCGGCCCTTTGTCACGCGCCGGCGTCGATGGGCGGCGTCCGATCATGCATCCGCCGCGCGACAGTCGGATCGCGTCAGACGGACTCCGCGTGCGGCAGGGTCCGTCGTTCGGATGTCTGCATGAAGCGCCACGGCGCACATCGTTCCGGGTGGCAACATCGTCGGTCGCGGCAGCGTCCGGGCCGTTGACATGGGTCAAGCATGCTCCGGGCGGGATCGGGAGGCCGGCAGCGCAACCCGCCAACCACGATCCGCCCGCGCTCAGGCATCGTGCAGCGTCGTGAATGCTCGATACAGCACCCGTGGGTCGTGCTGTCCCTTGTAGACCGGGGGCGGCCGCCGGTCGAGATCGAGCAGTGCCGCGACGGCCGTCTGCGCGCTGCGGATCGAGTATTCGACGGTAAACACGACGTCGTCCGGCAACTCGCAGAACTGCCCGACGAAAGCAAGATTGGCCGTGCCCTCCGGCGTCACCTGCGGCCGGTCGCCGTCCTGGCGCGCCAGGAACTGGCTCGTGATGAACGGCATCATGCACGGGATGCAGGTGAGTCTGGCGAGGAGGTCGTCAGCCTGCTCGGCGAGTCGCAGATGTCCGAGCAATTCGGTCATGATCTCGCGCCCCGTGCAGGCCGCCATCGGCTTCGCGACGAAGTTGCCGGGCGCGTCGACGAACAGCCCGTATCCCCACAACACGCTGACGTCCTCGGGCTGGCCGAGGAAATGCGGCTGATGCGGCACGACGATCGACATCAGCCAGTTCGACTCCGCGAAGGTGATCAGGCCGCCTTCGCCGGGCACATTGCCGGTCAGGTCGCGAATCCGCTGGAGCAGGACGGGTTCGCGCAGCGTGGCCGTGAACGACAGCCATTTGGATTCGTCGATGTGATCGGCGAACGCGGCCGGGCGTCCGAATGCCGGCCGTCCCGCGGCGATCTTCTCCCACAGCGCCCATGCGCCGGCGTCGGCCCGGCCGTTGAGCGTCGCGGGGCGGTCCATGCCGCCGAGGCTCGATCCTTCCGTCATGGAGCCCAGCGTGACGATCGCGCAATCGCCTTCGCGCACCGCGATTCGGCGGGTGACGCCGTCGCGCTCGCAGACGATTTCCTCGACGCGGGTGTCGCCCTCGGTGCGGCTCAACACGAGATCGGTCACGCGGGTATTCGACTCGAACCGCACGCCGCGCTCGTCGAGCCATTTCTCGAGCGGCCTCACCAGCGAGTCGTACTGGTTGTAGACCGTGCGCATGATGCCCTGGAGCTGGTTGAATCCGGACACCATGTGCGCGAACCGGAGCAGATAGCGCCTGAATTCGACCGCGCTGTGCCAGGGCTGGAACGCGAAGGTCGTGCACCACATCAGCCAGAAATTCGTCGTGAAGAAACCGGCGTTGAAGTGATCCGAGATCCGGCTGTCTCCGAGCATGCTTTCCGGCTCGATCGACAGGCGTTCCAGCGCGACGATGTGCGCTTCGTCGAGCCCGAAGGGCGGCTTGTTCACCCGTCGGCCGTCGCGCACCAGGCGCGACTTCGACGCGGTCCGCATGGTCTCGTTCCAGTCGAAGATTTCTCGGGTGACGGAACCTCGCTGGTCGAGCGTCGGGATCGATGAAAACAGGTCGTAGGTGCAGAGGTATTTGCTTTCGAGCATGCGGCCGCCACGGATCACGTAGCCTTCCTCGGCCGAACCCGCGCCGTCCAGGCTGCCGCCCAGGCGATCGAGCGCTTCGATGATCGTGATATTGCAGCCGTGTATGTCGCCGTCCCGGATCAGAAAGGCCGCCGCCGCCAGCGATGCGATGCCGCCGCCCACCAGATAGAACCGGCTGTTGTCCCGATCGATGCCGGCCGCGCGTCGGCGGGCGGCTCGATCCGAATCCCGTGTGCTGCGTTGCATGGAAATGCCCCTGTTCAGATTGGGTGAAACCGCTGTCGACGCCCGGGGACGCCGGATCGCGCTGCCGTCATTGGCGAGCGCTCGCGCCACGATATCCGCGTTCCGGGCATGGCGATTGAGATGCGTCAACCGATCCGGATGCGGCAGGCCATGCCGGTGCGTATCGCGCGCGGCTTGACGCAACTCAAGCAGATCCGCGGCTTCGTGCGCTGCCATTCGGGTGCGCGCGAGGCCCTGTTGAGCGGGTGCGGCGCCGGATGGGCTTGATGTGCATCAAGGTGCCCGGTGACCCGAGGGGCGAGATTGATCACGGGGACGGCCACGACGAAGCGCGGCCGCCACGAATGCGATCCGAGGAGAATCGATCATGGAAAACGACTTTCGACAGGGGGCGCGACCAGAAGAGTCGCAGCGCGTATCGGGCGGCGACGACGTCGGCCTTCGGCAGTATGTGCGGCGCATCTACAACTATATGGCCGGGGGCCTGGCGCTGACGGGCGCCGTTGCGTACCTCGGCGCGTCAACCGGGTTTTACCGGTCGATCGCCGGAACGCCCCTCTTCTGGGTGGTGCTGCTCGCACCGCTGGCGCTGGTCATGTTTCTGAGCTTCCGCATCGAGCACATCGGCTTCGGCGCGGCGCAGATCAGTTTCTGGGCCTACGCCGCGCTGGTCGGGCTCTCGCTTTCCGGCATCTTCCTCGTGTATACGGGCGAGAGCATTGCGCGCGTGTTCTTCATCAGCGCGGCCACGTTCGGCGCAACGAGCCTCTATGGCTACTCGACACGGGCCGATCTCTCGCGCTTCGGCTCCTTTCTGTTCATGGGGCTGATCGGCATCATCATCGCGGGGTTCGTGAATCTCTTCCTGGCTTCGTCGGCGCTGCAGTTCGTCGTTTCCGTGATCGGCGTGCTCGTGTTCACGGGGCTCACCGCGTACGACACGCAACGCATCAAGCGTATCTACATCGCGGGCGAAGCGGGCGAGATCGCCGGCAAGAAGGCGATCATGGGCGCGCTTGCGCTTTATCTCGACTTTCTCAACCTGTTCCTGATGCTGATGCGGCTCTTCGGCAGCCGCCGCAGCTAGGCGAGCGATGGCGGACCAGGATTGGGAGCCCCGTGCGGCGAGCCCCGGCGGGATCATCGCTGGCGCAGACAGGGGCCGAGCCGTGATGAACCTGGCCAATCTTGGGGAACGGCCTCGGTTGCGCGATATCGGCGACGACGATGGCCAGCCTGGCTGCGCTGGCCAATGTTTCGCGAGCACGCTCGTGTTTGTTTTCGCTGCGCCCGATGACGATGCCGCTTGCACCGGCATCGAGACAGCGCTGTGCCAGTGCGAGCCCCATCCCTGAGCTGCCACCGAAGATCATTGTTCCGGCGTGTGCGATTTTCATCGATTCCCATTTTTCACGGCGGTTTGGCCCGTGAATTCTCAGGTAAACGATGCGGAACAAAAACTATGGATTCCTGTATTTCATTGCTGGGGCATCTGGGACATATCGACGAAAATCACTTCCCAGATATGGCCATCGGGGTCTTCGAAGCTGCGGCCGTACATGAAGCCGAGATCTTGCTTGGCATTGACGTCCGCCGTGCCGCCATGCGCTCCGGCGGCTTCAGTCATCCTGTCCACGCTGTCGCGATCCTCTGCGCTGAGCGCCAGCATCACCTCGCTTTCGCGCCGGGCGTCGGCGATGGGTTTCTTCGTGAAATGCGTCCATTTTTCACGCGTCATGAGCATCACGAAGAGGGTGTCCGACAACACCATGCAGGAACTTGTGTCGTCGCTGAATTGCGGATTCTTGCCGGCGCCGATGGCGGTATAGAAGGCCGTCGCTTTTGACAGGTCCTGCACGGGCAGGTTGATGAAGATTTGCCTGGACACGAATTCTTCTCCTTTCAAACAGGTTGAGATAAAAAAGAAGGCATAGCGGCGCAAGGATCGACTTCTTCGCGTGCGCCTTGTCGTCACCGGCGCTCGAAACGCCAATGCCGTTCGATTCAGTCATAGGACGCAGGACCTTCCATGGGGCGCAGCGCCGGATGTCGAGCACGCATCTCGTGTTCAGACGAGATGCAAGCCGCCATCGCATTCCATGATGGTGCCGGTGGTATAGCCGTTCCCGACGAGAAAGGCGATGGCCTGCGCGCCATCGTCAGGCTGACCGACGCGTCCCACCGGCAATTCGCTTGCATGCGGTGCGAAGCAGGCCTGCCGGGCTTCGCCGGTCACGGCGTTTCCACCACACCGGGGGAGACCGCGCTGACCCGGGCCGCGGCCCGTTCGCGAGCATTCCTCGATGTTCGCGCTGCGTCAGTTGCAGCGGGTGGAGATAGCATGCATGCTAGGCCGACCATCACTCCAATTGTTTGTCACGATGACTTCCATCATTGAGAATGATCTTCGCCGATTCGATCTCAATTTGCTGCTGGTCTTCCATGCGCTCATGCAGGAGCGTCACGTCACGCGTGCGGCGGAGCGGCTGTTTCTTGGTCAGCCCGCGGTGAGCGGTGCGCTGAAACGGCTTCGTGCCGCCTTTGGCGACGAGTTGTTCGTGCGCGGTCGCTCGGGAATGGAACCCACGCCGCGCGCGCTGGAGCTTTCCCGGCAGATCGACGCGCTGCTGATCGGCCTTCACGAGACCATGCGGGTTGGCCAGCCGTTCGATGCCCGGGCCGCCAATCGGACGTTCCGGGTCGGTGTTTCCGAGGCGATTGCGGTGACGCTGTTTCCTTCGTTGTTGAAATCGCTGGCCGCCGAGGCGCCGGGCGTGAGGCTCATATCGCTGGATACGGACTGCCACCGTGTCTCCAGCATGTTTGAACGCAACGAGATCGAGGTCGCGTTGGGGGTGTTTAACGAATGCGCTCAATGGCAACAGCAGCGCACGCTGCTGGATTGGCGCTTCGTCTGCCTCTACAACCCGGCGCTGATACGGACGCGAGGGGACACGTTGAGCTTGAGCGAGTTTCTGGCGCATCCGCATGCGCTCACCTCGTTCAAGGGAGAACTTCGAGGATTGATCGACGAGCGGCTGGAGGCGCTGGGCAAGCAACGGCGCGTGATATTTTCCAATCCGCACTTCGCCACCCAGCCTTTCATCGCACGCGACAACCCCGTGCTGGTGACGGTGCCCGACTACATCGCCCGCACCTGGAGCCGTAGTCTTGGCCTGCGCATCAGCCCGTTGCCGTTCGATACGCCGATCCATCAGGTCAGCGCGTTGTGGAAGACCGCGCATCAGGGCGACAGCGGCCTGCGCTGGCTCATCGGATTGATCGGGCAGGCGGCCCGAATGAGTTGAGCCCGCGCACGGGAGAACTTTGGTTCGAAACACGCACCGCGTGGCGGGACGGTCGCGACGCGCTCGGGTGTCGGATCGGTCGCCGGCGGCAGGCGCCCGGTCAGGTCGAAGCCCTGCTTCGCGACATCCGATTCGAAGCGCTGCAGCGTCAGCGCGCGCTCTTGCGTGACACGCATCACGTCGTTTGCATTCATCGTCGAGTACATCGTGCCGCGCGTCGTCGCGTAGACCGCGCCGATCAGCTTCAGGTCGAGATAGCCCGCCGAACTTCAATTGCCCGATGGCCCCGGCCGGCTGAAGCGCTGCTCGACCACCTCGGTTCCCCACTGCGTGCCCGCGGATTCGTGGGTCAGCGTGAAGCCGAACGACTCGTACCGATGGCGCGCCGAGTCCAGTCCCTTGAACGTCCACGGGCAGGTTTCGCGAAACCGCCGTGCGTCGACGAAGCGCATGGCTTCCGTCATGAGCCGGCGGCCGACGCCCGACCCGCGCAGCGCATCGTTCACGATGAACCAGCGCAGGGGCGCGACGCCCGTCGCCGGGTCGCCGTCGATCGCGAGCGTCCGCCCGTCTTCCCGGCGCAGCCAAAGCGCCTTGTCAAGGTGGATCTTCGTGGAGGCGGGTCATGCCGGGGGGCGCGTTTACCGAGGCCGAAGCCGGCGTGAACCAGAACGGCGGTGAGTGGTACTGGTGCGGATGGCGGCGTGCCACGAACCGGACGCATACTGGATGAATCCGGACCGCCTGCCATGCGAACGCGGGCGTCGGCCGGTCATCGATCCGCGGCTGCGGACAACGGAGCTCGCCATGAACCATCTGAAGCCGATGACGATTGCGTTGCTTGCCGGATGCGGCATCAGCGCCGGAACGGTCCACGCTGCCGGCAGCATGGATGCGCCGCCTTGCAGTGCAACGCAAGCGGCGGATCAGGGCGGGGCCGCCGCGATGCCGGGCACGTCGGTCCGCAGCTTTTCGACCGCCGGCTGCTCGGGCGCGGTGTTGCAGGGCGAACGGGCCACCGCGACGGTCGACGGCGACCGGGTCGAGCTGCGGGACGGCGCCGTCTACGTGAACGGTCGTTCGTACGGCGCGGTGACGCCCGCGCAGACGGTCGAATACGAAGCCGCGCACGACCGGCGCACGCTGAAGGTCGACGGGAAAGTCCGCACGCCGGTGCCCTGAGTACCGGCGCAGGCGCGCGGCAACCGTGTCGCGCTTACTCGACCAGCGTCAGTCGGCCGTCGCTGAGCCGCACCTCGCGGCCGATCCACGCGGCATCGACGCGCGGTAGCACGGCCGACGGCTTGCGCAGTTCGCGCAGCAGCGTCGCGCCGTGCGACAGCCGGCCGCCCATGCGCGCGATCACGGCGCGCGCCGCCTGGTACTGCGCGTGCCGGCCCGGGTCGAGCGTGTCTTCCAGCAGGATGTCGAGGCCGAGCACACCTTGCGTGTGGCCCGGATAGATCATGAAGCCGGCCGCTTCATCTGCGCCTTCGCTGCCGTCCTGCCAGAAGCTGCCGTTGCGTTCGCGGCGATCGGGATGGGGCGCGAACCACACGTCGCGGTCGGTAGCCGGCATCGCATGATGCAGGCGGAAGAACACGCGCATCAGGTTGTCGCGATACCACTCGCGTACCTGCAGGTACCAGCCGCGCAGGCCGGGCGCGCCGAGTGCGTGGAGCACGCGGATGGGCAGCGGCCAGTCGGGAAATGGCTGTAGCGGCAGGTCGGTCGGTGCGGGCCGCGCGGTGCCTGGATCGGTTTCCCACGGCAGCCGATGCGGGCTGTCGTCGAGCTGGCCGTATGCGGTCGGCGGACGCCCCCACAGTGCGCCGCCGCTGCTGGCCAGCGATGACGCGATGCACAGGTTGCCCTGCACGACGAACACGTAGAAGCGCGTGAACCAGTCGGCCAGTTGCTGACCGTCGGCGCGTCGCTCGACGAGCGTCGCGAGCTCCTGGTCGAAGCGCCGCAAGCCGCGCTCGAGCGTCGGCAGATGCCCGCGTGCGGCGCGCAGCATGCGCCAGAACACCGGCAGCGAACGCAGCAGCCGCAGCGGACGCCAGCGCAGCGGCGGCGTCGCGCCGCCGATCTCGCCGCTGTAGTTGCCGGCCGAGACGCCCCAGTCGGCGAGACGGGCGAGGAACAGGTCGTTGTTGATGTACGACGCGCCGCCATAGAGCGCGGTAAATGGTTCGTTGTCCTGCAGTACGCGTGCATCCCAGCGCGCCATGATGGCCGGGATGCTGCCGGCCGCGCGTCGTTGCGCGTACTCGACCAGCCGGCTCGGCTGCGGCGGCAGGATCTCGGCGATGTTCGCGGCGGTCAGGTGGCGATGCCAGCCGTAGCGGCTGATCGGACGGTACTGCAGCAGCCACATCTGCTGGCCGTCCCACGCCCATTCGACATCGCCCGGCACGTAGTGGAACGCGCGCAGCACGCGCTGCAGGAAGGTCCATAGCTGGGTCGCGCTCAGGCCGTGCGCGGCCGGGAACGTGCCGCGCTGCCAGGGCTCGCCGAGCCGCGACAGGATCGCGCGTTGCGGGCTGGCCTGTCCGTCGGCGAGCGTTTCGAGGTGGCCTTCCACCCATTCGACTTCGACGGCCAGATGCCGCACGAACGCGATGCCCGACAGCACCGGCGTGATGAAGCGCTGCACGACCGTTTCCTCGAGGCCGCTCGCGAGCAACTCGGCCACGCGTGCGGCCGCCTGCGCGGCCGGGACGCGCAGGAACGTCGTATGCAGGCCGGCGTTGGCCGCATCGGCCTGATCCTCACCGTGGCTCGACGAGCGGATCGCCCACTCGGCGTCCGGCTGGCTCGCGAGAAAGCCGGGCAGGTGCGGATCGGCGGCGCGGGTCAGCGACAGCGCGGGCGGCACGGGCAGGCCGGCCATCGCGGCGAGCGCCAGGCGCCCGCCTTTGGTATGCGCGACGAAGCCGGCGTCGCCCGCTTCGAGCCATTGCACGAACGCCGCCGGCGCGTCGATCCACGGATAGTGTCCCCAGCCGGCCTGCAGCGTGACGGTGAGGTCGGCACGCGCGAGGATGGCCGACCACGCAGCGGCCTGGCGCACCCCGAGCACGTTGTCCTGGTCGCCCCACACGAGTTCGATGCGATCGGTGACCCACTCGAGCAGCGGCAGTGCGGTATCGGCGCGCACGAGATCCCAGTGCGGCAGGAACGCGCGGCAGCGCGCATAGCCGGCGCCCATGCGGCGGTACTGCGCGCGTGTCCAGGTCAGGTTCGAGAATTTGCGGGCGAACAGCGCCGGGTAGTGCGCGAGCAGCCAGTGGATCGTCTTGCGCAGCGGTTTCGGCGCCATCAGTTTCGGCAGGCGCCGTTCCCACAGAAATGCGCCGACGGGCGCGAGCAGCACGCTGCGGCTGAAGTGGCCGGGGCGTCGCTGCAATGCGTGCAGCACCAGCAGCGCATTCACGCCGACCGCCATGATCGCGTGGCCCGGCTCGGTCGCGTCCAGCAGCGCTTGCGCATACGCGGCGAGATCCTCGCAGGGCGGCGCGGGGTTGTCGCCGAAGCCCGGGAGTTCCAGCGGCACGGGCCGGGAATGCCGGAAGTGGGGCAGCGCATCGTCCCACCAGTCGGCCGCGCTGCCGTTGCCGGCAAGGAGGTACAGGATCGGTTTGCTCATGGATGCTTCGTCGGCGGGCGATGTCGCGGTGGCGCCCGCCCGGTCGGGGCGGCGCCGTTGGCGGATGCCACGGGTCTTGTTCGTGTTGTCTTGTTCGCGTTGCGCCGGTGCGAGTGGAATGAAAGGGCGGCCCGCTCGGCTTGATGCTTGATTGTCGCGGGCATTCTACGCGAGTCGATTCGAGGCGATTTTCGTTCCGGTTGCGGGCCTGTCGATCCGTGACCCGTTCGCATGACCGGAGGTCGATTCGCTGAAATGCATCGAAGCCGGTGGATGATCCGGATCGAAACGCGCACTTTGCGCGACCGTGGAACGTAGAGCCTGACCGGAACACAGCCCGGTCAGGCTCATGTTTCTCGTGAGGACGCGGATGACTGCGACCATGCCCAGCGCGACTCCGTTCAGACGCTGGGCATGCATGACGCGTGCGGGGAGGCGTGACGTCGGCAATGAAACCGGCATGCCGTCGTTCGCCGTGAAGGTTTCCGCCGCGGGTTTTCCGAACGGGTGTCCGTTGCGCTTTACGCGTCGGGATCCATGCCCGCGCGTGGCGTGCGCCCGGTCCAGCGCCGATACGCATGACGGAAACTGCGCGGCTCGCTGTAGCCGAGACGTTCCGCAATGGCCGCGACCGTCAGCTCAGGGTCGTCGAGCATCCGCACCGCCTCGTCGCGGCGCACGTCGTCGAGCAACGCCTGAAACGTGAGGCCGTCCTTGTCGAGCCGCCGGCGCAGCGTGCGCTCCGTCAGGTGCAGCGCGTTCGCGAGCGACGTCATCGACTTGAAGCGCGCGAGGTCGCGCGCCATCAGCTCCTTCGCGCGATCGGCGAAGCGCGTGCCGACCGACGCGGCCCACTGCCGTTCGAGCGCCTCGCACTGGCCATGCAACGCATTGAAGCTGACTTCGTTCGCGAGAAGCGGCATCTCCGTGCCGTTCACCGACGTGAAGACGAGGCGGTTGTCGCCCGCATTGAACGCGACCTTGCAGCCGAAGTGGCGCGTGTAGTCGGCCGCATTGCGCGGTGTGCGGCGCGCGAGCTGCACCTGCTCGGGCCAGACGGGCTTGCCGACGAGATCGGACACGATCAGGCGCAGGCTGGACAGGCACATGTCGACCTGGAACACCTCGAGATCGGGCTCGCCGTTGTAACGGCCGATCGTCACGCTCATGCCGTCCGGATGCGCATCGATACGCACGTCGAAATACAGCCCCATGAACAGCGGAAACTGGCTCATGCACCGGAATGCCTGCATCACGGAGCCGCTGATCAGCATCGCGTAGCCGGCGAGGCCGAGCGTCGACACATGCAGCCGCGCGCCGATCGACAGCCCGATCGACGGCACGCCGCTGCGCTGCAGCAGGTTGCGGAAGCAGCGCTGCTCCTGGCCGCGATTGACGTGCAGGTTCGGCGACGCGACTTCGTCCGCGCCGAGCCCCGTGCCTTCGAGCAGCGCGGCGCCGTCGATATGCCGCACGCGGCACTCGTCCAGCGCGACCGCGATCGCGTGGACGGTGGCGGGAATGTCCTCCTGGCGCCCGGCCGGGCGCGCGAGGCCGAGCGACGAGCGCAGGCTGCGCTCGGCCCGGCTCGGGTTGGGATGGGAGCGGCGGTTCATAGGGCTGACGGGGCGACGGGGTCGCGTAGAACATAGCCGGAATGTCCGCAAAATGCCAGTGCGGCACCGCATCATGCATGACTCGCCGGCGCGACGCGCGGCACCGTGTCCGTAAATATCCCCTGAATACGTCCGCTTTTCTCATTCGTGGCCGATTTTTTGGCGCACCACACTTTCTTCCAGCCGTGCGCCGCCGGCCGCGCCGGGCGAACGAGTGTTGAAGCCGTGAACGCCACCCACGTGAGGACAGCATGGACAACGACAGCCCAGGTCGATACGCATCGGCCGCCGCGACGCATGAGTTCGGCGCGCACGCCATGCGAGGCGATGCGGACGAGCGCCGCCAGCTCCATCCGATCGGGCTCGCGACGCTGGTGATCTTCGGCCTCGCGTACATGTTGCCGATGACGGTGTTCACGACCTACGGGCTCGTCACGAGCGAGACGAACGGGCACCTGACGGCCGCGTATGCGCTCACGCTGGTCGCGATGCTGTTCACCGCGCGCAGCTACGGCCACATGGCGCGGCTGATGCCGAGCGCCGGGTCCGCCTATACGTTCGCCAGCCGAAACTTCGGCGCGTCGGCCGGCTTCATGGTCGGCTGGGCCTTGCTGATGGACTACCTGTTCATCCCGATGATCAGCTACCTCGCGATCGGCATCTACATGAAGCAGATTTTCCCTGGCGTGCCGGCCAGCGTGTGGATCGTCGGCAGCATCGTGCTGATCACCGGGCTGAACATCGTCGGCATCCGGCTCGTCAATCGCGTGAACCTGATCCTGATCGCGAGCCAGCTCGTGTTCATCGCGACCTTCTTCGTCGCTTCCGCGCGGGTCGCGACGGGCGAAGGGCTGTCGATGGCCGTCGCGCTGCCGTCGTCGGGCGATGCGCATGCGATTTTCGCAGGGTCCGCGATCCTGTGCCTGTCGTTCCTCGGTTTCGATGCGGTCACCACGCTGTCGGAGGAAACACGCGAGCCGACGCGCACGGTGCCGCGCGCGATCCTGCTCTGCACGCTGGCGAGCGGCGTGCTGTTCATGCTGGTCGCCTACGTCGGGCAAGTAGTGTTTCCCGACTGGCGCGCATTCAAGGATCTCGATTCGGCCAGCCTCGAACTGATGCGGCGCATCGGCGGCGGCACGCTGTCGGCGTTCTTCGTCGCGGTGTACGTGGCCGGCTGTTTCGCGAGCGCGATGGCCGGTCAGGCGAGCGTGACGCGCGTGCTGTTCGCGATGGGGCGCGACCGGGTGCTGCCCGAGCGCGTATTCGGCCATCTGCATGCGCGGCTGCGCACGCCGGTGCGCGCGACGCTCGCGGTCGGCATCGTGTCGCTGTCCGCGCTGTTCATCACGCTCGACCTCGCGTCGACGATGATCAGCTTCGGCGCGCTCGTCGCGTTCGCGGTCGTGAACCTGTGCGTGATGCGCAGCTATCTGCGCCGCGCCGAGCATCGCCGCTTCGCGGGCTGGATCACGTTCGGCGCGATGCCGGCGATCGGCTTCGCGATGAACGTGTGGCTCTGGTCGGGCCTGTCGCGCCAGACGTTCTACGTCGGCATCGGCTGGCTCGTGCTCGGGCTCTGCCAGCTCGTGTGGCTGACGCGCGGCTTCACGCGCCCGGCGCCGACGCTGTCGATGAATTGAACGACCGGTGGCCGGCTGCCGGCCGCCGGCTCTGAAACCCTGAAGGAGGAATCATCCATGAACGCTGTTGACGTCAATCCCGATGCGGACCTGCAGGCCATCGGCAAACGCCACCTGCTGATGCATTTCACGCACGCCGATGCGTACCGCGACCACGCGCTGACCGTGTTCGACCGCGGCGAAGGCTGCTGGCTCGTCGACCGCAACGGCAAGCGCTACTTCGACGGGCTGGCCGGGCTGTATTGCGTGCAGGTCGGCTACAGCCACGGCGCGGAAATCGGCGACGCGATCCGCGAGCAGATGGTGCGGCTGCCGTTCGCGACCAACTGGGGCGTGGGCCACGAGCCGGCGATCAGGCTCGCGCACACGCTCGCGGCGCTCGCGCCGGAAGGGCTGAACCGCGTGTTCTTCACGTCGAGCGGCTCGGAGTCGAACGAAGCGGCGATCAAGCTGGTGCGCCAGTACCACCAGTCGCGCGGCGAGCCGCAGCGGCGCAAGTTCATCGCGCGGCGCGTCGCGTATCACGGCACGTCGTTCGGCGCGCTCGCGCTGAACGGGATGACGAACTTCCGCAAGCATTTCGAGCCGCTGATGTCGGGCGTGCGGCATGTGGGCAACACGAAGCGCTATGGTCGCCCGGCGGGCGAGACGGAAGCGCAGTTCACGCGCCACCTGCTCGACGAGATCGAATCGCTGATCGTGCAGGAAGGGCCGGATACCGTCGCCGCGATCGTCGTCGAGCCGCTGCAGAACGCGGGCGGCAGCCTGACGCCGCCGGCCGGTTATGCCGCCGGGCTGCGCGACATCTGCGACCGGCACGGCGTGCTGCTCGTCGCGGATGAGGTGATCTGCGGGTTCGGCCGGCTCGGCGAATATTTCGGCTCCGCGCGCTACGGGTTGAAGCCGGACATCATCACGTTCGCGAAAGGCATCGCGTCGGGCTACGTGCCGCTCGGCGGCGTGATCGCGAGCGATGCGGTGGTCGACACGGTGCTCGACGGCCCGCAGCAGATGTTCCTGCACGGCGCGACGTACGGCGGCCACCCGGTCGCGTGCACGGCCGCGCTCGCGAACCTCGCGATCATGGCGCGCGAAGGCGTGCTCGAGAACGTCCGCGACAACGAAGCGGTGTTCCGCCAGACGCTCGACGGCCTGCTCGAACTGCCGTGCGTCGGCGACGTGCGCGGCGACGGCTATCACTACTCGCTCGAACTCGTGACCGACAAGGCCGCGCGCCGCTGGGCGGCGGGCATCAGTGCGCAGGCGTTCGTGTCGACGCTGCTCGCGCCCGCGATCTTCGACGCTGGGCTGCTGTGTCGCGCGGGCGTCGATCACGAAGGCACGCCGATCGTGCAATTCTCGCCGCCGCTCGTGATGTCGCGTGACGAGATCGTGTGGTTCGTCGCGAAGATCCGCGACATCCTCGTCGACACCTATGCACGGGCGACGCGCTGAGCGCGGCGTCCTTCATTTCAGGAGCATGCGATGCGAACCTCACAACAGTCCTATATCGACGGCCGGTGGCTCGATCCGGCCGATGCGCGGTCGATCGACGTGATCGACCCGAGCACCGCGCGGCCGTATGCGCAGCTCAGGATCGGCGGCGCGGCCGACGTCGATCGCGCGGTCGGCGCGGCGAAGCAGGCGTTCGACACGTATTCGCGCTGGCCGGTGGACGCGCGCGTCGCGCTGCTGCGGCGCGTGCTCGAGATCTACCGGCGCCGCTACGAGGAGGTCGCGCAGACGATCAGCCAGGAGATGGGCGCGCCGATCGCGTTCGCGCGTGCGGCGCAGGCCGCGGTCGGCACCGCGCACCTCGAGCAGACGATCCGCGCGCTGCAGTCGTTCCGCTTCAGCACGCAGACCGATTCGCTGCTGGTGTCGCACGAGCCGATCGGCGTGTGCGCGCTGATCACGCCGTGGAACTGGCCGATCAACCAGATCGTGTGCAAGGTCGCGCCGGCGCTCGCGGCCGGCTGCACGATGGTGCTCAAGCCGAGCGAGATCGCGCCGTTCAGCGCGATCCTGTTCGCGGAGATCCTGCACGAAGCCGGCGTGCCGCCCGGCGTGTTCAACCTCGTGCACGGCTACGGGCATGAAGTGGGCGACGCGCTGTCGCGGCATCCGGACGTCGACATGGTGTCGTTCACGGGGTCGACGCGCGCGGGTGTCGAAGTCGCGAAGGCGGCCGCCGATACCGTGAAGCGCGTGCACCAGGAACTCGGCAGCAAGAGCCCGAACCTGATCCTGCCCGACGCCGATATCGAGGAGGCGGTCACGCGCGGCGTGCGCAGCTGTTTCAGCAACAGCGGCCAGTCGTGCAATGCGCCGACGCGCATGCTGGTGCATGTCGACCATCTCGCGCAGGCCGAGCAGGCGGCGCGGCGGGAGGCGGAACGCACGGTCGTCGGCGATCCGCGTTCGACGGAAACCGGCATCGGGCCGGTGGTCAGCCGCACGCAGTTCGACCGCATCCAGCACTTCATCCGGCTCGGGATCGAAGCAGGCGCGACGCTCGTCGCCGGCGGCCCCGGGCGGCCGGACGGGCTCGGCGACGGGTTCTACGTCCGGCCGACGGTGTTCTCGAACGTCACGCCGGACATGACGATCGCGCGCGAGGAAATCTTCGGGCCGGTGCTCGCGATCATGACCTACCGCACCGAAGACGAGGCCGTCGCGCTCGCGAACGATTCGGTCTACGGGCTCGCGGGCTACGTGCAGTCGAAGGATCTCGAGCGGGCGCGCAGGGTGGCGGCGCGGCTGCGGGTCGGCAATGTCCACATCAACTACCCGCCATGGAACCCGGCCGCGCCGTTCGGCGGCTACAAGCGCTCGGGCAACGGCCGCGAGTATGCGGAGTTCGGCCTCATCGAGTATCTGGAGACGAAGGGCACGACGGGGTACGCTTGAGCGACGCGCGGATGCGCTGACCGGGCGGCGGCGTCCCGCGGGAAGGGGCACCGCACCCCTGTACATCGATTGATCGACTGGGAGGAATTCGACGATGCAGATGACGGAGACGACCGAACGTTTACGCGGCGGCGCGCGCGGTGGGCCGCGTGCGATGAAGATCCTGATCGCGCGGATGAACCACGAGACCAACACGTTCTCGCCGGTGCCGACGCCGCTTGCCGCGTTCGGCCGCACCGGCCCCGACTGGGGCGACGACGCGTATCGCGCGAATCGCGGGATGCGCACCGCGATGGCCGCCTTCATCGATGCGGCCGAGCGTGAGGGCGCTGAAATCGTGACGCCGGTGTCGGCGGCCGCGAACCCGAGCGGGCCAGTCGCGGCCGACGCATATGCGGCGATCTGCGACGCGATCGTCGCGGCAGCGCCCGGCTGCGATGCGGTGATGCTCGACCTGCACGGCGCGATGGTGGCCGAGCAGAGCATGGACGGCGAGGGTGACCTGCTCGCGCGCGTGCGCGCGGTGCTGCCCGGCGCACCGATCGCGATCGCGCTCGACCTGCACGCGAACGTCACGCAGAAGATGATCGATCACGCGGACGTGATCGTCAGTTTCAAGACCTACCCGCACGTCGATATGGTCGAGACCGGCGAGCATGCGGCACGCGTGCTGCTCGACCGGCTGCACGGCCGCGCGCGGCCCGTGCTCGCGTGGCGGCAGCCGCCGCTGATGACCTCGACGCTGCGCAGCGCGAGCGCGGAAGGCGCGATGCGGCGCGCGGTGGAGGCCGCGCGCGCGGCCGAGGCCGACGGGATGCTCGCCGTCTCGGTGCTGCCCGGCTTCTCGCTCGCGGACATTCCCGCGCCGTGCATCAGCGTCGTCGTGGTGGCCGATGGCGACCGGGCCGCGGCCGACGCGGTGGCCGAGCGCATCGCGCGGCAGATCTGGGACGAGCGCGACGATTTCGTCTATCGCAGCGCGCCGCTCGCCGAATCGGTTGCGCAGGCTGCGGCGCTCGCGCGCGGCGCGGATCGCCCCGTGCTGATGCTCGATCACGGCGACAACTGCATGTCGGGCGGCCCGTGCGACACGATGGACCTGCTCGAGGCCGCGCTCGAGTATGGGCTCGACGGCATCGTCAGCGGGCCGCTGTGCGACCCGCAGGCCGTCGCGGCGCTGATCGACGCGGGGGTCGGCGCGACCGTCGCGGTACCGGTCGGCAACCGCTTGCCGTCGCACGGCGGCGTGCGGCGCGAGCCGTTCCGCGCGACCGGCATCGTGCGCGCGCTCACCGACGGCGAATACGTGATCACGGGGCCGACATACACGGGCCAGCGCGCGTACATGGGCCGCACGGCCGTGCTCGACATCGGCGCGGCCACGCTCGTCATCAGCGAGCGTACGCAGGAGCCCTGGGATCTCGGCGTGTTCGAGAGCGTCGGTGTCGATCCGCGCCGTGCGCGCTTCCTGCTGCTGAAGTCGCGGATGTATTGCCGGCCGGTGTTCGTGCCGATCGCGGCCGCGCTGGTCGAGTGCGACAGCCGCGGCGTGACGGGTTCCGACTACGGGCTGTTCCGCTACGAGCGGCTCGCGCGGCCCATGTATCCGCTCGACGATGTCGGCGAGTGGCCGTCGTCCGGCGCACAGCGGACGCAGCGGACGGATTGACGGAAACGAACCGGGCGCGAGGCGCCGGATTGGCCGGCTTTCGGGCATCATGCGGTGGCGTCGACCCGTCGAGCAGCTGGGTCGATCCATTCATTGCGTCCGCAACCGATCCGGAGAACCGACCGCCATGCATTCGAATCCATTCCGCCCGCGCAGCGCGCGCCTGCTCGCCGCGCTGACCCTCGCCACGACGGCCGTTGCCGCCCATGCCGCCGACTGGATCGTGTCCGGCAACGACGGCAAGTACCAGCGCGTCGAGGGCCGCGACACCTATCTGGCCGCGCCGCCCGCCGACACGCTGACGCTGCTCGACGCCAGCACGTTCCCGCCGAAGGTCGCGCTGCAGGTCGATGTCGAGAACGGCATCCAGGGGCCGCCGCAGGCGGTCGCGATCACGCCCGACGCGAAGCTCGCGCTCGTCGGCGCGCCGACGCGCTACGACACGGCCGCGAAGCAGCTCGTGTTCGACACGTTCCTGCAAGTCGTGAATCTCGACGCCGCGCCGGCGTCGATCGCGCGCATCGAGCTCGGCACGCATCCGCAAGGGATCGCGATCGACCGCTCGGGCAAGCTCGCGCTGGTCGCGAACGTCGACGGCAGCGTGTCGATCCTGCGCATCGACGGCACGAACGTGACGCTCGACGGCAACCTGAAGATCGGCAAGAAGCGGCTGGCCGGGATCAGCTTCACCCATGACGGCAAGCATGCGCTCGTGTCGCTGCGCGACGAGCAGGGCATCGCGGTGCTGAACGTCGACGACGGCAAGGTGACCGACAGCGGGTCGCGCCTGAGCACCGGCGTCGCGCCTTACACGATCGACGTGTCGAGCGACAACCGCTGGGCCGTCGTCAGCAACGTCGGGCTCGCGGGGCTGCCGGGCTATACGGGCACGCTGGCGGGCGACGCCGATTCGGTCGCGCTGATCGACGTGTCGCGCGTGCCGTTCCGCACGGTCCAGTACCTGACGGTGCCGTCGCTGCCGGAGGGCGTCGCGATCTCGCCGAACGGGAAGTGGATCGCCGTGCAGGCGATGGACGGCTCGAACCTGACGCCCGACAATCCGGGCCGCCACAAGATCGGCAAGGTGCTGCTGTTCGAGATCCGCAACGGGCAGGCCGTGAAGGTGAGCGAGCTGCCCGGCGGCGAAGCCGCGCAGGGCATCGTGTTCACCGCCGACAGCCGGCACGTGATCGTGCAGTTCAACGTCGAGCGGCAACTCGCGCTCTATTCGGTCGAAGGCGGCAAGCTGCACGATACGGGCAAGCGGATCGCGCTGACGGGCGGGCCGTCTTCGTTGCGCACGTTGCCGCGCTGACGCGCCCGGCATCGACTCGTTCAGTTCTGCAAGTTCATGCGGCGCCCGGATTCGCCGGGCGCCCGTCCATGCCCTTCCCGTGCGCCGCCGTTGCAACGCAGCAAATGGCGGAAGTTTGCACCCGAAGCCGCTTGACGCCGGATTGGTTGGTTAAACGAACCAACGCGGATGCCGGTTGCGCCAGCAACGTGAGCCTGGGCGCGATGGCGCCGTTCGGGAGCGTGAATGCCGGGCCGAACACGCCGCGCTACGACTTCAACGGCTCGGGCGGCTAGCTGTCGTCGGGCGGGACTGGCGGCGCGATCGACTGCTTCCGGCGTGACGCTGCACAACGGGCCGACGTTCGCGCTCTGCTGACGGTGGCGTGTGCTGCGTGATGGCGCGCAAGCGCAAGCGCAAGAGGGATCGGGAGCCAGCCGGTGAAATGCCGCGTGAATGCGCGCGGCGCTCATGGCTTGCCGGCGGCCCGGCAATCCGTTACGGCTTGAGAAACCTGTCGAGCCAGCGCGGTGTCGCCGCACGATCGAAGACGACGTGCAGCTCGGAGCTGAACGCGCCGTATTCGAGCCCGTGGCGTTGGGCGAGCAGCGTCAGTGACCGCGCGGTGTGAAACGAGAGGTGCCCGTTGCGCGGCGCGCAGTACCACCACTGATCGATGCCGCGTTCGATGATGTCGCGGTCGATCAGCGACGTCTGGAACAGCAACGCGCCGTCGGGCTTCCGGTAGCGCGCGATCTGGTCGAAGAGTTCCAGCGGCGCCGGATGATGCTCGAACACTTCGAACGACAGGATCGTATCGAACCGGCCTTCGGGCGGAACCGGGTGCGAGAACGGATCGTACGAAGTGACGTCCGCGAAGCCGCGCGACGACAGCTTCCGTTCCAGCAAGCCCAGCCCCGAGCCGAAGTCGAGAATCCGGCCTTCGCGCATTTCCGGAAAACTGCCGCAGATCAGGTCGGCGTGCTGTTGCGGACGGATCTCGAGATAGTCGGGGTCGTGGCGCGCATAGTCGGCGTTGTACACATGCTGCGCGAAATCGTCGTGCGTCCAGTCGTCGAACGCGGGCGCCCACGTGAAGCCGCATTGCTCGCAGGCGTGGTAGTAGATCGGGATGCCGGCATACGGGTCGACTTTCTTGCCGGCGATGACATCGGCGCCGCAGCGCGAAAAATCGACCAGGCCGCAGATGCGCGCCTGGGCCGAACACACTTTGCAGGCGAGGGCCGTTGGATGGCGGTTCAGGTCGCGATTCAAATTCCTGTCTCCCGTTCGCCGGCGAGGCGTGCGCGTGATGGATGGTGCGGCAGAGGCTATCACAGTCGCGTCGGCCGTCGCAGCCGCGCAGGGCGGTGCCGCCGCGCGTGCTTACGGACGCAGCAGATCGAACCCGCCGAATACGACGACACCGCTCAACGCGATCATCGCGACGGAGTGCTGGCCGAAGTAGAGAATCGCGGCCGCAAGCCACGTCGTGATGCAGAAGGCGCCGATGCGGGCCATCGTGTGTTCCTCGAATGCGTGATGAAGTGAGTGCGCGCCGAACGGCGTGCGCCGCGCGGATCGGCGCGCGGGGCATGCCGGCGGACGGAAAAGCCGGCCGCGAAGCCGCGACCGCGGCGCCAGCGCGCGTGGCGTGCCACACCCGGAAGGACGGGAGCCGAGACCGGCGGCGTCGCGCGCTCGAGCCCGGCGGCGGTCGGCGCGCGAATCCGGCCGGCGAACCGGCGATTTTACCAGCGCCGCCGTGTCGCCAATCTGGCCCTTTCGCGGCGAAAACGCGGCGATCTTCGGCCAATCCCGTCCGGCCCCGAGACTCAAGTTTCGTGTGACGAATGCCGTAAACGAATTGGAAGGCAGTTCCTGCCCTCCGTCACGATTCGACGTTTACCGACACAACCGACTCACGGACCGACACGATGCAAATCGACTTCTCCACAACCACGCGCGCCCCGCTGGCGGACGGCGGCCCGACCGCGAATACGTCGTCGGGCGCCGCGGCGACCCGCTCGACCGCGCCTGCCGCAACGTCGTCCACCGACGGCGCGACGAATCCCATCGGCGCGACGAGCACCACGAGCACCACGAGCACCACCGGCACGCAGGGTTCGACCGGCGCCACCGGCGAAACGCTCGGCGCCTCGGGCGGATCGTCGGACAGCCCGGCGGTCGCCCAGTTGAAAGCGTTGATCGACCGGCTGCAGAAACAGCTGGCCACGATCGAGCGCCAGATGGCGAGCGCGGCGCAGCGCGCGAAGGACGATCCGGCCGCCGCGATCGAACAGCAGTCGCTGAGCGCGGAAGCCGGCGCGATTTCGGGGGCGCTCGCGACCGCGATCTCGCAACTGGCGGCGGCGATCGAGAAAACTGGCGGCTCGACGGCAGGAGGGCTGGTGTCGACGCAGGCCTGACCGGCTGCGGCCGCGGCCCGCGCGGCGACCGGCCCTGTTTCGCTGCTTCGCGCGGCACCGCAAGGACGACGCAGAACGGTCCGCGACGCCGGACCGGTTCGACGCATCCGCCGCAGTCGCCGCGGCGGTCGGCGAAACGATGCGCACGCAACCGGATTGCAGCGCGCGGGATCCCGCGGCGATCGCCGTACCGGTCACGATCGTGCCGGGCGAGCACGATGAAATCATCCGGCCCGACCGTGGGCCCGCGCATTCGTCGCCCGGGGCTCACACCATCGCGTTGTCGCTGCCCGGAATCTCGTGCGCCTTGATCTGCTTCCGGTGCAGCTTGTACAACAGCTTGCCGAGCATGCCGTCCTCGTGGCACGCGCGCGTCATGTTGAGCACGTATTCGTCGTCGGGTGCGACGGCCTGTGCGCCCATGATCCAGCGCACGCTTTCGCGGTAGTTGTAGTGCGACTTGTCGCGGCCGCCGCAGAGGAAACCCGATAACGCGGCCATCGCCGCCGGATGACCGCCTTCGGCGTGCCGCCGCAGTTCGTCGATGTAGCGCTGGCGGGAATGCGCGTCGTCGCGGGCGAAGCCGAATGCGCCCGCGCGGTGTCCGTAGCCGCGCAGGATCACGGCCGCCGTGCACGCGCGCGTCGGGATGCCCGTTCGATCGCGCCGCGTACCCGCGTATGCGGATCTGACAAGACTTATCTCTTAAGACTTATCTCTTTTTCACCGATTTTCGAAGCGGTGCGATTCGGCCGTCGGATTGCATGCTGTTAAAACCGACAGGTTTTCCGGGAAACCGGCGAACGTTCGTGGAACGGCGTCCGGGCAAGGCAAGGCTTCGGGTATCTCATTAGTTTTTCTTTAGGCTCGCGCAACATATCGTCGATTGTTGGCGGCGCGCCGACAGGCGATAGTCCTGCTTCGGCAGGCCGGCCATGCGGTTTCAGCATGGCGCGGCCGGATCCGTTGTCCACGCAACCATCAGATATCAAGGGAACCGCAACCATGCGATTCAACGCGACACGCTTCGCCGCGACCCTGCTCGTCGCCGCGTGCGCCGCCGCCACGGCCGGCCGCGCGGCCGCCGCCACGCAGGACGACCTCCACGACACCGTCACCCGCCACATCGCGCCGCTGATGAAGCAGTACGCGATTCCCGGCATGGCGGTCGGCATCGTCGCCGACGGCAAGCCCTACGTGTTCGACTACGGCGTGATGTCGACGCAAACCGGCAAGCCCGTCACGGGCGATACGCTGTTCGAAATCGGCTCCGTCAGCAAGACACTGACCGCGACACTCGCGGCCGACGCGCAGGAGGGCGGCGAACTGTCGCTCGCGGACCCGGCTGCCAAGTACCTGCCCGCGCTGCAGGGCAAGCCGTTCGGTGTCTTGACGCTGCTGCAGCTCGGGACGCACACGTCCGGCGGCATGCCGGTGCAGGTGCCGGACAGCATCCGCGACGACGCAGGCCTGATCCGCTATCTCGACGCGTGGCGGCCCGCGCATGCGCCGGGTACGTACAGGACGTATTCGAACGTGTCGGTCGGCATGCTCGGGTGGCTCACCGCGAAGGCGATGCACAAGGATTTCGCGGCGCTGATGGAGCAGCGGCTCTTTCCCGCGCTCGGCATGACGCACACGTACATCGACGTGCCGGAAGCACGCCAGGCCGACTATGCGCAGGGCTATACGCAGGACGGCAAGCCCATCCGGATGACGGGCGGGATGCTGTGGCAGCCGGCGTACGGCGTGCGGACCACGGCGGCCGATTTGCTGCGCTTCGTGCAGGCGAACATGGGGCTGACCGGAACCGCGCCGCGCCTGCAGCGCGCGCTCGAACGCACGCATACCGGCTATTTCCGCGCGGGGCCGCTGACGCAGGACCTGATCTGGGAACAGTATCCGTATCCGGTCGCGCTGCCGACGCTGCTCGAAGGCAACTCGATGAAGATGCTGCGCGACGGGTTGCCGGCCACCGCGATCAAGCCGCCGCTCGCGCCGAGCGCGGATACGTGGATCAACAAGACGGGCTCTACCAACGGCTTCAGTACCTATGTCGCGTTCGTCCCGTCGAAGCGGATCGCGATCGTGATGCTCGCGAACCGCAGCTATCCGAACGAGGACCGCGTGAAGGCCGCGTACGGGATCCTCGCGGCGCTCGACGGGCGGCGGTAACGTTGCCACCGACGAGCCGGCCGTTCCACGTGGCCGGCTCTCCCCAAAAAAACCGATACCTGTATCGGCGCTAATGCCGTTCAGTTAAGACCTGAACGGCATTTTTGTTTTTAGGGTTGGAGTTGTAAACGGAGCGGCAAGCTGTTAGCGTTGGTCGCGATGCTAAGCGACCACCTGACCTTCCTATTGGATGCAGCGCTCGCCGACCTAAGTCGGCTGGGCGAGCATCTGCCGCAGGAGTGGATCGAGCAGGCCATTGATGCCACGGGCACGGCCAGCATTCGTCGCCGGCGCTTACCGGCCGAACAGGTCGTGTGGTTGGTCATCGCTCTGGCGATCTACCGCCATTGGTCCATCAGTGAGGTGGTCGACAGCCTCGATCTGGTGTTGCCCAACGAAGCCACGTTCGTCAGCAAGAGCGCCATCGCCCAGGCGCGGCAGCGATTGGGCGACGCGCCCATGGCCTGGCTGTTCGAGCGAACCGCGCAAGCTTGGTGCGAGCAAGACGCGGCACGCCACGCCTTCAAGGGGTTGAGCTTGTGGGCCATGGACGGCACCACGCTACGCACGCCAGATAGTCCGGCGAATCGCGAACACTTTGGCGCACAGGGCTATGCCAGCGGCAAGGTGGCGAGCTATCCGCAGGTGCGGGCCGTGACCCTGACTTCGATTCCGACCCATCTCGTTGCAAACATTGCGTTCGGCCGCTACGACACGAACGAGATGCTGTATGCCAAGCAATTGCTGGAACAGATTCCGGATCACTCGCTGACGGTCTTCGACAAGGGCTTTCTGTCCGCCGAGATCCTGTGCGGCATGAGCGCAGGCGAACGTAATCGCCACTTCCTGATTCCTGCCAAATCCAATACACGCTGGGAGGTTGTGTCTGGCAAACCCGAGGATGCCTTGGTGCGAATGCGCGCGTCACCGCAGGCGCGGCAGAAGTGTCCAGAGTTGCCTGAATGGTGGACGGCTCGTGCGATTCGTGTGGTTGATGCCGGAGGCCGCGAGCGGATACTGCTGACTTCGTTGACCGATCGACGTCGTTTCGAGGTGGCGGATCTGGATGCCTGCCACGAACGTCGCTGGCAGGTCGAAACCAGCTATCGCGAACTCAAGCAATCCATGCTTGGCAGCGAACTGACGCAACGCAGTCGGACTGTCGAGGGCATTTATCAGGAAATCCGGGGCGCCTTGATCGCCTACAACCTGATCCGCCGCGAAATGGCCAGTGCTGCCTTCGAGGCCAAGTGCGAGCCGACCGAACTCAGTTTCGTCTGCTCCTTCCATCTCATCCAGCACGAGATGATGTGGGCTGCACGTACGCCAGCATTGGCCAAGCTTCCCGCCGTTCTCAAACGACTGCGCGAGCACCTCAAACTGCTCATCAACGTAAAACGGCCCGACCGCAAATGCGATCGGGCCGTCAAATCCCGTCCGGCTCGTTATGCCGTTCGATATCTTCGGAAAGACCTTAACTGAACGGTATCAGGGCGATGCCCGGTCTTTTGCAGAAGCGGGGCCGGTACGGGCCGCCGCCACCTGTTCGGTTCACATCCGTTGATGCGAGCGCGGAACCGAATTGATCATGAACTCGCCCATCTGATAGCGCATCGCGATTTGCCGGATGCCTTGTAGGTCGTCGGGCTTTTGCGGACCGATCACCATATAGTGATCGCCGGTCCCGCCTTTCATTTCGACATACTCGTGCCAACTCTTCTCGTTGGTCGAGTCGATCTTGACCTTGGTGTCCTTGTTGTCGGGAAAGATCAGAACCTTTCCCTGCGCGTTGATCTGATTGATCATCTCGACGGCAGCCTGCTCGGTCATGTCCTCCGGGTAACCATTGCGATTCTGCATCACATGGACGAGGAAATCGCGCTGTCCATCCGTCTCGACCATCTTGCGCAACACGTTGTTTCCGACGTCGAAGCGAAGCACCTCCTGAAGGTTCTCCTTGGCGCCCGGCTTGTTCCAGACCGAAGCAATTTTGTTTTGCGCGGCGATCTCGTGCCCGGTCGTCAGATAGAATCCTTTGCCGAATTCTCCCTCTCCACTGTCCACCTTGACCTGTTTTTGATCGAAGTGGCGCAGCGCACTCGGCCGGGTGACGTGTGCGAGGGAGGTCGTGGTCGCCGGGTCCAGTTCGGTCGGAACCGCATGCGCCGTGGGTGTTCCAAGGTTCCAATTCTTCGGGAACCCATTGTTGGAGGGGTCCATTTCACCGGGGAAAACACGAAACGGGCTCGTGGTCTCGCCGAAAAATTGCACACCGGGCCGAGAGTTGTTCACTTGCTTGAGGTGGTCGATAAGTTCTTTCGGAGAGCTATATTGTTTGAGGGGATCCGTTTTCTCGATGAATCTGAGCGCCTCCTGGAGCCTCGGAGGGAGTTGTTTTCCTGCCGCTACGTCGCCCGCCGACGTGCCGGCTTTCGACGCGTTGGCTGCATACCATTCCGCCCAGTCTTTGGCGCCTCCTCTCGTCGGCGCCGGTGAAAAGCGGGTTTCCGGTGCGGGTTCCGATGCCGATGACGCGCGTGCCGAGGGCAGGGGGGCCCTGTTCGTTACCAGTGTCGCCGTACTCGAATGAGGCGTCAAAGCCTGGAGCTGTGGTGACGATCCGCCTTCCGATACGCTCCCGCCGGGACGCGAATTGTCGGGGCGCGCGGCGATAACCTGGGATGTTTCCAACTGCCGCATGCTCGATGACGAACGGTTGATTCCCGGCGGGCTGCTCATGGCCAATTCTCCATTTTGAGACGTGTGAAAGCCAGGCTCATTGCGATCGTCCTGGCGAGTGCCTGACTATCGCCCAGCGTTTCCGGCGCACTTGCGCCACCCGCGAATCCGCGCACTGAAATCCGAAGCGCGATGGCGACCCGGCGCGTCATGCGATGCGATTGAAAAAAAACGCCACCCGTTCTATCGGGTGGCGCTGCTAATGAAAAATGCCGTTCAGTTCTTAACTGAACGGCATTACTGTATCGGCGTGCTTCTGCAAAACGAAATACGTGCGTCGCATCCCCTGAGCAGAATCCGGGCCGATCTGCGGGCGTGTCCGGATAGTCCGGTCGGGGGGGGCATGCGGAAGACCACGCTCGCGCGGCTGCGGTGCCGGCTGACCTTGGCTGGCCCGCTCGGCGCGTGCGGCGGGGCAACCTGGATGGCGCGGGCGCGGCAGGCGCGTCGGCTCGGCATCGAATCACGCCGCCAGCTTCTGAACCTGCTGCTGGAGCATGGCGTGCTCGATGCGTCGTCTACCCGGAGAGGCATTGCGCGATCGCGCTACGATAGCGCTGGCGCGAAACACGAGGAGAGCCGATTGAGCATCAGATGGGATGGAATCACGGGCGCCGACGTGCTCGGCGAAGCCGAGGTCGCGCGCCGGCACGCGTTGGCCGATGCGGCGCGCAACGGCGACTGGGCGACGATGCTGGATCTCGTTGCGAAACAGCCGGGGCTCGTCAACGCGACACGGCTGGGCGGCACGTCGCGCTATACGCCGCTGCATCAGGCTGCCTGCGGCGGCGCACCGAAAGAGGTTGTCGTCGAGCTGTTGCAGCTCGGCGCATGGCGCATGCTGCGCGATGCACATGGCGCGCGCCCGGTCGATCTTGCCGAGCGGCGTGGGCATCGACATCTCGTCGATCCGCTGACGCCGCAGCCGCGGCGCTTCGTACCCGACGCAACGCTGCGCGACATCCAGCGCCACTTCCACGAGACGATTCTCGGCCGCATCGCACACTTGCGCGTCGACGCGCTGCGCCTGCCCGAACTCGAACCGCTGCTCGAACTCGATGGGCAGGCCGAACGCGCATGGTTCGCGGTGCCGGGCATGTACGGCGGATTCGGCTACGTGCTGCGCAACGACGGCGCCGCGGCCGTGCTCGTGTCCGAAAGCTGGAGCCGCGTGGCCGGGGGCTCGGGCCAGCGGCACGAGATCACGGCGCAGGGTTGTACGCTCGTCGACGAGGGCTTCGTGTGACGGCCTTGCGCCGCCACGTGAGCGCTCAGGCGACCGCCGTGTCCGGCGCGGCGACCGCCGCCGCACCGCGCGCGGCCGACGCCCGCGCCGCCGCTGCGCCCACCAGCCGCCGATAGCGCGCGAGCGCCCACAGCGGGAAGTACGCGGTATAGCCGTGGTACTTCAGGTAGAAGATGCGCGGGAAGCCTGGCGCGTTGTGCGAGCGGTGCCACCAGAAGCCGTCTTCCTGCTGGACCGACTGCAGATACGCGATGCCGCGCTTCACCGAATCGGATTCGCAGTCGCCGAACGCCATCTGCGCGAGCAGCGCCCACGCGGTGAAGTTCGACGTGCTCTCGCCGCCATTGGTGCCGCCCAGCTTCGGATCGATGTAGCTGTCGTTCGTCTCGCCCCAGCCGCCGTCCGCATGCTGCCGTGAGCGCAGCCATTCGATCGCGCGTTGGATATACGGCTGCGACTTGTCCTCGCCGGCGAGCGCGAGGCCGGCCAGCACGCTCCACGTACCGTAGATGTAGTTCGTGCCCCAGCGGCCCCACCAGCTGCCGTCGGGCTGCTGCGTGCGCTTCACGTAGTCGATGCAGCGCGCGAGCGATGCGCGTTCGTCCGCGCGTTTCGTCACGCCGAAGCACAGCAGCACGCGGCCCGACACGTCCTCGGTCGGCGGATCGAGCAGCGCGCCGTGATCGGCGAACGGGATCGCGTTCAGGTACATGCGGTCGCAGTCGGCGTCGAACGCCGCGAAGCCGCCGTTGCGCGATTGCAGCCCGCGCATCCAGTCGAGCGCGCGCGCGACGCGCGGCGCATACGGGTTCGTACCGTCCGCGTTGCAATGCGTGCGGCCGCGGCGATCGAGCATCGCGGTGACGACCGCCGTGTCGTCGATGTCGGGGTAATACGGGTTCGCGTACTGGAACGCCCATCCGCCCGGCTGGACGCCGGCCGGGGCGTTCTCGATCCAGTCGCCGCGCAGGTCGTTCACCTGGCGTTCGGCCAGCCAGTCGTATGCGCGCGCGATGCGCTCGTCGAGTGCGCGCCGTGCATCGCCCGGCTCGCCGTCTTCCGCCACCGCCACGCCGCGCGCCTGCTCGAGCGCCATCGTGCTCCACGCGGTATCCCACACCGGCGACAGGCACGGCTGGCAAACCATGCTCCCGTCGGGCCGCGTGACCAGCAGCTTTTTGAGCGCATCGTCGCAGTCGCGGCGATGCGGGTGATCGTCCGGGTAGCCGAGCACCTGCATCATTTGATTGGCATACACGATCGGCGGGAAGATGCCGCCGAGCCCGTCCTCGCCGTTCATGCGCTCCGCGCACCACGCCTCGGCATGGCGGATCGCGCGCTGCCGCAGGCCCTTCGGCATCAGCGGCTCGACATGACGCACGGTGCGGTCGAGCGCGAGGAACAGCTTGCGCATGCCGCGCGCGGGCGGGAAGTAGTGACGCTCCTCGTCCGGCGGCGTGACGAACAGCTCGCGGATCGAGACGTTGCGCGGATTGCGGGCGCGCGCCTTCAGCGAACACAGCACGAGCAGCGGCACCATCGTCGTGCGCGCCCAGTACGCGACCTTGTACATCGAGATCGGCACCCACTTCGGGAACAGTACGAATTCGACCGGCATGAACGGTGTCGCGCGCCACGGCACCTGGCCGAACGTCGCGAGCAGGATGCGCGTGAACACGTTCGAGCGCGCCGCGCCGCCGAGTTTCAGGATCGCGTCGCGCGCGCGGATCATGTGCGGCGCATGCTCGCTGTCGCCGGCCGCCTTCAGCGCGAAGTACGCCTTCACGCTGCACGACACGTCCGGATCGCCGTCGACGTACAGCGCCCAGCCGCCGTGCGTGTCGAGCCGCTGGTTCGCGCGCAGGTAGCGCGCCATCTTCTCCTGGCGGATGTCGTCGATCTTGTCCATGAAATGCATCATCAGGATGTATTCCGCGGTGATCGTCGCGTCGGATTCGAGTTCGAAACACCAGCTGCCGTCGGGCTGCTGGAGACGCACGAGGGCGTCGCGTCCACGGGCGATGGCGGTGTCGAGCGCGGACCAGGGGGAGGAGGTGGGTGTCGTCATGCGGCGGATCATACCATCCAGCCGGAATGTTTATATCGAGACGCTCGGTGCTACCATCCGCACCATGAAAAAACACCTCGAACCCGCGCCGCACGCTGCGTCCGCGCCCGCCGAACCGGCTGGAACGGCCGGCGCGCGGGCGCCTGAGGCATCGTCGGCGCCGGCTGTCGCCACCGCCGGCGTGCGTCGAAAAAAAGCACCCGATCAGGTGCGCGCGCAGTTGCTGGCGGCCGCATCGGAGATCGCGACACATCACGGCGTGGCCGCGTTGACGCTCGACGCGGTGGCCGAGCGCGCCGGCGTGACGAAGGGCGCGCTGCAATATCACTTCGCGAACAAGCAGGGGTTGCTGGATGCGCTGTTCGGTCAGGCCACCGAGCGGTTCGCCGCGCAGATGGCCGCGCGGGTGGCGGCGGATGCCGGCGGGGCCGGTGCGGCGGCGCGGGCGTACGTGCATGCGGTGCTCGACGAGTCGCATCCGGCTGCGAGCACCGATGTGCTGCGCGTGCTGGTTGCGTCGATGATTACCGACCAGGACACGCGCGAGCGATGGTCGGTGCCGATGCGCGAATGGACGCGGCCCGACCCGGTGCCGCTCGAGCAGGCCGCGACCTTGATGATTTGCCGGCTCGCCGCCGACGGGCTGTGGATCTCGAAACTGCTCGACAGCATCGAGGTGTCGGCCGAGTTGCGCGCGGAGATCGTCCGGCAGCTCGACGCGATGAGCCACGGCGTGTTTCCGAAGGGGCGCGACGGCGCCGCGTGATGCATGCGTCGCGGCGCGTGGCCGCCCTGACGAGCGCGCGACGGCCGGCTTGCGCGCGCTGCTGGCTTCGCGGGGCGGGCGTTCGACTCACGCGCCGAATCCGGCAATCGCTTCGACCGCGGGGCATGGGCCGGAGCACATCGAGGCTGCACTCCCGCAGCCTGGCGACCCGCAGGCGAGCCTGCCGGGTCGCCGATTTCACCCGTTCCGCCGTTCGCCACGGTTCGGGCTTGCCGTCCGCCGCGTCCGGAACGACCTTGAACCTGTCCGGTTTGCGCACGGTCATCGTGATCCGTTCGGGGACAGCCGTGGCGACCGGCTTGTGCCGGGATCGCTACGGCATCAGCCGGTCGAGCAGCGGCGACCGGAAGATCCGGTGCGGGTCGTAGCGTTCGAGGGTCGCGCGCGCCGTATCCCAGCTGCTCGACGCCGGCTGGCCTTCACGATGCAGGTTCGGAATCGTGGTGGTGAGCATCGTGTCGTCTTGCCAGGCGGCCGTGTCCGTATAGGCCCAGCCCTTCGACCATTCCGGGCGCACCGTTGCATACGAGCCGGTGTAGTTCGCGAGCATCCATTGCTCGATCTCGCGATAGAAGCGATCGGCGGCCGGCGTGCCCGGCAACGTCAGGATGTCGAACCATACGGCGGTATCCCATTCCGGCCGGTCGGGGCGCGGCTTGAGCGCGGACAAGGTGGGCACGACCGCGCCCGCGCCGGCATCGGCCGGCTTGTCGAGACCGGTGACACGGATCTCGACGGGGCCGTTCATCGGATACTCGCCGCGCGCCTTGTACGTGTCGACGCGGTTCTGATAGAACTGCACGAACTCGCTGATCACGCGCTGCACGTCGGCGCGCCGCGCCAGTACCGCGTAGCCGTTCGCGGTGACGCGCAGCGTCGTCGGTCGAATGTACTGCAGCACGGTGCGCGACCAGCCCCAGATGTCTCCGCTGAGCGTGAGTGCGAGACCGGCCGTCGTGATGGCCAGCTGCGTCTGGCCGAACAGCGGCGTCAATGCGCCTTCGCCGCCGATCACGATCCGCTTGACGAGATCCGAGATGGACTGCGAGATCGAATCGGAGAACGGATAGTTGTACGGCTGCGTGACGGCGCGCGACAGGAACGGCTTGCTGGGCGTCGGCGTCCAGACCTTGAGCCACGGTTTGGTCGTGAACGGGAACCAGATGGCTTCCACCCGGCCCGAGCCGTCGAGAAACGACGCGATCGTGCGGCCCGTCGCGCCGGCCGGGGCAAACAGTTCGGATGCCGGAATGTCGACGTAGCTCTGGCAGCGTAGCCGCTGGTTCGGGCCGGCCGTCAGCGTGACGTCGACGACGAACGCCCGCCCGATGTGCGCGAGGAACGCGCCGATCTCGGGATCGCTGCGCTCGAACCGGCGCAGCACGTATTGCTGCCGGGCCGGATCGAACACGACCGCGGTGAGCGCGACCACGAGATTGCTCAGCGAGCCGTAGGTCTGGCCCGGTTGCAAGGTTTCACCGGCCGCCGGCACGGCGGTGCCGTGTGCATCGATCGCGAGCGCGCCGCCGAGCGTGATGTCGCCCGGCGCAGGCGCGGCAATCACGCCGAGGCCATACTGCTCGAGCGTCGCGAGCAACGACTCCAGCGAGACGCCCGTCTGGGCGGTGACGCGCGCCGGACGCGCCGACGTGTCGACGGAGACGGCCGTCAGCGACTTCGTCGTATCGAGCAGCACGAGGTTCGCGGCGCCGGCGCCGGGGTCCAGCGTCAGCGGCGACCAGTTGTGCATGTAGCCGCGCGGGCGTATCCGGTAGCCGTTTGCGCGCGCCCAGTTGACGGTTGCGACGACGTCGTCGGCGGAGCGCGGCGCGGCGGTCCATGCGTCCTGCACGGCGATCTCGCCGCTCCAGTTCTGGAACGCCTGCTTGTAAAGCGGGATGTCGGCCGGGAAGCCGGGCGGGGTGTCGCCGGCCGTCCGCGCGTGCGCCGCAATCTGATAGAGCGGGGTCCAGCCGGTGACGATGCCGGCCGCCGCGAGCTTCGCCATGTCGGCCAGGAAGGCGCGACGCGGCGCAGGTTCGTCTCGGAAGTCGTGACTCATGGTGTGCTCCAATTTTTCGGAATTGTTTTGCAGATTGGAAAGACGACAAATGACGCGTTGAGACTCGTGTGGCAATTCGAGCAGGCGCGGCGCGTGGAAAGCGTTGCGCGTTGGCAGCCGGGATTGAAAAAGACGGTGTGTTCGGCAATGCG
This sequence comes from Burkholderia sp. BCC0405, assembly GCF_902833075.1. Taxonomy (NCBI): domain Bacteria; kingdom Pseudomonadati; phylum Pseudomonadota; class Betaproteobacteria; order Burkholderiales; family Burkholderiaceae; genus Burkholderia; species Burkholderia sp. BCC0405. The sequence continues at coordinate 194,906 of NZ_CADFEO010000006.1, forward strand.
CGGCCGCGCATTGCCACGGACGTCTAACAGGAAATCGGAAAACCGCCGGGCGACTTCTTCAATTGGCCGTCGGCCCGTTCTGGCGGCAAGCAGACAGGGAGATTCGACGAAATCGCGTGTGGCGAAGCGCTAGCCGTGGCGATCGGTAAAAAATGATTTCACGTGAATATTAATTTCCATGTTTCGGTTTTTTAAATAAACCCGGCCGCAGTTCAAAATTGATTGAGGATGTGTCATGTATTTCGGTCGAGAGCCTAGCAATTTATCTGTCGGGTGGCAAGCGGCGGGGTTGACGAATTTCCGATTACTTAATATGGAAATTTCATGACGAGAGGTGGCTTTGCCATTTGTGGATATTTTGCAACGCCGGTATCGGTGGCAAGCAGCCGTGGGCTGGAGGTGGAGATTATGCTTTGCCGCCGCGCGAATTGAATCGATCGTTGAGCGAATCGAAATAACGTCCGGTAGGCAATATTTGAAGCCAGCTCGGTGAGCGGGTGGGTATGGCGAAATTCGGAAATTATTTGATCGAATAAGGCGTCAGGATGAAAATTCGTGGTATGCGTCGCCTGGGGGATTATTGCAAAAGTTCGTGGTAAGCAGATGTTGGTTTATCCGCGCATTCATAATCATGCCAATGGGTGGCTGGCAGATTGGTCGATTTCCGGTTTGCGAGCGACGTGATTTAAAAATAGATGTCAGGTTAACCGCAAATGTCTTAAATCATCGCTATCATACGCGGCTGGGATATGCATGGATAAAATTCAATGGAAAGAATCGTTGCGCTTTTTGATCGCGATTTTTCGTTGAATTCACCGGGAACGCACCCACTCCGGGGCGGCGCCGGGTTTTTCAATTCAGGTTTTCAGTACGTCCGGCGGCGGCGCGTTTTCATCCTGCAACGCGCGTCGCTTGAAATGGACGTTTCAGCCTCTTGCAGCTTCGCCAGTCATGATCGTCCATCGATGCGGCGCCGGCCGCATCGCGCCGTCCAATACGGAGGAAACATCGTGCCTGTTTCACGCTTGTCGTCGGACTGTTCGATCGTCGGTGCCGAGGCGGCACTCGCCGCGCCTGAAGATCGCTCGCACGCGCGCTGCGTCTTCCGGATCGCGGGCTATGGATGCTTGCTCGACGGCCCGCGCCACGTTGCCGAGCCATTCGACTCGCGCTGGCGCGCCGACGCATTGGGCTCGCAGCCGGCCGTTGAGCGCGGCGCGGCCACCGTTCCCGCATGCGGTCTCGCATCGGGCTGAACAGGGAACGGCGCGCCGTCGTATCGCGTGAGCCGAACGCATCGGCGCGCGATGGCGGCGGCGCGTTGCCCGCTGAAGAAGGCGCGCGACGCAGCGCGGGCAGACGCGCGCCGCGCAAACCGTGCCGGCTCGCCCGCGCTGGCGCTGCGCCACGTCCTCAAGCACGCACAACAAGGAGAATCAGATGTTCGCGAAGCTCGGGAAGGTGATTTCGAGCGCCGGCAGTGAGCGGTTCGCATCCGACATGCATGCATTGCTGGTCGAATCGATTCCGCTCGCGATCACCCGGATGACCGAATGGACGCTCGACGAGCCGGCGGGCGAAGTCGTCCGCGTCCAGTCGCTCGGCGCGTTCGGCGCGCCGGGCGACGACGGGCGCGGGAAGCCGGCCGCGCACGACGCGCGGGAACCGGCAGCGCATCCGCCGTTGAACCGGATCCTGGCGGCCTGCGACCGGCAGCTCATTCACATCAATCCGCTGATGCGGAGCGGCAATGGCGGCGAAGTCGCGCCGCCACGCGGACCGGGCGGCGGATTTCAGTGCCATCTCGTGTCGGGCAAGGCGAATCGCCGCTACGTGATCTCGCTGCATCGCACGGCATCGCATCGCGACTTCTCGTTGCAGGAGATGTCGTTCCTGAAGAATTTCGCCGATACGCTGCTGCCGCTCGTCGAGTGGCATGCGTCGACGCGTCGGCACGGCGAGCTTGAATGCGCGACGGCGCCCGGTGCGGCGGCAGGCATGCCCGGCGTCGAGGCGCTGCGCCACGAGTTCGAATCGCGGCTCGCGCGCGCGGGGGTCGCGCTGTCGGTGCGTGAAAACGAAGTGTGCCTCGGCCTGCTCGCGGGCAAGATGCTGCGCGAAATGGCCGGCGAGCTCGGTGTGAAGGAGAGTACGGTCGAGACGTACATCAAGCGCGCCGCGCTGAAGCTCGGCATCAGCGGCCGGCACGGGCTCACGAAATGGATGATCGACGATGCCGTGCCGTGCGCGTCGGCGGCGTGACGCCGACGCACGACGCACCCTGCCGGCCGACGTGCCTGGATGGCTGACGCGCGTGCCCGCGCCGACGCTCGTCGTAGCGGGCGATGACGACGGTGTCGCCGGCCGGATTGCCGGCGTGCGACTCGAGGTGGCGGCCGGCGGCAGCCGTCCCCTGTCGTTTCGTGCGTCGCCTGCGTCGGCGTTGCGCGCGCTGAAGGGCCTGGCGTGCCGCACCCGACGCACGCCATGCCGCCACGCATGCGCGTTCGGGCAGCGGGCCGTCAGGTTCCGATGCGCGGCGGCGCGTAGTCGCGCCGCACGCTTCTCGCGCCGTCCCGGCCGGCTTCCGTCGCGGCTCCGGCCGTCTCGTCGAGCATCCAGCGCGTCAGGCCATGACGCCCGCCGAAGCCCAGCTTGACGGCTGCCCGCTTCAGGTAGGTCTCGACGGTGCTTTCGCGCAGCGCGAAACGTACGGCGATGGCGGGCACCGTGTCGCCGGCCAGCAGTGCCGTGCAGGCCTCTATCTCGCGCGTCGACAGCTTGACGCCGGCTTGCCGCAGCCGGTCGGCGAACCGCCGCGCCACGCGCTCCCGGCCCGATTGCGTCGCCGGCGGCGCGGCGCCGGTCACACGGGCGGCCGGCGGAGCCGAATCGCGCGCCGCGACATGGCTCGCGACGATCGGAAACAGCACATGCGAGAGTTCCTTGAGGAAGGTGCGCTCCTGCGGCGAGAAATCGTCGAACGTACTCGTGCGATACAACGAGATCACGTAACAGTGGCCCCGCTTGCGGGTCACGAGGTGGAATTGCGCGCAACGCGGCGACACGATCGCCGCCTGCATGTGGACGAAGCGGTCGAGCTGCGCGTGGGTCGGGCCGTGGCCGGCGAGCGTGTCGTCGACGTGCAGGCGGCTCGCACCCGGGCGCGGCGGCATCTGCGGCCCGCAACAGGCAGCGGCCGGGCCGGCCTGCGCGAGCGCCGCGCCGACCGCACCGACCGCACCGAGGCTGCGCACCCCGGGATTGCCGTCGGGTGCGGCGTCGCCCGCAAGCTCCGAAATGCGGATCTCGTCGACGGGGACCGCCGCGGAGATCAGGTTGTACATCATTCGGGGAAAACGCCGGCTACCGCTGCTCGAGATCGCTGCGCCGACGTGTGCGAACAATCTGCTGAACTCCATGAAAGGATTCCTGATGAGACGTTGAAGCTGCGCGTGCGCGCATGGATGCCGACATGATTTAAACACCCGGCTGCGCACGCGTCTGTAACGGATTGCCGGGACAGCCGAAGCATCGCCGGCCGCCGAATCCGGTACGGCGCACGGCGACCGTTCCGTCCGTCTGCGACAGACTGCGCGCATCGTGTCCGCATCCGGATCGCCGCTCATCCGGCCGCTTCGGCCCGGGCGTCGCACAGGGCCGTATCGGAGAAGATGCGGCCGCTATCCAGGCGAGCGACCCGATCCGCCAGCTTGAAATACTGATCGTTGTGGGTAACGATGACGACGCATTTCCCGCGGGATTTCAGGTCGGGAGCCAGCACTTCATAGAAAAATCGCTTGAAGACCGGATCCTGATCGGCGGCCCATTCGTCCAGGATATAGATCGGACGATCCTCGATGTACGCGCAAAGCAATGCCAGGCGCTTGCGTTGCCCGGTCGACAAAGCCCGGGTTGTCGAGAACGTCCGGCCGGAAATTTCGATCTTGTCCGCCAATTTCAGGGTTTCGAGGTATTTCCGCGCAAGCTCGACGCTTTCGTTGCCCCGATCCGATCCTATGATCCGGTTGAACAAATGGAAATCGGTGAAGACGGCGGAAAACAGGTTTCGGTAGCGTTCCCTGGCGTCGTCGTCGATGACTTTCCATCGAGGGAAATGGTGCCGCCGCTAGGCGCATAGAGGCCGCTGAGCACCTTGCCCAACGTGCTCTTGCCGCTGCCGTTTCCGCCGATGACATAGACAAGTTCGCCGGCATGAATCGTCATGTTGATCGGGCCGGGCACGAAGTCGACCGACGACGCGTTGTCACGGTAGTTCATCGTCACCTCTTTCAACTCGATGACCTTCCACAGCTTCGCCGATGGCGATTCCACGGTGCCCGGAGAGGGCGGCTCCTTGCGTGAATCCTGCGTGTCGTCGATCAGGAAACCGAATTCAGCCAGCCTGGCGAGCGCGGTCTTGCCTTCGGCCATCACCGGCAGAATATTGATCAGCATGGTCAAGCGCCCCATCATGTAGAGCACGGCCGGAATGCTCGCCGTGAGTACGGACGGGTCCACGACGCCGAGCGAAGGTACGCCGAACAGCAGGCATCCGAGCAGGACCGCTGCCATGATCTGGCCGATGCTGTCGCCGCTCATGAACCAGAAGCGTTCGATGTAATTGAAGCCTGCCACGCGCCTCGACGACAATTCGATCGCGGCCCGGGTAAACCAGCGTCGCCTGGCCCGGTTGAGCTTGAGCTCCTTGATGCCGAACACGAGGCGATGGGTATATTCGTTGAACTGGACAAATTCATCGCGAACCCGCTCCGTGAAATTGACCGCCTTTCGATAGAAAAACAGATAAAGCGCCAGGCCGACGATGGTCAGGATGATCGTCGAAGCGAACACGATCCAGGAGAGATAGGCGAGATAGGCGATGCTGCAGATCAGCACGACCGATTGAACGATGATCGTCGGGATGGTGAGCAGGGTCTGGCTCAGCTGCGGAATGTCTTGCTGGACGAAGCGGGTTCGTAGCGACTCGCGACATGGCCGGGTGCGCAGGCCCGGTTCGATCCCGGTCCCTCGAGGGCACGTCGCCGCCCGCCCCGCAACCGATCAGGCAGGCGCCGGCCGCGGTGGATGTGACTGCAAGAGGAGCGGGGCAACCGACACCTGTCGCAATCGTCAAGATTCGCGTCGCGTGCAGATAAAACCTCCCCGTTCCCCCCGCCGTTAACCCGTTCGCAGCCCATGCGCCCCGTGTTGCGACGCGGCGCGCGTCTTTCGTGATCCGGAATCCACATCCGCCGCTGGCCGCGCCCGGCCGGCGCAAGGGAACGTCATGCGAAAACAACTCACTATCCGGGGTGGTCTCGTCGCGACCATCGCCGGCTATACCGTGCTGCTCGTCCTGGTGGTCGGCGCGTGCATCGCGGCCCTCTACATGGGCAACGGTTCGCTCGAGGCGATGTACCGCGACGACACCGCGTCGCTGCTGCACTTGAAGACCAGCTCCGAGCGGATGCTCGTGCTGCGCGAACGCATGAGCGACGTCGCGCAGATCATCAGCGCCGGCCGCTCGGGCAAGGAAGAGATCGCGACACTCCGCACGCTCCTCAAGCAGAGCAACGACGAACTGGATGCCTATGCGGGCCTGCACGCACGCAACGCCGACGAGCAGGCGCGGTTCGACACGCTGCAGAATCGCCGGCGGGCGTTGCTCGACCGCGTGTTCCTGAAGGCGCTGTCGCAACTCGACGGCGACGACGGTTTCGGCTTTCTCGACACGCAACGCACCGCGCCGCCCGAGCTGTTCGCCGCCTACCAGGAGGCGATCGATGCGCTCGAGTCGTTCCAGGTTGCGCGCGAAAAGGCGCGCTATGAGGCGGCCGGTGCGCATTTCCACCGGATCGTGTGGGGGATGGCGGCCGTTGCGGCCTTCGCACTCGTCGTCGGCTTTTTTGCACAGCGCGTGCTCGCGAAGGCGATCATCGAGCCGATCAATCTCGCGGTCGACCAGTTCGAGAAGATCTCGAAGGGCGACCTGACCGGAACGGTGGTCGTGCCTGGCGAGAACGAGATGGCCTACCTGCTGCATGCGCTGAAGCGGATGCAGGACGGCCTCGTCGACACCGTGAACCAGGTGCGCGCGAGCACGGAGACGATCGTCGGCGACGTCCGCACGATCGCGAGCGGCAACGTCGACCTGTCGGCGCGCACCGAGCAGCAGGCCGTATCGCTGCAACAGGCGGCGGCGAGCGTCGAGCAGCTGACGGCGGCCGTGCGGCAGAACGCGGACAACGCGCGCGATGCCCGCACCTATGTCGAAGGCGCGGCCGGCATCGCGTCGCGCGGCGGCGAGGCGATGCAGCGCGTCGTCGAGACGATGTCGGCGATTTCGCACGGTTCCACGCGGATCTCCGGAATCGTCGGCGTGATCGAGAGCATCGCGTTCCAGACCAACATCCTGGCGTTGAACGCCGCCGTCGAAGCCGCGCGCGCAGGCGAGCAGGGGCGCGGCTTCGCGGTCGTCGCGACCGAGGTGCGCGGGCTCGCGCAACGCTGCGCGTCGGCGGCGAAGGAGATCCGCGAACTGATCGGCCAATCCGCGCAGCGTGTCGAAGACGGCAGCGGCCTCGTCGCACAGGCCGGCTCGGCGATGGCCGAGCTCGTCGCGGCGGTCGAGCGGGTCAATACGATCATGAGCGAAACCAGCAACGCGTTCGAGGAGCAATCGTCGGGCATCGAGCAGGTGAACGCCGCGGTCATCCAGATGGAGCAGACGATGCAGCGCAATGCCGCGCTGGTCGAGGAGGCCGCGGCCGCGGCGCTGTCGCTCGACGAACAAGGCTCGCGGCTGAGTGCGGCGGTTGCGCAGTTCCGTGTGCGTGACGCAGCGCTCGCCTGACCCATCGATGCGCGCGACCGGAGCGGGATCGTCGGGCCGCACGTGTGGCCGACGCGGTGCGCCGGTGTCGAAGCGGCACGGTTCTGGTGCGGACATCGTGATTGCCGACGTCGACGCGCGCTTCATGCACCGGCGTGGTGAAGCACGACAATCGGACGATCGCCGAACGCGGTGCGAAGCGGTCTGCGTTCACGGCCCGCGAGGCGACGGCGTCGCCGCCGCGATCCTTGTCGGCCAAGGCGGCCGCGTAATTTCTCGAACGTTCTCCACAGGGTTATGCACGGAAAATGTGGATAACTCGAGCGGATGAAGAACCGCCGATGGTTCGTGCGCGCGTGTCGCCATGCGACATCACGTACCGCGAATTGCTTTGCCGGAATGATCGTTTCGTGGCTGTCGCGAAAGGGCATAGCATGAAGACCCCTCTCGATTGGTCGCCGCATGCGTGGCCAGTCATTGCGACCATCCCGGCCCGACATGACGACACTGAACGACTATCTCCAGCAAAAGCGCGACGCGTGGCTCGCGAAAAAGGAAGCCGCCCGCAGCCATCCGGATCTCAAGGCGACCCCGCTGAAAGCGACCGTACGCGCGCTGGGCCGCAGCGGCGTGCGGGAAATCCGCATTCGCGATTTCCAGGTGATCAGCGACAGCCCGCCCGATTTCGCGGGCTACAACCTCGGGCCGGCGTCGCCGGAGCTGCAACTCGGCGTGCTGGGCAGCTGCCTGACGCACATCACGCTGATCCAGGCCGCGGAGCGCGGCCTGAAAATCGACTCGATCGAGGTCGAAGTGACCGGCGACCAGCATCCGCTCGCGCAGCAACCGGGTTTCGAGCATGTGCCGGTGTTTCCGCACAACCTCCGCTACACGCTCGATATCGTGTCGCCCGAACCGCCGGAGACGATTCGCGCACTGCATCAGGCGGTCGAGGCCCTGTGCCCGATCTTCAACCTGCTGCGACTGCCGCAGACGATCGACGGCGAGTTGCGGCATACGCACGGTTGAAGTGCGCCGGTGCACCGGCGCGTTGCAGCCTGTCGCGCCGCTGCGGGGTGAGCAGGCGCTCGCGCTGTTCGTGCTGCCGATCCTGCAGGCGCGGCTCGGTACGGACATGTTCCAGGTCGTCGCGATCAGCGCCGCTACGCCGATCGTGTTCCTGCTGATCGTGCGTGACGAGCCGACGGCGCGTGATATCGACGACGAGGGCGTTGCTTGAGCGAGGTCGTGGTCGCTCGTCATTGGGAAAGCGGGCGCGCTTGGTGCGCGCGTCGCCGTTGCCGCAACGGCTATGCTCGCCCGCTCGATGTGCGAGCGCGGAAGCAGCGCGCACGTAGTGGCCGCACCGAGTGACGGGAGAGGGGCAATCAAGCGGCGGCGGGTCGGGCGAGTGGTGGCCCGACGCACCGGTTTCTGCTCATCGTGAAGCCAGCCGGCCCGCACGCGGGCCAACCAGCCGACGCGTTGACGTCACGCTCAGGCAGCCACCCGCTCGGCATCGCGCTTGACCTGCTCGATGTCGCGGAACTGCGCGGCCGGGTGTTCGTCAGGCAGCCGCGCCGATCCGCCGAACAGTTTCTCGCGCAGCGTGCCGGGCGCATAGCCGGTCGGATACACGCCGCGCCGCTGCAGCTCGGGGACGAGATGACGCACGACATCCTCGAAGGTTTCGTGCGCCACCGCATACGCGAGATTGAAGCCGTCCACGTCGGTAGCGGCGACCCATTCCTGCAGGATGTCCGCGACGGTCGCGGCCGAGCCGACGAACACCGGGCCCAGGCCGCCGATGCCGCCCCAGGCCGCCAGTTCCTCGATCGTCCATGCGGTATCGCCGCCCGCCAGGTGTTCGACCGCCGACACGATCGCATTCGTTTCGACGCGCCGGACGGGATCGCTCGGCGCGTACTGGCCGAAGTCGATGCCGGTCCAGCCGGACATGAACACCAGCGAACCGTCGTACGACACATACTGGCGATAGTCGTCGAACTTTGCCTGCGCTTTCTCGTCGGTTTCGTCGACGATCACGGTGACGAGGTTGTAGATCAGGACCTTGCTCGCGTCGCGCCCGGCGGCCGTGGCCTGCGCGCGCATGTCGGCCACGTAGCGCGCGAGCTGCGGGCGGGTCGGCGCGGCGACGAACACGCATTCCGCATGCTGCGCGGCGAACGCCTTGCCGGGACCGGACGCGCCGGCCTGGAACAGCACCGGCGTGCGCTGCGGCGACGGTTCGCACAGGTGATAGCCGGGCACCTCGAAGAAACGGCCCTTGTGGCCGATCTCGTGCACTTTCTCCGGATGCGTGAACACGCGGCCGTCGCGATCGCGGACCACCGCACCGTCTTCCCAGCTTCCCTCGAACAGCTTGTACAGCACCTCGACGTATTCGGCCGCGACCGCATAGCGGTCGTCGTGCGTGCGCAAGCCGTGATCGCCGACGTTCTTCGCGCCGCTTTCGAGGTAGGACGTGACGATGTTCCACGCGAGCCGGCCCTTCGTGTGATGGTCGGCGGTCGACAGCCGGCGCGCGAACGTGTACGGGTGTTCGAACGTCGTCGATGCGGTGATGCCGATGCCGAGATGCTCGGTCGCCATCGCGATCGGCGCGGCGAGCTGCAGCGGATCGTTGACCGGGATCTGCGCGGCCTGTTTCAGCGCGTGGTAATTGCTGCCCTGGTAGACGTCGTAATAGCCGATCACGTCCGCGATGAAGATCGCGTCGAAAATCCCGCGTTCGAGCACGCGCGCGAGGTCGGTCCAGTAGTCGAGATCCTTGTACTGCCACGACCGGTCGCGCGGGTGGGCCCACAGCCCGGGCGACTGGTGGCCGACGCAGTTCATCTCGAACGCGTTGAAGCGGATGGTCTTGCTCATCGGGCGGCTCCTGTCGCTGCCTGCGTGCTCGCGCCCGCATCCGCACCCGCACCTGCGCCGTTGCCGATCTGCCAGACGAACGGCGGCGTGCGCCCGTTGATGACCCAGTCGCCGACGATCCGCGCCTTGTAGACGAGCGGATTGTGCGACGACACGGTGCGCGCGTTGCGCCAGTGACGATCGAGCGCCGTCGTGCTGCGGGTGGCGGACGCGCCGAGCGCGTCGAACAGGCGCGTCGCCGCGCGCAATACGAGTTCCGACACGACGAGCTGGCTTTGCGCGGATTCGATCTCGGCCGCGACGTTCGCATCGTGCTCGGCCGTTGCGTCGTCGCCGAAGTGCGCCTCGTAGGCCTGTTGCAACGGCTGCGCGGCGCGCAGCGCGAGCGCGTCGGCCGCATAGGCCCACGACGCGATCTCGCCGATGACCTGTTGAAGCTGCGCGTCGTCGGCCGCGCGCGGGGCGTTGCCGTGGCTGTAGACGCGGGTGCGGCGGCGCACCAGGTCGCCCGCGTCGCGCACGATCGCGTGGCCGATGCCGGCCAGCGTCGCGACGTGGAAGAGCTGGTAGAACGCCGTCTGGTACTTGAAGCGTCGCGCGAAGTCGATGATGTCCCGTGCGTCGACCGCCGCGTCTTCGAAGCGCGTGGTGCCGCTGCCGGTCGTCGTCTGGCCGAAGCCGTCCCAGTCGTCTTCGCGGATCACGCCGGGCTGCGCGGTTGCCACGGCGACGATCACGTCACGGCCGTCGTCCGCGCGTTGCGCGAACACGTCGATCCAGTCGGCGAACAGGCTGCCGGTGCTGTAGAACTTCCGGCCGTTCAGCACGAACCGGCCGTTCTGTTCCGAAACCTTCGTGATGGTCTGGCCAAGCGCGACGTCGCCGGTTTCCGTCCACGCATTGCCGACGAGCTGGCCGCTCGCGAAGCGGTCGAACCACGTCTGGCGATCGGCGCCGGGCGGTGCGTTCAGCCAGTCCTCGACGAACGCGCAGTGCCCGCGCAATGCCTGTGGCAGATTGGAATCGGCTGCGGCGAGTTCGGTCAGCAGCCGGAACAGCTGCGGCAGCGACGCGCCGGCGCCGCCATCGTGCACCGGCAGCCGCACGGCGCCGAAGCCGGCGGCCTTCAGCCAGCCGATCGCCTCATGCGGTAGTTCGCGACGGCGTTCGCGTTCCGCGGTGCCGGCCGCGATGCGTTCGAAGATCGGCCTGAAGCGGCTGGCGAGCGCGTCATAGTCGGCGCCGGTGGAAAGGCGGGTTGCTGCGGGAGACGAAGTCATGCGGGAGTCCTTGAAAGGCGGGGCCGTCGATGCCGGCAGGCCAGTATAGGAAGCGTGCTGAGGACGATCCAATAACGGATTCGCACATCGTTATCGCCATCGGGCATTACGCCGGCGGGGCGGCGTGGTGTCGATGCTGAAGCGTCGATCTCGCCGCTGACGCGCGGTTGCCTGCATGCGGCGTGCCGGATTGTTTGTCGTCCGAAGGAATATCGTTGTGCGAATCGATCGGTTTGCGGGCATGCGGGGCGCTGCTAGATTGAATCTTTCCGTCAATCAGCAGGAGAGCCCGATGTCAGAGACGAGCGCCACGATCCAGGAACGGCCGGCCGATACGCAACCGCAGGCGGCCCGCGTGATCGCCGACGACGCGCAGGCCATCGCGGCCGCGCATGCGCTTGCGCAGCGGCTTGCGGAAGGGGCGGCCGAGCGCGACCGGGTGCGCCGGCTGCCGCACGACGAGATCGAATGGTTCTCGCAATCGGGGCTGTGGGCCATCACGGTGCCGAAGGCCTATGGCGGCGCGGGCGTATCGCATGTGACGCTGACGGAGGTCGTGAAGATCGTCGCGGCGGCCGATCCGTCGCTCGGGCAGTTGCCGCAAAATCATTTCGGGCTGGTCGACGTGATCGCGCTGACCGGCGCCGACGCGCAGAAGCGCCACTTTTTCTCGGAAGTGCTGAGCGGCAAGCGGTTCGGCAACGGCTTTTCGGAGAAGGGCACGAAGCACGTGCTCGACCTGAAGACGCGCGTGCGGCGGGACGGCGACGATTACGTCGTCGACGGTGCCAAGTTCTATTCGACCGGGGCGCTGTTCGCGCATTACGTGCCGGTGCTCGGCCTCGACGACGAGCGCCACGCGTGGCTCGCGTACATTCGCCGGCCGACGCCCGGGCTGACCGTGATCGACGACTGGTCGGGGTTCGGGCAGCGGACCACCGCGAGCGGCACCGTCGTGCTCGACCACGTGCGCGTGCCTGCGTCGCATGTGCTGCCGGCCCAGCGCGTGTCGGATCTGCCGACGTTGAACGGCCCGCTGTCGCAGATCATCCAGGCCGCGATCGACGCGGGCATCGCGCAGGCCGCGCTCGACGATACGCTGGCGTTCGTGCGCACGCGCACGCGGCCGTGGGTCGACAGCGGCGTCGAGCGGGCGGCCGACGATCCGCTGACGATTCGCGAGATCGGCCACTTGCACATCCAGCTGCATGCGGCGGAGGCGCTGCTGGAGCGCGCGGCGCGGACGCTCGACGAGATCGCGGCGCGCGGCGACGTGACCGAGGGCGATGTCGCGCGCGCGTCGGTGGCGGTGGGCGAGGCGAAGGTGCTGACGACGGAGATCGCGCTGCTCGCGGGCGAGAAGCTGTTCGAGCTGGCCGGCACGCAGTCGACGCTGGCCGAGCACAACCTCGACCGGCATTGGCGCAATGCACGCACGCACACGCTGCACGATCCGGTGCGCTGGAAATACCACCTCGTCGGCAACTACTACCTGAACGGCGTGCGGCCGGCGCGCCATGCATGGAATTGAACGCATGGCGACCGTGGTGTGATGGCTCGGCGATGGTTGAGTGCATCGCCGCGGTCGAATGCCTTCACCCGATCATGAGCGAACCCGGCAATGCCTTCGTCGAAGCGCAAGCGCCGGGTATCGGGCGGATGAATGCTGCACGGAGGGCGTGACTGTAGCGTCGCGGCGACGCGACGAAGTCGCCGCATCCCGATGCGTCGGCTTAGCGGGGCGAGTCAGGCAGCGTGTAGTCGAAGCGGTACGAATGCTGGCCGTTGTCGATGGCAATCGTCATCGAGCCCGAGAGCCCCAGCAATTCTCCGGTTCCGGAATCGGGCACGACGGTGATCGATTGCTGCGGCTGCCCGCGGGTCATGGTGGAGCTGTGCTGCAGGACAAAACTGCCGTGGCGGCCGCCCAGCACACCTTGCACGGTTTCCATGGCCACATAGCCGGCGGAACCCTGGACGCTGCTTCGAAACGCGAGCATCTCGCCCTGACTGACGGCTTCCAGGTCGCCGTGATATTGCTTGTCCAGCGACATGCGGCCGAGCCCGGACCGTTCCGCGACGGTACTCAGGGATTCCGGATTCAGCTTCACTTGAAACGGACCGTTGGCCAGCGATGTCATCGCAGCGCTCCTTGTCGAATGGGCAATTCGCACTATAAGCCAACCGGTTCCGCCGCAGGTAACGGTTTGCTCGAGATGGCGGAATCGAATGCGAATCGGATGGCGGATCGTGTGCCGCGTGGCGCTTGCGGCGATCATCGACATCCCGACCTCGACCGCTTTCCCCGATGACGCTCCCTGCTTTCGCACCCTTTCAGGATCTGGCCGGTCACCAGGCGGCCGTCGACGACGACGTTCGACGTGAACGGCAGCAGCGCCTTCTCGTAGCGCGCGCCACGCTGCTGCATCTGCTGCTCGACGTTGCAGGGCACCTTGTTCGCGACGCCGGCCAGGATTTCCTCCAACCACGCATAGCCGGTGATCCGGCGCCCGGCAACCAGCAGCGAGCTGTCCGACAGCTTCGGGTTCAGCAGCCCGCGGTAGCCGGGACAGACCGACGACACGATGCCGCCGCGTTCGTCGATCTCGCGCGTGAGCCGCTGCCGCCCCGCATCGTCCGGGTAGTCCCACATCACCGCATGGATGCCGGTGAAGTAGATCGCATCGAAATCGGCCGGATCGATCGCGCGCAGGTTCTGACGCTGCCGAACGGCGCATCCGGCGCGCCAGCGAAGCGCGCTCGCCGGTTGCATCGGCACGCGGCGCGTCGTTTCGAGTCAGCGCCCGCCGCGCGCGATGGCGAGCGCGACGCCGAAGCCGACGAGCAGACAGCCGAAGGTACGGTCGATCCAGTGGCGCAGCGCCAGCAGCCGATCGCGGACGGCCGTGGCGGAGAAGCACAGGGCCACCAGGCTGAACCAGCCGGCATGCGCGACGGCGATGAACGCGCCGTAGCCGATCTGCACGATCAACGGCGTGTCCGGCCGCACGGCCTGCATGAACAGGCTGACGATGAACACCGTGGTCTTGGGGTTCAGCGCATTGGTCAGGAAGCCGGTGCGCAGCGCGGCCAGATCGGATAGCGGTGCGGGCGGTGCATCCGGCCGCCCGTTGCCGGCCTTCGTCATGAGCATCTTCACGCCGAGGTAGATCAGGTAGATCGCGCCGACCAGCTTGACGGCGTTGAAGAGCCACAGGGACTGGCGGATCAGCAGGCCGACGCCCAGCAGCGTGTAACTCACGTGAATCGTCACGCCGAGCCCGATACCCAGCGCGGTGAGCACGCCCGAGCGGCGCGACAGCATCAGGCTGTTGCGCGTGACCATCGCGAAATCCGGCCCCGGGCTGATCACGGCAAGCAGCGTGATGGTGATTACGACTATCAATTCGGTCATCGTCTTGTCCTTGCGATTGATGGCTTGATGGCGCAATCTTATGGGTCATGTTCCATCGGGAAAAGCGATGATTTCTGACCAGAATGGTGAGATTGACTCACAATCGGTTCGCGGGAGCCTGCCGTCGCTGATGGCGCTGCGCTGCTTCGAGGCGGCGGCGCGTCATGAGAATTTCAGCCGTGCCGCCGACGAACTGTGCTTGACCCATGGCGCGGTCAGCCGCGCGGTGCGATTGCTCGAGGGCGACCTGGGCGTGGCGCTGTTTCAGCGGCGCAGCCGTCGCGTGTTTCTGACCGATGCGGGCCGCAAGCTGGCGCAGGCTGTCCATGACGGGCTCGGGCTGATGCGTCACGCCGCGCAGGAATTGCGTACCGAGGCTGCCCGGGCGCGGCGCTGGGTTCTGTCGTGCGAGCCGACGCTTCTGATGCGCTGGCTGATTCCGCGCTGGCCGGATTTTCAGGAGCGGCATGCAGGCGTCGACATTCACCTGGCGGCCGCGGGTGGCCCGTTTTCGTTCGACAGCGGCATCGACATGGCGATTCGACGCAATGACTTTGCGTGGCCAGCGGGTTATCACGCGGAGCGTCTGTTCGCGGAGAAGGTCGGGCCGGTTTGCCGGCCGGACAAGGTCGATGCGTGGTTTTCTGCGCGTCGCGGCGATCGTTCATTGAAGGCGGACGTGCCGCGGTTGCAGACGCGGACACGGCCGGACGCGTGGAAGGAATGGGCGGTGGCGGCGCATCAGCCGGTAGCCCGCGGGCGCGGGCAGATGTTCGACCATTTCTACTTCAGTCTGCAGGCGGCGGTCGCGGGGCTCGGTGTCGCCATGGGTCCGTGGCATCTCGTTCGCGATGATATCGAAAGCGGCGTGCTGGTCGCGCCGATGGGGTTCGTCGAGGATGGTTCGCATTACTGCTTGTTGACGCCGGAACCGGTGGCGGCGGGGAGTGCGCAGGCGGAGTTGCTGGGGTGGTTGAGGGCGGCGGTGGGATGAAGGGCGGCTGGTGACGTGCACGATCGGCTGCCGCCTTGATGATCTTGCGAAGCTGCAGGTGCGGCGACTCGATCGCGTTGTCGTTGTCGTATGGACAATCTTCCGGATGTCATCCGGTCGCTTCTTTCGACCAGCGCTTCATCGCCCGGCTGAATGCGGATGTGTTTTTGTACCCCAATCGCGCTGCGATCTCCTTGATCGAATATTCCTTTTTGGAAAGATATTGCGACGTCAGATCTTGACGCACAAGGTTGTGCATGGCGCTGAACGACGTTCCCATTTCCTGGAGTTTGCGCTGCAAGCTGCGCAGTGAAAGCCCGAGCGCGCTGGAAAAATCAGCGATGTCTTGACACGCGGGGTTGTCATACATCAGCGCAAGTAGTCGTCCGATGAGGTCCGATGGGGCCCAGTGCGCCAGTTCGAATTCGCGCTTTGCGCACGCCTTTTTCGCCAATTCGAATTCTATCGGGTGGGCGAGCGGAAGCTCGGTCTCGAGTGTCGATCGATCGAACTCGAGAAAATTTTCGCTGGAATTGAATTCGATCGGGCAGTTGAAATAGGCGCGGTAAGACTCCGCGTGCGGGGGTTCCGGATAAGAAAATCCTATCTTCAGAAACGCCGGATATTTTCCGATCAAATCATGCATCTCCCGGCGAATGGCGGTGAAAACCATGTCGGTGTTCAAGACAAGGAGATCCGGGCGATAGGTATAGCCGCCAACCGCAATCCTGGCCACATCGCCCCTTGTCGTCATCCTCATTCTGAAATAACTGATCCCCAGCAATGGATGATCGAAGCCCAGGCGCAGCGCGTCACCCAGCGTCGGGCTCACCAGCATCGCGTGGGCTCGCAGGCCGTACGATGTCACCGGGATCGCGTTTCCGATATGAAGCCCGATCGAGGTGTCGCCGGTTGCCTCGAGCGCATTCGCAAACAGCACCATTTCCTGTGCATGCGTGACCATTGCGTCGGGTCGCTCGACGTCCGAGGGAGAAATGCCCGTGCCTTTCAGCAGGACGTCGACGGGAACCCCCATGCGCTTCATGAAGTCGAGCGTGACGAAGATGGTGTGAAGCGGCGCGGGACGTTGCGCTGCAGTGCGGTGAATGACGTCGGCTACCGGCCTCATTTGACGCCTTGGATCACGCATTTCCGAGCGACTTCGTAAACACGACCTGGCATCCATACTCGTCCAGTTCGCCGCGCTTCCACCCGAGACGCTGGTAGAAGCCATCGGCTCGCGAGCCCGGGTCGGTCACGAGCGTGACTTGCGCCACGCCCTTTTCCTTCAACCACGTCAGCGCACGGTCGAGCAACGCGCGGCCGATGCCGGCGCCATGGAATGACGGCCTCACAAACAAGGCCGTGATGAACGGCTTTTCGGTGATGACCGGCAGGCAGATCCCGACCACCTCATCGCGAGATTCACAAATCCAGCCGCCTCCCTGCCTGATTTTCTCGATCAAGAGGTTGCGGTTGAGCAGGTGAACCTGGTGCGGATGGATTCTATTCTCGCTCACGGAGAATCGCACGTCATAAAAAGCGCCGATGTCGCGCTCGGTCATTCGGCGGTATTCCAGATTCTCAGCAATGGCCATATTCGTTATCGTCTCTCATCTCGTTATATGAAATATACGTGGTGCGACTTGGGCAACTATCTCACGATTTTTGCAAATCCACCAACGATCCTGACGCGGGAGCGGGATAGCTGTCGACATGTGCCGCCGCGGACTGAGGGCCAGTCGGCCATCGGCGTGGGGCGCAGCACCCGGTGACCGTTCATGGTGGCCTGGCGATTGGGCAATAATTTAATATCCCTGCGTCGATCCAAATTACACTAATTAGTGAATTTCCATATCTGAAATGGTTTGCCTAAAAATGTCAATCGGCAAATTTATAATTTCATTGTCGCTCACGGGTAACACATTGGCGCGAACGGCACGGGCAACCCCTGTAAATGGAGCAGTCAATTTGATACGCTTCCTGCCCATCTAACCGACCGATTCGAGGTTGTTGGTAGTGCGCCAAGTCCCTATAGTCCGTCTGCTGAAATCATGGCGGAAGATGTATAACCCGGCAGTGCCCGTCATGGTCGCGGGTGTCGTGCTTCCCTTGATCGTCCTGGCGGTGGTCTCGCTCAGCGCGCCGCTCGACTTCGGCGGCGTCGCGTGGGGCGACTTCACTGCTCGGGCGTACGAGCGGGTCGTCTTCGATCAGGACTTTGATGGTTCGCTTGTCGTTCAGCAGGGTTATCTCGCCATTTTCGCGCGGTCGATGGTCATGGCCCTGCTGACCACCGCGGGATGCCTGTTGATCGGATTCCCGACGGCGCTTTTCATGGCGACGCGCCCGCGGAAGTGGAAAGCCGCGTTGCTGATCTTGATCACGATCCCGTTCTGGACCTGCGTCGTCGTCCAGATGTACGGGTGGATCATCATCATCGCGGACAACGGCCTGGTGAATCAGCTATTGACCAGGGCCGGCATCATGAAAGGCCCGCTCGGCTTGCTCTATACCGATCTCGCGACCTTGATCGGCCTCGTCTATGCGTTCACGCCATTCATGATCCTGCCGATCTTCGCGGCGCTCGATGACCTCGACTGGCGGCTGGTCGAAGCGGCCTACGATCTGGGGGCGCACAAGCCGGCCGCACTGGTCCATGTCGTCGTGCCGTGCTGCCGTCCGGGCATCATGGCGGGCGTCGGCCTCGTCTTCGTTCCGGCACTGGGCTCCTATACGATCCCGGGTTTGCTCGGTGGCAACCATGCTTTCATGATCGGCAACTTGATCGATTTCCAGTTCGCCGGTGGACGGGATTGGCCTTTGGGCGCTGCCATGTCGTTTGCATTGCTCGCCGTGGTGCTTCTGGCGATGCTCGTGTCTCGACTGGGCGTGCTCTTTCAACGACAGGAGCGCGTTCATGAGTTCGCGTGAACTGCGCCGGTTTCCGTTGACCCGTCCAATCGCATTCGCGGCGCTGTCGTTCCTCTATCTGCCGATGCTGACCGTGATCTGGATGAGCTTCAACGTCGGACAGTCGGCCCTCATATGGGACGGGTTCGGTATCCGCGGTTACGTGGAAGCCTGGTCTGATCCGACATTGGTCCGCGCCGCGAAGAACTCGCTGCTGCTGGCGTTGGCGTCGATGGTGCTTTCCACCACGCTTGCGACGAGTGCAGCGCTCGCCTGGTGGTCGCGAAGCGATCGGCGCGGTTTCGACCCGGCGGGACTTCTCATCGCGCTTCCTCTGGCAATCCCCGAAATCGTGCTGGCGATCGCCACCATGATGCTGTTCTCGATGTTCAAGACCGAGCCCGCATTCGGTGTCGTCCTGTTTGCGCATGTGGTCTTTAGCGTGCCGCTTGCTTACCTGCCGATCAAAGCCAGGCTCAAGCGGATCGATCGCACCTTGCTCGAGGCCGCCGCGGACCTGTCGGCCACACCCTGGGCGGCGTTCCGGCAAATTACCTTGCCTCTGGCGCTACCCGGCATAGTCGCCGGGGCGCTGCTGTCGTTCGTCGGGTCGATGAACGACTACGTCACCAGTTACTTTCTCGCCGGGGCCGGCATGACCACACTGCCGATGTACATCTTCAGTGCGATGAAGATCGGGATCACGCCCAAGGTCAGTGCGGTCTCGACCGTCGTCATCGGCCTTTCGTCGGTGCAGCTGATGGCGGTCTGGCTCATCGGTGCTCGAGGTAAAAGAAGAACCGCGCCCAAGCAATCCGGGATGCATCACGCAAATCTCCAAGCAATAGGAACAGTATGAAAAAAACAATCGGGGCGATGTTGCTCCTGGCGGCTGTTACGACGCAGGCTGCCGAGCTTCATATCGGAAGCTGGCCGGGCATCCTGCCTGCGAACTTGATCAAGAAGTTCCAGACGGATACCGGCATCGAGACGACGCTGGACACGTATGCAAGCGATGCCGCGCTGACCCAGAAACTGCAGGCTGGCGGCGGCGGCTACGACGTCGTGGTGGCCGGCGACTATTACGTCCCGGTGCTCGTGAAATCCGGCCTGTTGCTCAAGCTCGACAAGAGCAAGTTGCCGAATATCGCAAACATCAAGCCGGAATACCGTCATCCGGCATTCGATTCTCAGCGGGACTACGCGATGCCCTTTACGGTCGTCCTGACCGGGTTTGCGTATGACAGCGCGCGCGTGCCGGGCGGCAGGCTCGACGATAGCTGGAAGTCCTTCTTCGAGCCCCCGGCGGCACTGCGCGGCCAGGTCGGCGACCTGGACGTCGAGGAGGAGTTGTACATGGCCGCGAGCTGGTATCTGGGGCAGGACGAATGCACCGAGCGCCCCGAGGATGCGAAGCGCGTGCTTGACGTCCTGCAGAAGCAGAAGCCGTTCGTGAAGACATACAGCAACGACGGAACGATCGACCGTCTCGCGTCCAGGCAAATCACCGTTCAGCACATCTGGAATGGTGCCGCTGCGCGCGCGCAGGATCGTCTGGCGAGCATCCGATTCGTGTATCCGAAAGAGGGCGTCCGGTTGTTCATGGATAGTCTGCTTATCCCGGCGAAAGCGCGGAACGTCGAATCGGCCTACAAGTTCGTCGACTGGATGATGCGGCCTGAAAACATCGCGCTGGTGACGAACGCGATCCGGTACAACAACGAGATCATCGGGTCGGAGCGCTACGTTGATCCTGCGCTGCTGAACAACCCCGCGACCAAGATGCCCGAGCAATACAAGGACAGGCTCAAACCGTACAAGATGTGCTCGCCTGCGGCGATTCAGCTACGCAACAAGGTCTGGCTGAAGTTGAAGGGAAATCAATGAGTAGCGCTGGCGCTCGTTGACTTCCTGAACGAATCCTCGCCGCATTTTGCCGAAAGCGAGCGGTGAGGCGTCGGAAGCGGCCATGGACGATGCTGCGAACATCGTCTATGGCCTGACCTTGGCGTACACATTGAGAGACCACCATGGCCGACCGCATGCCACGACGATATCGACCTGCCGAAACGCGTTGCGTAGGCACCCCCGTGCGTCCCTCGGCACGCAGCCGGGTCATCAAGCAGTGAGCAGATCGGCAAATTCTTGTAAGAACCATTAGCCTCGGTCGACTGCCCCGCCTGTCTTCTGCGACGCGTCAGCGCTCGGCGCAGGCGGTTCGCGATCTCCCCTCTCGATCGCACCTTTTGTTTCGAGCGACCATTGCGTTCGTTCAGTCAAATATAGTAAGTATTGCGAAAAATATAGAACGGTGACGGTTTCAAATCAACCAGTTCAAAACATTGCCCCAACCAAAGGAACCGAGATGTCTACCTACCTGGAGCTGAAAGCCAAGATGCGTACACTTCAAGCTCAGGTGGAACTTGCGCGCAAGAATGAAATGGAGAACGCCGTAAAGGATGTTCAGAAAATCATCGCCGAGTTCGATCTGAGGCCCGAGGATTTGTTTGCCGGGATCCAATGTGTGCCCTGTCGGGTCAGGCGTCGCGCACCGGCGATCCCGAAATATCGGGACCCGGTGTCAGGCGCTGTCTGGAGTGGACGTGGACGGACGCCGCGTTGGATGGCCGGACAAGATCGGGAGAAGTTTTTGATCCGCACGCCGACATAGCGGCATACAGGTTTCGGTGCACCCAAACCGTTTGACCGCCAGATGCCTGGCCCGCCTCGCTGCTCGGGAGCTCCCGGCGTCAGCCCGCTACATGGCTCGATGCCATGCGAGCCGTGCATCGGAGTGACGGCACGGATTTCCCTGAAGCTTTGTCTTCGCGCCAGTTCCTATTAGGGAAATCCCGGTAAAGCTAGGGTTATCAAACGCGATTAACTTATATCAAACAAATTTTGACGATGATTTATGTTCCTGATATGGTTTTTCGCACCTGCAAAGCGCGGCCCGGTTGCGTTGGCGCTCGGCTTCGTCATCGCCGACCGCGCGCGTGGGTATGGCGCGAGCATGGAACGTGACGATGCAGTGCTTCTTCGAAATGCCGTCGAAGAAGCGTCCGGTTTCGCGCGGTGAGTCGTTCGGGTTCTTCGGCTGCGCGGATTTGGCACATCGGCTCGTCCGGATCACGAATTCGGTAGCAGGACGCCGGTTCGAGTGAATGCCCGGGCGTTTGCCTATGGGCAAGACGCGCTCGGAAGCCGCCACTCAGGGGCGAGTCCCTTTGCGTGATCGACGGTGCCGTGTTGCTGGAGCGGGGGCTGCATGTTTGTGCTGCAGACAGGCGGCTCGGCATGTTATCAACCCGCGGCGCGGTATGGCCGGAGCGGCAACGGAAGCAGGAAAGCGGTTTCGTCCAGGCAGGGACGCCGCGATGGTTCTAATCGAGAGAATGCCGGACAGGTCGAGATGCGAGACGCCTTTCCGCATGAAATTTTGAGGATGACGAAATGATTGAGTCAGATATGCCGATCTGGAGAACATGACGCCGGCCGTTGCGGCTTGAGACGACGCGCAGCTCGTGCGCCGTCATCTGCATTCGAATACAACAAAAACCGTTTCAAACAATCCCGAAACCACTCCTGACAGTGAAATACCGATGAAAAACAAGAAAACCAAGGTCAGCGTTATCGCTGTTGCCGCCTTCGCAGCATCGTCGGCGGCAATGGCCCAGTCGTCGATCACCCTGTACGGCATGCTCGATGCGGGGATCGGCTACACGTCGAACATCAATGGCCACAATCGGTTCGGCCTCGACGGCGGTGCCGCAGGTTCGAACAAGTGGGGCCTCAGGGGGACGGAAGATCTCGGTGGCGGCCTCAAGGCTATCTTCAAGATCGAAAACGGCTTCAACATCGGTACGGGCGGGATAGGCGGCCAGGGGCCCATCGGTTCGACGCGTTCGTTGTTCAACCGCCAGGCTTACGTATCGCTCGCTTCCGATCAGTACGGTACCGTGCGTCTGGGGCGCCAGCTCGACGCCGTGACGGAAATGGTTCAGGTCCTGACGGGCGACGCCATTTCGGCGTCGACATTCTCGACCCCGGGCGACGTGGACAACAACGACAACACGACGAACCAGAACAGCGCCGTGAAGTACATTTCGCCGCTCATCCATGGCTTCCAGGCTGAAGGCGCGTACTCGTTCGGCGGCGTTGCCGGTTCGATGGGTTCGGGTCAATCGTGGTCGGTGGCTGCAAACTACGCCCAGGGTGGTCTGACGGTCGCCGGCGGCTACTTCCATGCCGTCAACCAGGGTGAGAACGGGTGGACGAACGCAACGGCGCAACCGAGTTTCGGTGGTGCGCTGGGCTATCCGAGTTCGGGTTACAACGGCGGCAATGCGTTCAAGAGCGCGGGCATCGCGCAAGTCGCGACGCAATACCAGATGGGTCCGTACACGGCCGGCTTGCGCTACTCGAACGCTCAGTACCAGGGCAACGCCGGCCAGCCGTCGATCCACTTCAACGTGCTGGGTGCCCTCCTGCAGTACCAGGTCACCCCGGCGCTGTCGCTGGCGACCGGGTACACGTACGTCTACGGTTCCGCAGCCACGCCCGCGCTGGCTGCCCAAGGCCGCACGATGGCGTCGATCAACCAGGTGTCGCTGGGGGCGACGTACTCGCTGTCGAAGAGCACCGCGTTGTACGCGATGGGCGGCTACGTTCATGCTCAGGGCGCTCAGGCTTCGGTTGCCGACTTTGGCAACACCGCATCGGGCGGCAACCAGGTTCAAGTCAACATCGGCATGTACCACGGCTTCTGATCGCCGGCGCGGAAGTCCGGAGTAGTGGCTGCACTGCTCCGGCAAAGCGGCACTCTGCTGGTGGCGCTTCACCTCGCGCGGGTGTCGTGAGCGGAAAATTCCTCTCGTTGATCGTTCGTTTTGCCGGCAGTGGCGAAGTTGTTGTTTGACGAGACGGTCATCCCGCATCGGCACTGCGTACGGCGGCGAATGGCGGCGCCTGGGCGACGCGCACGGCGCCGGACGACCCCGAGGAGACATCCGCACCACCAGAATCGGATCGGCGGTTCCGTGCTCGAGGCCGTGCCGCACGAGCGGGGCACGGCGGGTCAGCAACAGGGGCTCCCGCTCGGCGCGTTCTCGTTCAACCGGCGAGACAGCGATCTGCTCGAGGCGGTCAACAGGCAACTCCGTGCGTATCTGGGTTCGCCGGACCATCGAGCCAGGATGGCGGCATTCGGCCTGACGCAGAGCGAGATCGATCCCGCACTCGCGCAGTGAGCATGAAGCCGGCTTCGACCGACGGCGGCCGATCGGCAACGCCAGATCGATGGCTGCGTGTCGGTGCCGCTCTGCCGATGATCGATTTCAGGCGAGTCCTTTTCAGGCAAGGGAGCCGCGAGCGCGGCGCAGGAAGCATGTGCCGCCCGGCAGCCTCCATTGATCGGCTTCACCGGCGCCCGTTCGCGCGACATACAGTCTGATTTTCCGCCAAGCGGGTTCGCTCGGGCATACGACGCAGCGCCGAACACGATGGCACATCGCGCCGCCCGCGTAGAGCACACGAGCCGGGTGGGGCGGTGACGTCGCAGGAGCGTCGACATGTCACCCGGGCCGCCGCCGCTCGACTTGCCGGCGCGCAGCCCGAATATCGTCGCGGCACTCAACTCTTGTCCAAATCTGCCGTAAACTCGGGGCGGCTGCCCCTGCAAGGGCAGGGCTCCGGCGTGTGGATCCGTTGGACAAGGGATCGTCAAATGCGGCATCGAGGCCAATGTGCCGCGCTCGCCGCCACGACGCTTCAAACGATGGATCGATTCCCCGTTTGCGAGTTCGATGAGTGCGCAACCATTCGAGGCAAGTGAGATCGCACCGCGCTTGTCGCCGCGGGCGAGCCCGCAGGTTGCCGAATCGTCGTGCGCCGGCGGTTTTTCGTCGTCTTGGTTAGAGAATGTATCCGAGCAGCTACGATGTTCCGATTGCGCGCCTCGTCGCGCGTCAGATTCTGTCCTGCGCGCCCGCCACGCCGGTGCGGGAGGTCGCACGACGCATGTTCGCCGAGCGTTGCAGCTCGATCGTCGTGATGGAGGATGAACAGGTCGTCGGGATCTGGACCGAGCATGATGCGCTGTCGGCCGGCGACAATCCGTCCGGGCTCGATCGGCCCGTCAGCGAGGTGATGAGCCGTCCGGTGCTCACGCTCGAAGCCAATACGCCGCTGGGTGAAGCCGCGATGAAGTTCAAGCAGTCGGGCGTGCGGCACTTCGTGGTGGTTCGCGATGGCGCCGCGATCGGCGTGCTGACGCAGACCGACGTCGTCGTGAACCAGGGGCCGGAATTCTTCCTGCACCTGAAGCCGATCGAATCGATCCGCGTCCATCCGCCCGTTGTGGTGCACGAGCAGGTTGCGCTGCACGAGGTCGTCGCACGGATGCGCGCGCAACGACTCGATGCGGTCCTCGTCGGCTACGACGACGGCGAGCACGGCATCCTGACCGAACGGGACATCGTCCGGCTCCTGGCGGACGGCGGGGCGCAAGGCGCGGTCGGGGCCTACGCGAGCAAGCCGCTGCAGATGCTGACCGCGAAGCAGAGCCTGTATGCGGCGCAGCGTTTCATGACCGAGCACAATATGCGGCACGTCGGCATCCAGGACGAGGCGGGCAGGCTGGCCGGGCTGCTTTGTTTCGCGGACGTGCTGCAGAGCATCGAGCACGAATACGCGAACGAGCTGCGCAGCGCATTGCGCGAGCGCGACGAAGCGCTGGGTCTCGCCCGCTTCAACCTGCGCATGGCCGATCGGGTGTTCGAATCGGCGCTCGAAGGCATCATGGTGACCGACCGGCACGCGAAGATCGAGCGCGTCAACCAGGCCTTCACGCGCCTGACCGGATACACCGAGGACGAAGTGGTCGGGCGCAATCCGGCCCTGCTGAGTTCCGGGCGCCAGACGGCGGATTTCTACAAGCAGCTGTGGCATTCGCTGACGACCGATGGCCACTGGCAAGGCGAAATCTGGAATCGCCGCAAGACCGGCGAGCTGTTTCTCGAATACCTGACGATCACCAGCATCCGCGACAACGACGGCGAGATCTCGCACTATGCGGCGATCTTCTCCGACATCACGCAGCGGCGCCAGGCGGAGGAGCGGCTGGGCTATCTCGCCACGCACGACGTGCTCACCGATCTCGCGAACCGGACGCTGTTCGAGGAGCGGCTCGCGCACGCGATCGTTCACGCGAAGCGGCTCGGCCGCAAGGTCGCGGTGATGTACCTCGATCTCGACCGCTTCAAGCTGGTCAACGACACACTCGGCCACAACGCCGGCGACGAGGTGCTGAAGATGGTCGCGGGGCGCATCGTCGCGACCGTGCGCGCGAACGACACGGTGGCGCGCATGGGCGGCGACGAATTCGCGCTCGTGCTCGAGGAGTTCGACGATGTCCGCGACGTCGGGCGAGTGGCGCGCAAGCTGCTCGACGAAGTGGGGCGGGCGATCGACATCGGCGGTCGCGAGATCTTCGTGACGCCGAGCATCGGCATCAGCATCTATCCGGACGACGGCACCGAGGCGGAGCACTTGATCCTGCTCGCGGACCAGGCGATGTACGGCGCGAAGAGCCGGGGCAGGAACGTGTTCCAGTTCTTCGAAAACAAGATGACGTCGTCGGCGATGGAGCAGCTGGAGACGCTCGGCGAACTGCGCCGCGCGCTCGAGCAGAACGAATTCCGCCTGTTCTACCAGCCGCAATACGATCTGGCCAGCGGCCGGATCGTCGGTGTGGAGGCGCTGTTGCGCTGGATGCATCCGCGCAAGGGCCTGGTGCCTCCGGGCGACTTCATCGGGCTCGCGGAGCGATCGGCGCTGATCGTTCCGATCGGACGGTGGGTGCTGCACGAGGCCTGCCGGCAGGCGCGCCGCTGGCTCGACGAAGGCTTCGAGTTCGGGCGTGTGTCGGTGAACGTGTCGGCGCGGCAGTGCTTCACGGACCATTTTCTCAGCGACCTGACGACCATCCTCAGCGAAACCGCATTGCCGGCCGAATGCCTGCAGCTCGAGTTGCTCGAAAGCATGGCGATGAACACGCGCGAGGAAATCGGCATTCTGCTGCGCGAGCTGGCGACGCGGGGCATCAGCCTGGCGATCGACGATTTCGGTACGGGGTATTCGTCGCTGGTCTATCTGAAGGATCTGCCCGTCGATACGCTGAAGATCGATCGGTCGTTCCTCACGGATTGCGGTTCGGGCAGCACGGACGACGCGATCGTGCGCGCGATCGTTGCGATGGGGCGCGCGCTGGGGCTCGATGTCGTGATGGAGGGCGTCGAGACGCAAAAGCAGCTGGCTTTCCTGCGGGAGATCGGTTGCCACCAGGTGCAGGGCTTTTTGTTCGCGCGGCCGCAGCCCGCCGAACAACTGGCCGGGATCTCGTCGCGCGTCGGCACCGAATTGCTGACCGAGTGAGTCGGGTGCCGACGCGCCCGCGCTAATTCGCGCATTCCGGCACCACCGGGTCATTGCTGTTCGTGTAGACGAATCCGTCGGAGATCCACTGATTCGAGTCGAGTCGATACCAAAGCCGTGTGGCGCCCCAGTTGCCGTTCACGGAGTCGCCGTACCGGTGGCAAGCGAGCTGCACGGTGCGCCCGTTCTCGAGCGTACCGACAATCGGCGCCGACAGCGAAGGCGCGCTGCGCAGATTCGCCGGCCCCGGCGCCTGGACGCGCGCACTGACGGGCGTGGACGGATCGCCGGAATCCGCGCTCCCGTAGTTGACCAGCCAGGCCTGCGGGGTGACGCGCCGTTGATTGCGAACCGCGTATCCGGAATACGGTGAAGTGCCTTCGAAGAATTGCCAGCCGCCGATCGTCATGCCATTGACGGACACGTCATTGCCATCCTTGCTCAATGAAAAGTGAACGTGCGGCCCGGTCGTTTGCCCGCCGCACGGCAGGCCGTTTCCGACGGTGCCGAGATATTCCCCCTGACGGACGCGTGTACCGCTGTTCAGCGACGTCAGCTGGACCATGTGGTAATACGTCGTCGCATAGCCATTGTCGTGAACCACCTTCACGATCGCGCTGCCGTTGCGCTCGCAGCTCTTGTAAAGATAGCCGTCTCGCGCCGCCAGCACGCGGCCGTTGCCACCCGAGAAATCGAGCGAGTTATACGGCCTGCTTTGTCCGGACCAGCCGTGTGCGCCGCCCGTCCAGTACCACCCGGCATTCGGCTCCCACGGCAACGCAAGGCCCGGTTGCGGCAATGCCGCCGCCCGCGGCGCAAGCGAGGCGCGTCTTGACGCGAGATTTTTTCGCTCGCCGGCCGCGAGCAGCGTGGGGGGCGCCGCATCGAGCAGTTCTCCGAACGTGCCGCTGCCCTCCACACCCGTGATCCATCGGCCATTCATGTTGCGCGCGATGAACAGCTTCGTGACGGGATCGGCGGATTCGTCTTCACGCAGGATTTGCGTCGCAGTACCGAATATCCATCCGGAAACGTCATCGGTCTTGATTGCCTCGACCAGGTTGCTGTCCGACTGGGCCGGCAGTGCCAACGTCCTGCCCGATCGGGATTCAAGCGCCTGCTCGATCGAGCGTTGCAACGACGCCTCGATCGGCGCCGCATGGGCGATTTCGGTCAGGCAGGCTGCAATCAGCAGCATTCCAGCGAGGGCTTTAATCGAATTCGATGCAGAACGGCCTGATATATTGCGCATAGTTAAATGCACCATGGATAGGGTTTGCGAGAAGTTCACGATAGCGGCGTCAAGCCTACATCATTCGTCATTCATTGCAAGCAAAATGCAATGTATCTTTGTCTTATTTTAAATGGTTGATAAAGTTGAAATTATTGATGCGATAATTTAAACGTGATTTTTTCGATCCTGAAGCCGGAGTCGGTCGATCTGGAGTCGTCTTTCTGGTTTCGATGGTTTTTCGATGAATCAAAGTGGTTTGATCGAGCAGATATCTGTCTCCATTCCGGCGCCACACTCGAAACAATCGATGCAGGCGGGAGCATGGGGTCACTGTCGCGCGATGCGAAGAACGCCGGTCAACCCGACAAGACTGCCGATTCACCGGTTGCTGCAGTGCCGGAACCGCGGCAAGTGGAGCAAGGCCGCCGCCTCGACGGCATCGCTCAATGGCTGCTGGCGCTTGCCGGACACGATGGCATCCTGCTCTTCGCGCAGGTCGTGCCTCTGCTCGCAAGCCAGGTTGATAAAAGCACTCTCCGCGCAATGAAGTCCGTCGAATGCCGATTCAGTTGTTTTCGTCCATCCTGGCGTGCCGGTGAATCTGCAAACCGGTTCAGGATGTCGGCATGATCGAGTTGCGATTTGCAGATCAAGCGGTCCCGACTCGCGCCGCCATATATCGAGGTGAGAATGGCTTGGATTTTTACCGACATGCAGGGTGTCGGTTTGCGGTCGCGGAATATTTCTTGAAAAACCGGCACGCATTATTCAGTTCGGGTCATGCCAATGCGTGGGTGCTCAAAAGACAATTCCCGACGCATGGTAGCCGGATGCGCAACGATGGCTCTTTGCGCGGCGCAGGTTGGCGTCGGCGGCAAACGCGAACGCGATCGCACTCCGGCCGAGTTTATGCAATCAATTCGCCGCGATCGATTCATCGGCGCGTTCATGGATGCGCTTGAACCGGTCTTGCCCGAGCAATGGTGTCCGTCAGGTCATTGGGCTAGAGTGAACGCTTGCCCGGCGCCTTCGAACCGGCTTCCTTCTTACGCGGATCATCGACGAGGCCAGACCATGCAACTTCAAACCGGTAACCTGTTCGCCACCGAAGGCCGGCGCGGCGACGACGAGCAAATCGATCTCCTCGTCACGGGCCAGCGTCTGAACGTAGAGCGAATCGTATCGATGGGGCACGCGAGCCCCGACGGCTTTTGGTATGACGACTCACGCGCCGAATGGGTCGTGTTGCTGTCGGGCGCAGCCGTACTCGAATTCGAAGGCGGCCCGGCGCGCCATGAAATGCACCCGGGCGATTACGTGCTGATCGAGCCGCATTGCCGCCATCGCGTCGCGTGGACGCACGAAGAAACGCAATCCGTCTGGCTTGCGATTTATTACGAACGTTGAATCAGGAAATATTGGGCGGAATGCGATCGGGCGCGTGGCATGCCGCCACGCGCCGAATGAGACAAAGCTTCATCAACCGGAACGGTCTTTGAATACCGCCGGTATCGATGCCCAAATAACAGGACGGCGTGCTGAACCGCACGCCGTTGCACGTCTGGAATCTTATTCCTGGATCAGGAATCGATTGCGATTCTTCGCGTCCTTGATCCATGCGGGCGCGCGACCACGGCCCGACCAGGTTGCCCCGGTCTTCGGGTCGCGATACTTTGCCTGCACGGGGGCGGCCGCTTGCTTGGCCGGTCGACCACGGCGCGTACCGAAAATGTCTTTCTCGGTAATGCCGAATTCCGCTACTTTGGTGCGGATGTCGTCGACGATCGCCTGGAATTCCGCGGCACGTGCAGCTTCGGCTTTCTCAGCCAAAGCTTCCATTTGGGCTTTCAGTTCCTTGTACGTTGCCATGTATCGCTCTTCAGGTTGAGTACACACATGATAGCGGTTTCAGCGGAAAATTTTGAGGAAATTCTCTTCCACGACGCGTTTTGTTGTCGATAAGACGACACAGGACTGCTTCGAACACCTGAAAAGTGTGTCATGTTTGAGAAATCGTAGAGGGTTACCCGGAGACTTTTAACGGCGGCGGCACGTCGCTTTGACCGTTCCCGGCGGGTTTTCTTCTTGAAAGCAAGCAGCAAAAACTTAACTCCGCTTTACATTTTTTATGAAGTATCGGGGAATTCACCCATGAACAGAGACGATAAGCTGAGCCGGATCGCGGCCGAATTCGGCTTCAATCCGGACGAGGAAATCAGGATCGGCGGAAAGTACAGGCCCGTCCTGGTCGACGGGAACGCGGCCTACATTGCCGGTCAGATTCCGCGGATCGGCGATGTGGTGCATTTCGTTGGCGTCGTGGGGGAATCCGTTTCGCTCGACGAAGCTCGCCGGGCCGCCGGCGTATCGGCGCTGCGCGCGCTCTCGCTGATCCGAAAGCACTGCGGCACGCTCGACGCGATCGCGACGGTGCCTCGCATCACCGTCTATGTGCGAAGCACGCCTGACTTCACGATGCAAAGCGAAGTGGCTGACGGCGCATCCGATGTCCTGTACGCGGTGCTTGGCGACGCAGGCGTCCATGCGCGTTCGTCGGTCGGCGTGCTGCAATTGCCCAAAGGCGCGTCGGTGGAAGCGGATTTCATTTTCGGGTTGAAGCAGGGCAATGCCGATGGCTGACTGCAACGGGTCGTCTCTCGCGGGTGCGTAGTTGCGCGAAACATTCGGATATCCGGCGCACGACGCGCCTGCGAGTGACAACAGGCCCTGCAATGCCGAAAGAAAATGAAACGGCTGGCGAACGAATTCGAGACGTCGCTTGACGAAGAGGATCTCGCGAAGGTTCAGGCGGCATCGATACCTGTGATGCGAACCTGCGCGGCGGGCGGGGAAGGTGGGCTGCGCTGGCGTGCGACCTGCATCCAGACGATCTCGCTCGTCGAGCAGGGGGCGGACGTTGCCGTGGCCGACGCATACGGCGCACGGCGCTCCACGTTCGCGCTCGCAGTCGTCGCGCATGGGGGGCGTGCACTGCGCCCGTGCACGCCACACATCCGTGCTGCATGCCTGCCGCGCGACTCCGGGCTCCCCGCAACCACCGGAAATCACTGTCCCGCCAATCTCGCGCCGCATCCCCACTTTGGGAGATGCCGTCACCCGACAGCAAGCCTACGATTGACCGCAGGGCATCGGGCCGGCTGTCATCAGAACAAACGGACAGGCCCGCCGTTCCGTATCGAAATCAGCACATGCCTACGAGGTTGACTGACACAGCTTCTGCGTACGATGGCGACACGACGTGTGCGGTGAGTCGTTTGCATCGCAACACGATGGCGCGTTGTCGACGGAAGGCCTGGTGTCGTATTTCGGGGAATTTCAATCCATATGCTGGCACGAGACTATGCAGAACGAGAGCTCTCTCACATTCAGAGAATGGTCGCTCTCCTGGACAGCGAGACGAACGCTGACGATGTGTCGATGTCGGGCGCGGGGCGTGTGCGGCATCCGAGCTACTGGCGCGGGCGCATCGAGGCGCTGCTGTCGGCGCCCGATGTGCCGCGCCACGTCAGGACGCTCAGCGAAGCAGTGCTCGCGAAGCTCGACGCGATGGAGATACGGTTCGCGACGATGAAGTAAGTCGATCGTCGGATGCGGCGCCTACATGCGCTCCGTCGCGTCGCCGACCGGATGGCCGGTCGCTTGTCCGGGCGCCATCACGTCGAGCAGGGCCGCGCGAAACGCGGCCATCTCCGCAGCGGTGCCGATGGACACGCGAAGATACGCCGGCGGCCCGGACTCGCGAATCAGGACGCCATGGCGCAGGAGTCCGCTCCAGATCCGGTGCCGATCCGCAAACTCGCCGAACATCACGAAGTTGGCGTCGGAATCGGCTACCGTGAGGCCCAGGCCACGCAGCCAGCGGACGGTCGAATCGCGCTCGGCCTTGATGGCCTCGACTTGCGACAGCATCTCGTCACGCGCGGCCAGCGCCGCGCAGGCCGCCGCCTGGGTAAAGGCGGACAGGTGGTAGGGCAATCGAACCAGCTTCAGCGCTTCGACGATCGCCGGTGCGCACGCGCAATACCCGACGCGGCCGCCCGCGAACTTGAACGCCTTGCTCAACGTGCGGGTGACGACGAGCCGCGGATGCTCGGGCAGCAGCGTCACCGCGCTGGGGACGCCGCGACGCCGGAACTCCGCATAAGCTTCGTCGACGACGACCACGCCCGGCGCGACGTCGAGTATCGCGCGGATATCGTCGACCGGCAGCGCGGTGCCGGTCGGGTTGTTCGGCGACGTCAGCAGCACCACGCTCGGCTGGTGCTCGCGAATACCGTCGAGCGCCTGATCCCGGTCCAGCACGAAATCCACGGTGCGCGGCAACGCATGCGGGCGCGTGAAAGTCGTGCGGCAGTATTCGTCATACATGGGATACGCGGGTGTGAAGGCCAGCGCCGAACGCCCCGGGCCGCCGAATGCCTGCAGGATCTGCTGGATCACTTCGTTCGAGCCGTTGGCCGCCCAGATGCGCGAGGCGTCGACCGTCACCCCGGTGTCGTGCGTCAGATACGCAGCCAGATGCGCTCGCAGCGCGGCAAAGTCGCGATCGGGATAGCGGTTCGCCGCGCGCGCCGCGTCGGCCACCGCGGTCGCGATGCGCTCGACGAGCGCGGGCGACGGCGGATACGGATTCTCGTTGACGTTCAGGCAGACCGGCACATCGAGCTGCGGCGCCCCGTACGCGTGCTGCAACTTGAGATCCTCGCGGAGCGGTAAATCCGGCAAGGCGACTGCTTTCCAGGGTGGTTGCATTGAAAACGCTCCATAACGGGTTCGATTGATCGGCGCGGCAGGTTTTTAAGGCGGCAAAAAACAAAAAAGGCGCCGGAGGCGCCTTGGTTGTCGTCTTGATCGGGTATTGACCCGATGCAATTGCTAGATGCGAAACGAACCACGGCGCAACCGGGGGCGGCCGTGGTGATGGTGCAGCGAGAGCGTGGTGTTTCGAATCGTCATGCGCCGCATCATGGCATACCGTGATCCGGATGAAAAGCGATCGGCATTGCGTGTGCCGGAATAACGGCCATTACGTCAGACGATAAGCGGTAACAAACGTGGTATTTCGATCAAGCGCGAACGAGTGATTCAAACGTGGGCGCCGATTGACTAAGATGCGCAGAAGACGTTCGACAAAAACGCACGGCGCGGGGTGGCCAGATGCAACTGAACGGATTGATTCCATCGGCATGGGTCGATGACGTCTATGCTGCGGCACTCGGCGATCAGCGATGGGAAACGGTGCTGGACGGGCTGCGATCGTGGGTCGGCGTGCGCATGGTCACGCTGCTGTCGTTCGACGACGCGGCGCGGGTGCCGGCGATCGAGCAGGCGGCGGGTGACGACGCGTCATGGGTCGCCGCGTGTTACGACGCCTACAACACCGAGTTCTATCTGTACGACCCGGTCGTGCCGGTCGCCGCCAACTGGCCGGCGGGCCGCTGGTTCGAGGACGTCAAGCACCTGTCCGCCCATCAGCGCGCGCACGGCGCGTTCTACCAGGAATTCCTTCACCCTTATGGGCTCGGCAGCATCTCGGGCCTGTACATCCGTCGCAGCGAGGGCTCCGGCGCATTCCTCAGCGTCCAGAACGGCCCCGAATCGCCAGGCCTTTCCGATGACCAGCGCCACGCGATCGAAACCATGGGAATGCACATCGGCCGCGCGCTGCAGATCCAGGCACGGATCGGCGCGCTCGAGGCACGCGTGGCCGCCGCCGAATCGGCGCTGGACGCGATTCCGGTGCCGGTCTTCCTGCTCGGCGAGCAGCGTGAGCTGCGCTATACGAATCGCGCGGCCGATCAACTGCTCGCGGCCGAACCGGCGCTGCGGGTGGTGAACGGGCGATTCGCGCCGGAAGGCTGTGTCGACGATGCGCAATGGCGGCGCGCGCACGCGCGCGGCGGGCTGCTGTTGCGGCGCTCGACGGGCGAACCGCTGCCGCTGGCGCTGATGCCGGTGCCCGAGCAGTCACGGCTGATGCGCGAGCGGCCGGGCGTCGCGACGCTGATGACGGCCGCCGACCTGCGTTCGCCGTCGGCCCGCGCGCAGCGGCTGCGCGTGTTCTACGGGCTGTCGTCGGCTGAAGCCGAGCTTGCCGTGCTGCTGTGCTGCGACGGGCTGTCGCCGCAGGAATGCGCCGGGTTGCGCGGCGTGTCGATCGGCACGATCCGTTCGCAGATCAAATCGATCTACGCGAAGACGGCAGTGGCGCGCGCGGCGCAATTGACATCGCTGGTCATGCAGACGTGATGGCGCGGGGCAGGCCTGGGTGCCTGCCGCCGTCCGGATTCCCAGTCGTTCCTTCCCGGTCGTGCCGCACGCGGCGGTGCGTGGCCGGCGCGCGCGCATGGCATCGCGCCAACGGACTAGCGCCAACGGACTAGCGCCAACGGACTAGCGCCAACGGACTAGCGCCAACGGACTAGCGCCAACGGACTAGCGCCAACGGACTAGCGGTGTGATCAGTCATCCTACAACAAATGCAAGTGACGCGAAAGATTACTTCCCGATGCCAGCGGAAGCAACGGGCTGTCCCTCCTGCTCGAATGCAGGTCCCGTTCCAGAAAACGTTTCGCGCAAACACGCCTAAACAGAGAAAACGATTCCCTGAAATTTCCCCAACACCCGTCATGGCAATGGTTCTACGGGTATGCACCAAGTGAGTTAAACGATTAACCGACGTACATTCGCGTCAACACGTCATACGACGTATGACTCAGCGGTCAGCGGTCAGCGCGCACGGCGCCGAAGCATGCGCATGCCGTCGGGCCGCCGCGCAACAACAAGCACAACCATCAAGGAGACTGACGATGAAGCACCGATTCAACCGCTCCCGAGTCGCCCTGGCCGTCGCGCTGCTGGCCGGCTTCGCGATGTCCGCCCAGGCGCGCGTGTTCCGCTCGGCGGACGTGCATGGCGACAACTTCCCGACCAACATGGCCGTGAAGTTCATGGGCGACGAGCTGTCGAAGCAGACGGGCGGCAAGGATTCGATCAAGGTGTTCGGCAACAGCGCGCTCGGCTCGGAGAAGGACACGGTCGACCAGGTGCGGATCGGCGCGATCGACATGGCGCGCGTGAACGGCGCGTCGTTCAACGAGATCGTGCCGGAATCGCTGATCCCGTCGTTCCCGTTCCTGTTCCGCGACATCGATCATTTCCGCAAGGCGATGTACGGCCCGGCCGGCCAGAAGATCCTCGACGCGTTCACCGCGAAGGGGATGATCGCGCTGACGTTCTACGAGAGCGGCGCGC
Source organism: Burkholderia sp. BCC0405 (assembly GCF_902833075.1). Lineage (NCBI taxonomy): Bacteria > Pseudomonadati > Pseudomonadota > Betaproteobacteria > Burkholderiales > Burkholderiaceae > Burkholderia > Burkholderia sp. BCC0405. Next base: position 230,177 of record NZ_CADFEO010000006.1, read on the forward strand.
GCTCGATCTACGCGAAGCGCCCGGTGCGCTCGCCGGCCGACATGAAGGGGCTGAAGGTGCGCGTGCAACCGTCCGACCTGATGGTCGACGAGATCAGGGCGATGGGCGGCACGCCGACGCCGATGCCGTTCGCCGAGGTGTACACGGGCCTGAAGACGGGGCTCGTCGACGCGGCCGAAAACAACATGCCGTCGTACGAGGAAACCAAGCACTACGAAGTGGCGCCCGACTACTCGGAGACGCAGCACGCGATGACGCCGGAAGTGCTGGTGTTCTCGAAGAAGGTCTGGGACACGCTGTCGCCGCAGGAGCAGGCGGCCATCAGGAAGGCGGCGGCCGATTCCGTGCCGTACTACCAGAAGCTGTGGACCGCGCGCGAAGCGTCCGCGCAGCAGGCCGTGACGAAGGGCGGCGCGAAGATCCTGCCGGCCGCGCAGATCGACCGCGCGGCGTTCGTGAAGGCGATGCAGCCGCTGTGGACGAAGTACGAGAAGACGCCGCAGATGAAGCAGATCGTCGACGAGATCGAGGCCACCAAGTGACGCGTCGCACTTCCCTGAACAGCGCGGCGGCCACGGGTGGGGCGGCCGCCGCCCCGGACGGCGCGGCGCGGGCGCGGCCGCATGCCGCGCCGTTCCTGCGCTGCGTGAACGACGTGCTGTTCCGCGTGCTGGCCGTGATCGCGTCGGCGTGCCTCGCGGTGCTCACGCTGCTGGTGTTCTACGCGGTCGTGATGCGCTACGTGTTCGAGAACGCGCCGGATTTCGTCGAGCCGATCGCGCTGCTGCTCGTGATCGTGATCGCGATGTTCGGTGCGGCGATGAAGGTGCGCGACGGCGGCCATATCGGCCTCGATTCGCTCGTGCGCCGGCTGCCGCCGGCCTCGCGCACGGTGGTGATCGCGATCCAGCACCTGTGCCTGATCGTGTTCGCGATCATGATCATGGCCGGCTGCGGCAGCATGGCCGCCGAGACGATGGGCGACCGCATCCCGATCATCGGGATTCCGGAAGGCGTGCGCTACCTGATCGCGATGCCCGCGGCGATCGCCATCATCCTCTTCTCGCTCGAGCACCTGCTCGCGCTTCGTCGTTCTACGCCGGGACAATAACGCCATGGAACTCGCGATCCTGTCCGTCAGTTTTCTGATTTTCCTCGTGCTGGGCGTGCCCGTGTCGTTCGCGCTCGGGATCGCCTGCGTGCTGACCTATATGGTCGAAGGCTTGCCGATCGCGACCGCGATGCAGGCCATGATCTCGGGGATGAATGCGTTCTCGTTCCTCGCGGTGCCGTTCTTCATCTTCTCCGGCGAACTGATGCTGCACGGCGGCATCGCGGACCGGATCCTGCGCTTCGCGCAGGCGACCGTCGGCCACTTCCGCGGCGGCCTCGGGATGGCGAACGTCGTCGCCTGTACGCTGTTCGGCGGCGTGTCGGGCTCGCCGACCGCCGATACGTCGGCGATGGGCGGCGTGGTGATTCCGCTGATGAAGCGCGAAGGCTACAGCGCTGCGTACGCGGTCAACGTGACGACGCATGCGTCGCTCGCCGGCGCGCTGATGCCGACGTCGACCAACATGATCATCTACGCGTTCGCCGCGCAGGGCATCACCGGCATGCTGCACGGCCAGCCGGTGAGCGGCGTGTCGATCGGCGACCTGCTGTTCTCGGGGCTGCTGCCGGTGTTGTGGGTGATGGGTTTCGTGCTCGCCGCCGCGTACTGGCAGGCCGTGCGTCACGGCTATCCGCGCCGTGAAGACGGTTCGTCCGCGCTGCCCGCGTTTCCCGGCTGGTATGCGGTGCTGCGCAGCTTCGTCGGCGCGGTGCCCGGCCTGATGGTGATCGCGATCATCCTCGTGTGCGTCGCGAAGGGGATCGCCACCGCGACCGAAGCGGCCGCGATCGCCGTCGTGTACTCGCTGGTGCTGACCGCGGTGGTCTACCGGACGCTGACGGCCGAGAAGCTGCGCCGCGCGCTGTCGCATGCGGCGCGCACGACGGGTGTCGTGCTGCTGCTGATCGCGGTGTCCAACATGCTGCGCTTCCAGATGTCGTACCTCGAGATCCCGGATGCGATCGAAGGGCTGCTGAAGCAGTCGACCGCGGCGCCCTGGCTGATGCTGCTGTACATCAACATCATCCAGGTGTTCCTCGGCACGTTCGTCGACATGGCCGCGCACATCCTGATCACGACGCCGCTGTTCCTGCCGATCGCGATGGCGTGCGGCGTCGGACCGGTGCAGTTCGGGATCATGCTGCTGCTGAACTGCTCGCTCGGCCTCGTGCACCCGCCGATCGGCTCGGTGCAGTTCGTCGGCTGCGCGATCGGCAACGTGTCGATCGGCGAGACCACGAAGATGGCGTGGCCGTATTACCTCGCGATCTTCAGTGCGATCAACATCGTCACGTACCTGCCGTTCTTCTCGACGTGGCTGCCGAGCGTCATCAGCGGGCACGCGGTGTTCTGATCGCGCGCTTCGCTTGTCTTCGCCCGTCGCGGCGCCGGACGACCGAGGTGGTCCGGCGCCGCCTTTGCATGCGTCGCTCCCTTCACGTCACCGGAAGACGCGTGAGCACGAAGCCACGCTGCAGTGCCGCTCGCGGCGAGCAGGGCCTATCTGTCGACCGACGCATCCGGGGCACCCCCATTGCATGGCGGTCCATCGGCCTGCCGATCATCACGCCAATCCGCCAGCTCGCGCCACAGCGCCGGGCGCGCGTGATCGCGGGGCGACAGCGCGATCACGTAGACGGCGCCGCGCACGTTGACCACGACACCCGAGTCGGGCAGCGTGGCCGGGATACCGGAGCACGGTTGACCGGCGTCCGGTTCGGAAGCGGTGCCCGGGCCGGGCGGGCGTCGAAACATCATCTGAATTCTCCATGGCGCCTCGATACGGCGCGTCAGTAGCGGACACGCCCGATCAACCCCAGCGGGTCGATCGCGTGCTGGACGGCGGCGGCGACCTGCCGATGTGATGCCGGCACATGCTTGCGGTAGTACGCGACGTTCACCGGCCCGACGCCATGCTCGGCGCTGAAGCAGCCACCGGCCCGCACCACGCGGTCGTACAGCGCGCCGCGCAGCGCCACCTGCTGCAGCGGCCCGTAGCGCTCCGCACTGGCATGCGGGATCGACACGACGAGATGACAGCCGCCGTCGCCGAAATGCCCGAACGCGTAACAGCGCAGCGACGGATGCGCGGCCGCGATCCATTGCTCGGCATCGGCGACGAACGCGGCCAGTGCGCTGCGCGGAAACGACACGTCGAACGACAGCGGCAGGCCATCCTGCGCGACCGCGACCGGCAGTGCATCGCGGATTCGCCAGAACCGTTCGGCCGGCGCGCAGGCCGCGTCGAGCACCGCGCGTTCGTTCGCGAGCGCGTCGAGCGTTGCGATCGTGCGTTCCTCGAGCAGCGCATCGAGCCCCGCCATGCCGGTCGCGATCTCCACGAGCGCATAGCATGCCGCTGCGTCGGCGTCGAACGGAACGCGCAACGCCGGAAACGCGGCCGCGACGCAGCCGACGGCCGCCGCCGACATGAATTCGAATGCCGACAGCATCTCGCCGAACACGCGCTCGAACGCGAGCAGGCCGGCGAGCGCTGCGTCGTAAGACGCAAACGCGACGAACGCGGCGCACGACGACCGTTCGAGCGGCGCGAGGGCGAACGACACGGCCGTCACGAGCCCGTTGGCGCCGTTCGCGCCGATAAAGCATTGCGTGACGTCGAAGCCCGCGTTGCGTTTGCGCAGCGGCGCGAGCGCGTCGATCACGGTGCCCGCCGCGTCGGCGAGCACGACTTCGACGCCGAGCACGTTGCGGTGCACGTCGCCGTACTTGATCAGGCGGCTGCCGCCCGCGTTGGCGCCGACGAGGCCGCCGGCCGCCGGATCGCTGCCGAGGTCGATCGGCAGGCAGAGGCCGGCTTCGGCCGCCACGCGGTTGATGTCGGACAGCCGCACGCCGGCCTCGACCGTGATGCTGCGATTCGCCGCGTCGAACGCGCGAACGGCCCGCATCCGGTCGAACGACACCACGCATTGCGTGCCGCTGCGATCGGGCACGGCGGCGCCGACGAGCCCGGTGCGTGCGCCCTGCGCGACGAGCGCGATGCGGTGCGCGACGGCGATCCGCGCGAGCGCGCTCGTGTCGGCGGTCGAGGCCGGCCGCGCGACGCCGAGCGCGATGCCGCCGTGGAGCGTCACGTCCGTCGTGTAGGGCTCGCATGCGTCGTCGGACGCACCGTCGAGCCAGCCGTCGCCGAGCGTCGCGGCGAGCGCGTGCCGCTGCGCGGTGCGGTCGGGCAGCGCGCTCATCGTCAGGCCGGCCCGCACGAGCTGCTTGCGCAGGCGGCCGCGCACGACGACCAGCGCGATCAGCGGCACGACGCCGCCCCACAGCGGACTGTGGCGCATCGTGATCGACACGGCGAGCGCGACGACGGTGACGGCGAGCAGCACGATCGACAGCGAGCGCGCCCGCGCATGGTCGACGAACGTGCCGTCGACGAAGCCGCCGTCCGACCACGCGGTATGCACGATGCCGACGACCAGCACGCAGACGAGCATCGCGGCCGGCCCGAGTTCCTCGCCCCACAAACGGCTACCTGTCGGCGACACGAGCGCGAGCACCGCGCCGATCACGAGGAACAGGTCGACGCCGAGCGCGATGCTGTTGCGGTCCGCGCGGCGGATCAGCCACACGCCGTGCACGAGCGCCAGCACGCCGCCGATCAGGAACGCGTGCGTCCAGCGCACGTCCGGCTGCTCGGGGCCGAGCCGGCCATAGAACAGGAACACGATCGCCGGCAGGAAGTTGCTCGCGTGCAGCAGGTAGTCGGTCATGGGATTGCTCGATTTCATCGGGGGATTCTCCTTCGTCGAAACGTCGAAACGTCGAAACGTCGAAACAGCGGGCGACGCGTCATGCGTCGTGCCAGCGGAACAGCCGCACGGCGGCGAACAGGAACAGCGCCGTGCTCGCCGTCATGCCGAGCAGTTGCGGCGCGAGCTGCGCGTACGGGGCGCCGTCGACCAGCGCGCCGCGCAGCGCGACCGCGAACTGGTTGGTCGGCAGGAACGCGAGCACCGCCTTCAGCCAGGCCGGCGCGTCGTGCATCGGGATCGTCAGGTCGCTGAAGAACAGCAGCGGGTAGTAGGTGACGTTGCAGGCGAGTTCGGCGGCGGCCAGCGATTGGGTGCGGCTCGCGAGCAGCACGCCGATGCTGAGCACCATCGCCGCGCCGAGCAGCACGATCGGCAACGCGCGCAGCCCGTCCGGCGTCGCGATCGGCAGCGCGATGCCGAACGCGACGCGTGCGACCGTCAGCAGTACGAGCGCCGACAGCGCCATCATCACCATCCGCGCGACGATCAGCGCGGCGAGGAACACGCCGCGCGAGACCGGGAAGCACACGTACAGCTTGAACGTATTGCGTTCGCGCAGCGACGCGATCGCGGTCGTCGTCGAATTGAGGCCGATCGCCATGAACGCCATCACGAGAATGCCGGTCGCGAAGAACGCGCCATAGTCGAACGGGCGGCGCGCCGGCGCCGCGTTCTCGAAGCGCGCCTGCGCGGCGGGCACCCCGAGCCGCTGCGCGGCGCAGCGCGCGAGCGCGATCTCGACGACGCGCGACGCGGCCTTGACCGCGAGCGAGCCGTTGAAGTCGTAGCGGATCGTCGCGGGCGTGCGCACGTCGTTGCCGAGCACGACGGTCACGCGATCGGCCGCCGCGCCGCGGCCGTCGAAGGTCGCCTTCACCGTGTCGCTGTGCGAGAAGCTGGCGACGATCTGCGCTTCGCAGGCGCGGCTGTACGGCGTTGCGCCGCCGGGCACGTCGAACGCGATGTCCGCGGTGCCGAGCGAACCCGAGCCGCCGAACGCGAACAGCATCACGCTCAGCAGGAACAGCGGGAACACGAGCGTCCAGAACAGCGACGAGCGGCTGCGCAGATAGCCGAGCAGCTCGTTGCGCACCAGGATCAGGAACACCTTAGTCATGGGAAGGGCCCTCGGTACAGAGGCGCAGCAGGTCGCCCGGCGTGCTCGGTGCGAGCGCGAGATGCTGGATGCCCTGTTCGCCGACGATCCGGTGCACGTTCGGATGCAGCGTCGCATCGCCGAACACCTCGACGACATGCGTGGCCGATACGCGCACGCCGGTCACGCCCGGCAGCGCCGCGAGGCGCTTACGCAGCGCGCGGGCATCGGCTTCGTCGCGGCAATGCAGGACCGCGCGCGCGTCGCCGACCAACTCGGCGCGCAGCGCGTCCTTGTCGCCCTGGTAGCGCACGCCGCCGTCGCGCACCCACACGAGATCGTCGACGACGGCGAGTTCCTCCTCCGCGTGGCAGATCATCGCCACGCTCGTGCCGCGCGCGCGCTGGCGCAGCAGGTCGATCACGACGCCCGCATAGCGGCGGTCGAGGCCGGTGAACGGTTCGTCGAGCACGGCGAGTTCGGGCCGGTGCGCGAGCGCGACGTAGAGATCGACGCGCTGGCGCTGCCCCTTCGACAGCGCGCGGCACGGCTTGTCGAGCAGTTCGGCGACGCCGAGCGCATCCGTGACCGCCGCATCCGCGCGCACGTACATCGCGCGGTGCAGCGCGACGATTTCCGACACGCGCAGATGGTCGGGATACTCGACCTTCTGCAATTGCGCACCGATGCGCCGTAGCGACGGCGTATCGCGCATGAAGCGCGCGGCCGGCACGTCGAGCACGCGCACGTCGGTGCCGCCGCGCCGGAAGCCGAGCAGCGTCTCGAGCAGCGTGGTCTTGCCGGAGCCGTTCGGCCCGACGATCGCGGTGACGGCGCCGAGCCGGAACCGCACATGCCGCGCGGAAAAACGGAAATCGCCGGCCGCGACGTCGATCGCGCGCGCGCCGAGCGCCGCGCCCGGCGCGTGCGCATCGGGCAACGGCGGCGTGGCCGTGCGCAGCGGCCGGTCGAACGCGGTGTGCGGGCCGAACAGCGCGCGCACGGAGGCGAGGAACGAATCGCTCATCGTTGCATCCTGTCAGTCGAACAGCGTGACCTGCGTGTCGCGCGCGCCCCGGTACGGGTTGCGGCCGTGCGCGACCAGCATGTTGTCGACGACGAGCACGTCGCCGGCCTGCCACGGGAACGCAAGCTCCTCGTTGTCGAACGCGTCGTAGATCGGGGCGAGATCGTCGAACGGCATCGGCGATCCGTCGCCGTAGCGGATCTCGTACGGGAACGCCGCGCGCCCGGCGTACATGCGTTGCAGGTAGCGGTAGCTGAGCTCGCCCATCGAACGCGGGTTCGGGTGTTGCGCGCTCGCCTGGTTGAACCACACCGTCTCGCCGGTGCGAGGATGCGTGCGCAGCGCGCTGCCGACGTGCGACACGGTCACGCTGCCGTCGTCGAGCCAGCGGCAGCCGACGCCGCGCTCCGCGCACAGCCGCTCGACCTCGTCGCGCTCGCGCGTGCCGAACGCGTCATGCCACGGCCGGTGGTATTCGGCGAACGGCAGGTTCGGGTTGGCGGCGAGGCCGTCCGCGCGATCGCCGGGCGCCGCGAAATTGCGCAGGTACATCACGCCGCGTTCGGCGAACCGTTCGCGCAGCGCGGCCGGCACGCGCGCCGTCACGCGCCGCATGTCGCAGATCGGCGTCTCGCCGCCCGCGTCGGCCGGCTGCCGGCAATAGAACGCGACCAAGCGCGGGAACGCGGGCATGTAGGCCATCTCCTGGTGCAGCCCGATCTTGAACGGCGGCGGCATGCGGGTCGACTCGTACACCTGGCCGTCGATCTGCCGGCGGGGCGCCGCGCCCGCCGTGTAGCCGTGCGCGTGTGCCGGATACAGCGCGCCGAGGCGGCCGAACGCGGCGGTGTCGGGTACCGCGAAGCCGCGCCACAGCAACGCACCGCACGCGTCGAGCAGCGTGTCGATCGTGTCGAGCCGCGAGCGGTACCATGCGACGAACCTCTCCGGCGAGGTCGCGAGTTCGGCGCTGCGCGGCGTCACGCACAGCGGCAACGTCGCGCCGGGCGCGACCGCCGAGCAGTGCACGTCGTCGGCGCCGAGCCGCGCGGCGGCGTGTGCGGCGTGTGCGGCGAGGAAGGCGAGGTCGGTCATCGCTCAGGCCAGCGCCGGTTTCTTCAGCAGGATCTCGAAGCCGAGCGCGCCGAGCCCGGCGCTCGGGCTGTAGATCGACGCGACTGCCGCGAGACCGGCTTCGGCGACGAGCGCATGGGCTTCGTCGAGCGTGATCTTTTCCTCGACGTGGGTCGGCCAGCGCGCGATCTCGTTGTCGACCACCGTTTCGTTCGCGGCGCTGTGGCTGATTCCGCGCCTCGGTTCGTTCCGCGCAAGCTACTCCGACATCGACGTACGCGTGTCGGCAACGAGCGAAATTGAAGATCTTAAACGCAAACGTTTGCACCTGGCCGTGCGATATGCAGGGCCGTATACGTCGACGGACGAGACGGACGTGCTGTTTCGCGAGCGTGTCGTGGCGGTCTGCAGCCCGAGCCTGATGCCGGCGGCGGGCGATGCGGCGTCGATGAAGCCGGCGGACCTCGACAAGCACGTGCTGCTGCATCTCGACGATCCGCGCGGCGAGTGGCCGTGGCACGGATGGAGCCACCTGCTGAAGGAACTGGGCGTGCCGCGCCTGCGGCCCGCCGGGGCGCTGCATTTCAGCCAGTACGACCAGCTGGTGCAGGCCGCGGTCGACGGGCACGGCATCGCGATCGGGCGGCGGCCGCTGGTCGACGGGCTGCTGAAGCAGGGCAGGCTCGTCGAGCTGTTCCCGCACTGCACGGTCGCATCGGGCAGCTACGTGGTGGTGCAGAACCCGGATGCATGCAACGAGTTCGATATCGCGGTGCTGACCAACTGGCTGCTCGAACAGGCGCGCGATCCGCTCGTGTCGGACCAGGAAACGGGCGGCAGCAACGTGGTGCCGATGTATCGCGTCGGATAGTCCGGTCGTCGGCCGCTCGACGGCGCATTGCCGTGGGCGATCGACACTGCCGTCGCCGAGCGTGCGGCGGGTGCCGAGCGTGCGGCTCACGGATAGTCGCTGAACCGCGCCGTCGGCGCCGGCAGCGTCGGTGTCGAATACCCGGGCACGTTCGCGCGGAATTGCTGCAGCAGCCCGTTGTCGATGCGGCTCAGGCCGTCGAGTTGCAACTGCACCAGCACGCGGGTGCCGGTGGTCGGCGACGTCGTGCCGTTGTAGTTGGTGTACTTCTGCAGCGCGAAGCTGACGGCCCAGCAGTCGGCCGCGTACTGGAACCCGAGCAGCCCGCTGACCAGCCGGTGCGCGGCGAGATCGTAGTCGACCGAGCCGACGCCCGACAGCGCGTGCGTCAGCGGCCATTGCGCGGACAGCAGCACCTGGTTCTCCGCCTCGTCGTCGAGCGTCGCGTTCGCGCGCGCATACAGGTAGGCGAGATTGACGACCTTGCCGTCGGCCGGCTTCCAGTCGATGCCGGCGATCGCCTGGGTCAGCTCGTTGCTCGACTGGTTGTACTCGGCCGCCTGCTGCAGTTCGAGGCCGGAACCGATATGGAACGCGGCGCCGGCGACCACGTCGGACGGCCCGACCGTCGGTGGCGTGTCGCCCGGCATCGTGACCTGCGACGCGCGAAAGTCATACTCCTGCGCGAGCACGAAGCGTGCAAGCTCGGTGCCGCTGCCGGCATCGACGAAGCGCGTGGTGACACCGGCCGTCAACCGGTTCATGTCGCTCACGCGATCCCCGCCGACGAAGCGGTTGCTCGTGAAGATCTCCGCGAGACCGAAGTCGAGCGGCGCGGTATCGAACACCGGCGCGAAGGCCTGGTTGCGGTACGGCGTATAGACGTAGTAAAGCCTCGGTTCGAGCGTCTGGATCATGTCGATGCCGAACAGCCGGACCGCGCGCTCGAACGTGGCGCCCATGTCGAGGCTCGCGGTCGGCACGTTGACGGTGAACGTCTTCGGTTGCCCGGCCGGCGCGTCGCTGCCGATCGACGTGAGGTCGTAAGACGCCGCATGCCACTGGAGCTTCGGCGTCACGTACCATCCGGGCGCCACGATCGGGTAGCTGACGAAAGTGTCGAACGTGAGCCGGTTGCCTTCGGTCGAATCGGCGGTCGGGATCGTGAAGCGGGTTGCGTTCACGTCCGCGCCGAAATCGAAACCGCCGACGTTGTAGCGCGTGTACTTCGCGTCGAGCTCCGGTTCGCGGTTGTACGGCGGCGCGGTGGTAAACGATTGCCAGTTCTGCACGCGCGCGAGGATGGACCACGGGCCATGGTTGTAGGTCACGCCCGCTTCCTGCTGGAACAGCGTTTGCGAGCCGACGACCAGCGAGTTCGCGCTCGAGAAATCCGACGGCACCGACGCATCGGACACGCGGTTGTAGTTCGCGTACGCGGCGAAGCCGTTGCCGAGGTTCTCGCGGTGCTGGAACGCGATCGAGTAGCGATCGGTGTGCGTCGTCGCGTCGTCCGGCAGCACGCTGACGGACAGCGAGCCGGAATAGGTCGGGCTCAGGTAGCGGTAGTCGGTCGTCAGCATCGCGCCGCGCTTGGTCATCAGCCGAGGCGTGACCGTCAGGTCGTAGTTGGGCGCGAGATCGAAATAGATCGGCACCGCGATGTCATAGCCGTTCGTCGAGCTGATCGAGAGCGTGGGCGGCAGGACCCCGGTCTTGCGCTCGCCGTTCAACGGAAACGACATCCACGGTGACGCGAACAGCGGCAGGCCCGCGAAGTAAAGCACGCCGTCGTGCGCGACGCCAACGCCCGCCGCATTGTCGAGATCGAGTCGCGACGCTCTGAGGTACCACGCCGGATCGTTCGCGCAATGGCAGGTCGTGTAGGTGCCGTCGTAGACCACCTCGCGCGAATCGTCGAGCAGGTCGACGCGCGTGCCGGAGCCCGAGCCGCCCGTCAGGTTGAAGCGGTAGTGCGGTGACGTCATCGTGCCTTCGACGCTGTCGAGTTGCAGATGCGCGTCGGGGCCGGCGAAGGCGTTGCCGTCGTGTACGACGAGCACGTGGCCGTATGCGTCGGTCATGTCGGTGTCCGCGTCGTAGTGGATCGCGTCGGCCTTCACGACCGACGCGCCACGGCGTAGCTCCGCATTGCCGTGCAGCGACAGGTCCTGGTCGATGGTGCCGGTGGCCATCGCGCCGATCCCGAACGTCGTCGCGGCCTGGCCGGCCGCGAGCGGATGCTCGACGAGCTGCGACGCGATGCGCAGCCCCCATGCGTCGTCGAGCCGGTAAGGGACGGCCGCGGCATTCTGCAACTGCGCATCGGCATTGCGCGGCACGCCGAGCGCGACCGACAGCGTGACCTCGACGAGCAGCGCGATCGCCGCTGCGCGCAGGCGGGCGACGATGCCGCCGCGCGCGGCGTGGCGCGGGCCGGGAGCGGAATCAGAACGACGTGCCAATCTGGAACTGGAACTTCTGGTACTGGTCGCCGGTGTGGTGGACGATCGGCAGCGCATAGTCGATCTTCAGCGGGCCGATCGGCGAGATCCACTCGAGCCCGACGCCGTAGCTGTACCGCAAGCCGTTCGCGCCGACGCTGTTGCCCTCGGTGCCCCAGACATTGCCGCCGTCGACGAACGTGAACACGCGCAGCGTGCGGTCGTAGCCGGTGCCGGGCAGCGGGACGGTCATCTCGACGTTGCCGACCACCATCCTCGAGCCGCCGATCGGGTCGCCCGTCGTCGCGTCGCGCGGGCCGAGCGAACCGGGCTCGTAGCCGCGCACGGAGCCGATGCCGCCGGCGAAGTAATTCTTGAAGATCGGGTAAGGCTGCCCGCCGAGGCCGTTGCCGTAGCCCGCCTGGACATTGAACCCGAGCACGAGGCCGCGCGCGAACGAGTGGTAGTACTGCGCCTGCACGTCGGTCTTGTAGTACGACACGGTGCCGATCGGCGTGCCGTATTCCGCGTTCGCCTGCAGGTAGTAGCCGCGCCCGGGGATCAGCGCGCTGTCGCGCTGGTCGCGCGACCAGCCGATCGTGAACGGCGCGACGTTCGACACGCGGCCGAACGTCTTCACGTAGTCGAGGTAGCTCTGCGGAGTCGTCGAATCGACGTCGAGGCGGTCCTGTTCGAGCCCGAGCCCGAAGTACACCATGTCGCTCTCGGAAAACGGGATGCCGAACTTCGTGTCGACCCCGTACGAGATGATCCGGAAGCTCGTGTCGTTCGTGCTCGAATAGTAGAGCGGCTGCGTCGTCCGGTAGTACACGTCGGTGATGCGCTTGACGCCGTCGATCGTGAAGTACGGATCGGTTTGCGACACGCTCAGCGTGCGCATCGTCGTCGCGGTGTTCGCGTTGACGGCGATCGTCTGGCCGCTGCCGAACACGTTGTCCTGCGACACGCCGGCCGAGATGATCGGGCCTTCGCCGGAACCGTAGCCGAGGCCGAGCGAGATCGTGCCGGTCGGTTTCTCGGTCACTTTCACGTGTACGTCGACCTGGTCGGCGGTGCCTTCGACGGGCACGGTCGTCACGTCGACATCGGTGAAATAACCGAGGCGGTTGATGCGGTCTTTCGACAGCTTGAGCCGCGACGAATCGAACCACGCGTCTTCCATCTGCCGCATTTCTCGGCGGATCACCTCGTCGCGGGTGCGCGTGTTGCCGGAAATGTCGATGTGCCGCACGTAGACGCGGCGCCCGGGCGTGACCTGCAACGTGAGATCGACCGTATGGTGCTGCTGGTCGATCTGCGGGACGGTATTGATGGTGGCGAACGCATAGCCGTACTCGCCGAGCTTGTCGATCAGCGCCTGTGTCGTGTCCTTGAGTTTCGCCGCCGAAAAGCGCTCGCCCGCCCGGATCGCGACAATCCGGTTCAGTTCGGCCTCGCGCCCGAGCAGGTCGCCGGCCAGCCGGATACCCGAGATCGTATAGGGCTTGCCTTCATGCAACGCGATGGTCAGGTCCATGTCCTTGCGGTCCGGCGACAGCGATACCTGGGTCGAATCGATGTTGAACTCCAGATAGCCGCGATCGAGGTAGTACGCACGCACGGCGTCGAGATCGGTGGCGAGCTTGTCCTTCGAATACAGGTCGTCCTTCGTGTACCAGGAGAACCAGTTCGGCGTCGACAGCTGCATTTCGTCGCGCAGCGTCGCGTCGCTGAATACATGGTTGCCGACGAAGGCGACCTGCCGGATCTTCGCGCTCGGCCCCTCGACGACGGAGAACAGCAGCGCCACGCGGTTGCGGTCGATCGGGCTCACCGTGGTGGTGACCTCGGCCGCGTAGTAGCCGCGCGTCAGGTACTGCCGCTTGAGCTCCTGCTCGGCCTTGCTGACGAGCGACGGGTCGTATGCGTGCCCGGAGACGAGCCCGACCGACTTCATCGCCTTCTCGATCGCGTCCTTGTCGAACTCGTGCAATCCGGCGAAATCGATCGTGCCGATCACCGAGCGCTCGACGACGTTCACGATCACGATGTTGCCTTCCGTCGCGATCCGCACGTCGTTGAAGAATCCGGTCGCGTAGAGCGCGCGGATCGCGGCCGATGCCTTGTCGTCGGTGAAGGTATCGCCGATCTTGAACGGCAGATACGAGAACACGGTGCCAGGCTCGATACGCGTCAGGCCCTCGACGCGGATATCCTGGATCGCGAAGCCGCTCGACGGCGGCGCATCGGGCGCGGCTTGCGCGGCCTGCACCGGCTGCGCGTGAACGGGGAAAGCGGCCGGCGCGAGCCAGCAAAGCCGGGCGAGCCAGCCGAACTTCATCGAACGCGCTTTCACTGCCAGTCGATCCCGTCGTCGAATGCGTGAACGCGAGGTTCGGCATCGCTCCGCGCATCGCGCACGACCAGGCGCGACACCCTGTCGACGTGCGATTCCGCCTGCTGACACACGCCGGCATAACTGTTGCCGCAGACGGCGTTCAGCGACTGCCCCGGGGAGTAGCGGCCGGTGAGCCGGCAGCGGAAGATCGGGCGCGCGCCGAATGCGCGTGCATGGCCGGCACCGGAAGCAGCGGGCGGTGTGTCGGGTGGCAGCAGGCACCACGTGCAGGCGCCGAAATCCGGCAGCGCATAGGCGGAAGGTTGCCGGGCGAGCGTGGCGGTCGATGATGCGATTCGCATGATGGGCATGTCCTTGGCAGAAAGGAACGGAAATCCACGACCTGGGCCGATACGGCACGGATCGCAGTGACACTTCGTATTGCGAAGTAATGAGGGATGGATTCGGCTATCCGGCGTGAAACGGGTCAGCGCCGGTCGTGCATCAGTTCAGCATTGCGTGGTTGACCTGGGCGGTCATCTCCGGCGGCGAAGCGAGCGCTTCGACGAGGTTGGTGAGGTTGACGGCGGGTAGCGCGAACGCGATCCAGCCCATCCCGACATGACGGATCGACAGCACCGCGCCGTCGTAATCGGCGAGCCGGTCGACGCGCCAGCACGGATCGATCTGCAGCGGATACTGGCCTTCCGGCGGCTCGACCGGATGCGTCGGCTGCATCGCGGCGCGTGCGGTCGCGAGCTGCAGGATCATCTGGTCGATATCGTGAACGCCGAGTACGGACGTCTGGCCGTCTATCGTGAACCGGATCACTGGATAGCCGGATTCGGTGGAGACTTCCATGCGCATCGTGTGATACATGATCGGGCCTTTCACTTTCACTGTCGGGGATGACCGCCGCGTCCGGCGTGGCCGGTGCGCGGTGTGACGGAAGCATAGGTCACGCGATCGTCAAATAAATTTCAAGATTGTTTCGTCATATTCAGGACTCCGTGAATGACGTGCCGTAAGCGGATTGAATTGGATCCCGCGCAAGAGTGGCCGCTCATTATTGAGATATTCGGGGTGGGTGACAGCGGGCAATGGACACGATCGGTAATCGATGCCGCGTCATGACGCGCGAGCGGTCGTCGTTTTCGGCAATATCGCGAGGGGCAGCACGTTTCGGTGCGTTGGAAGGCCGCAATATTTCAAACGATTGCGGTGAAATGCGGGTGCGTCGCGGTGCAAGGATACGTGCGCCGGCCGCCGCGAACGACGGCCGGCGCGGCTTGCGATCAGAACCGGTGGCGGATGCCGAGGCTGACCATGTCCTGGCTGTTCGTGCCGGCCACGCCGTACGAGCCGATCGACGCTTCCGCGCCCGACACCGTGCCGTCCGCGTTCAGCTGCGTGCCGGTTGCCTTCTGCCATGCGCCGACGAGATACACGTCGGTCCGCTTCGACAGGCTGTAGTCGGCGCCCAGCGACACCTGGTTATACGACGCGTTGGTATCGCCGCTTGCATGCGTATAGCTGTAGCCGAGGCCGAGCAGCAGCGCCGGCGTGGCCTGGTAGTTGACGTACGCCTGGCCGGTGTTGAACTTCTCGGTCGACGCGAATGCCGACTGCGCGTCTGCCTTGTACGCCGAATTACTGTACGCGAGGCCGAGCGTGTACGGCCCGGCGATGTAGCGGGCGGCGACGCGCGCGATGTTGATCGACTTCGCGGTTGCGTACCCCGAGTTCACCGGGCCGTCGAAGGTACCGTCGGACGTCGACGACCAGCCGGTGCGCGCGATCGTCGAATTCGCGTTGTCGGCCACGTAGTAGCCTGCCGCCAGCGAGAACGGGCCGTTGTTGTACGACGCGGCCACGGCCCACGTCTGCGCCGATCCGGTTTGCCCCGCGACGCCGCCGAGCGCGTACATCGTCTCGACCTGCAGCCCGCCGTAGCTCGGCGACAGGTACTTGATCGCATTGTTGGTGCGCGAGCTGTTGTCGTAGTTGTCGACGTCGCCGGCGGTGGCGAACGTGCTGCCGAAGTAATTGTCTTCGGTCAGCCCCTGAACCTGGTCGACGAGCGGATCGTACTGGCGGCCGAGCGTGAGCGTGCCGTACTGCGCGCTTTGCAGGCCGACGTAGGCCTGGCGGCCGAACAGCGACGTCGTGCCGTTGTAGGTGCCCATCTTGCCGTTGTTGACGTTGAAGCCGTTCTCGAGCTGGAAGATCGCCTTCAGCCCGCCACCGAGATCCTCGCTGCCCATCAGGCCCCAGCGGCTGCCGGACAGGTTGCCCGAGTACAGGCCGAGCTGGTTGCTGCCGGTGGGCGTGGCGTTGTGCGTGAACTGCAGCGACTCGTCGATGACGCCGTACAGCGTCACCGTGCTCTGCGCGTGCGCGGCTGTGACGCCGGCCAGCAGCGCGAGCGACAACAGCGATTTCCTCAAGATACCTTTCATCATGAACTCTCCTGGCATGGTGCGAAACTGCTTTCCTTCCTGCCGAGGCGACGGGCCTTCGTCAGGAGCCGCCATTAGGTCACGACACAATTTCCGATCCGTTGGGATTCCACAACGATGGGTTTACGGCAGGTTTCCGCTTGAGTCGGATGTAACGTGATGGTTGTGTACGCAATCGATTCGATGGACTCGACGGAGCGGGCGTTCGCGCGGCGAAAGTCGTGCAGCACGGGGCTGCGCCGGTGGCGAACACGCGCGCCATGGCGTGAAGCGATACGCGCTCGATAATTCGCGCGTCAAATGACGTAATGGAAATCGTGTCGGGAAGGCGGGCGCGGAAATTGAGGCAGGTTTTCCCCGTCCAGACAAAAAGTTACGTTTTAATTGCGATCGATATTCAATGAAATAAAAAAGAAAGGAGGCGGTATGGAAAATGGAATTTTATGCCCGTTGGGAGTTGCATATTTCTTCGCGATTTATGAATCAGCTTTTGTCATGTCTTATTGTTGTTTTAGAGATTAAGTGCATTCTCACGACTACGGGTTGTCGCTAGAATTGCGGCGATGTAACGGGATGCCGTTCCCGTGAGAGTGCGGGGCCGCTTCGGGCTCGCAAAGAACAAGAAGATGGGTAACGAATGAATATGACCGAAGTGGTTCAGGCGATTCGTGGCGGCCTGATCCAGCAAGACCGCCTGTTCAAGACCAGCATCCCGGCGTTGCCGGAGAACGCGCTCGTACCGCGGCGAGTCGTGACCTATTGCGAGCTCGGCCGGCCAACGCGAATTCGTGGCGGTCAAGGTTCAGAGGCACATCGAAAACAATCTGCCGCTTTCCAGCCAGGAAACGAACTTTCCGCATAGCTTGCAGAGCCAGTTGGCGCACGTGAAATCGATGCACGCGGGGGAGGTCGTTGCGCATGACGACGGATCCGCCGGTTTTTACCTGGTCGAAGTGGACGCGCAACGCGTAACGGTCCCGTATCGGAGCCCGTTCGGGCACAAGAAACCGGCTCCGAGAGTCGGTGAGGAAGTCCTTGTCGGGTACGTAGGTGGGGACTGTGACCGGCCGATCGTTTTCCACCGCGTCTACAACGGGAGCGTCCGGCCGCAATGGCACAGCAACGGTGTCCTGTCGGGGTATCGCTCGAAGGAGTATGGCGGCAGTGGCTATAACCCTCTCGTGATGGATGACTCGACAGGCCAGAGCCGGGCGCAGTTGTATTCGACGACTGCGGATTCGCACCTGCATCTCGGGCGCTTTGGGAGAAGCAAGGCGGCACCAGCGTCTCGCCGCCGCAGCAGGCGTTTTTCGAAAGCCAGCAACCGTTGCAGTACAGCCAGCAAATCGTGCTCGACGCAATCCTGCGCAAACCGGACGGCATTGCGCGGGCGGTTGGCTGTCAACTGGCGGCATGAGGCACGTCCGGAAGCAGACGGGCGAGGACTTGAGATCGGGAAGGGCAGTCAGGCGCTGCCGGACGAGACGAGATGAGGCAAAAGCAGATGAAGGCAGGAGTGCAGGTCAAGTACTGGATGCGCGCCGTATTGGGCGCGATGCTGGTCCACGCGACGGTTGCGTCGGCGCAGACGATGGATCTTCCGCTCGGTACGCCGGAAGGGTTCAGTGCCGACGCCATCAATCCGATCGGCAACAACCGCTACTGCATCAGCGGGCACGTCTATGACGATGCCGGGCCGAGCAGTTCCGCGATGGTGGTCCTGGTCGATGCAGGCAGCCGCCGGGTGGAGTGGCACACGGCCATTCCATATGGCTCCGGCTATGTCAGTAATTCGGCGGTTGCCTGTGGTAGCGACGGCCACGCGATCTATGCCGTGACCGAGGAACACACGCAGGGCAGCGAGTCCCTCAATCAAACGAGCGTTGTGGTGAACCGTCTCTCGGTAGCAGGCAAACTCGAAAAGCGGCAGCCGGTTCATGCCGGCTTTGACGAGTGGTTCTACATGCTCGATGTCGGCCCCGCCGGAATCAATGTCGCTGGCGGCACGAGCGCGACATTGCAGCGTGGCGGGCCGTTCGGCACATTCGTCGCACACCTCGATGCCGATCTCCGGCAGCCCGTGCTGACGCAGCTTCCGAGTGGAGCCTTCTGGACCGACGCGTCCGCCAGGTTGGATGGCCAGCATCTGCTGGTGGCAGGCAAGTTCCTGGCAAATGCGGGCGCAGGTCATGACGGATACGCGGTGTCGCAGATTGATCTCGACAGAAAGCGATATGTCCGGTCCGTGTATCCGTTGACCGGTATCGTGACGTCGGCGGGGGCGGTCGTGTCGTCCGACGGTAGCGTGCATGACGTCGGCGTATCGCCTGCCGGCGTGTTGACCGTCGCGACGGTCGATCCCGCGGGCAAGGTGACGTCCAGTTTCTCGACAGGCAATGGCACGCTCTGCGGTATCGATGCGGTTTCCCGCGGGAATCGCACCGTGAACGTGATCGGCAACGCATGCAAAGGCAATCGCGCAGTGTTGCTATCCGTCGATTCGGGCTCGCATGCGGTGAGTACGCTCCATACATTCGGTAGCGAGATGGATGCGATCGGGTTCGACGGCAGCAACTGGATTGGCGTGACGAAGACCAAAGCGCACGGCTCGGTATTTCAGCGGGGAGCGAATTAAGTCATGACGGACACCAAGAAATATACGTATGACGACGAGCTTGAATTCATCAAAAATCTGTAAACCACGTACCGTGGATGGCGTATGCAGAGGAAGCGCGTCGCGTCGGCATCAAGCGCAAGGGAGGGGAAGTTTCCACTGGGCACATCAGGGAATACTTCGGTGCGACATCGCACGAGACTTTCGCCCTGCCGCTTGATCCTGGTTAGTTATTTTTCTCGAGTATTTCCGATCAGGAAGTTATCCAAGCGCGCCGCATGCGGCCTGATTCTCGCCGCGACCGTCGTCAACGTGACCGCAAGGGTGGCGGCGCCGACTCGGCCCGCAGCCTCCGGCACCCACGCACCGGGCCCCGTCACCCCGGCATGCGCCCCGACTTCACCTGCTGCACCTCGAGCTGCGCATTCGACCACCCGCCGCCCAGATCGCCAAACAGCGTCGCCGTCGCGACCAGCCGCTCCTGCTGCACGGTCAGCGCATTCTCCTGAAGCCCGAGCAGCGTCGTCTGCGCGGTGGCGACCGTCGTGTAGTCCACGGTGCCGGCCTGATATTCATTGAACGCGATGTCCGCGCCGCGCTTCGCGCTGGCCACCGCACGTTCCAGCACGGCCGCCTGCTCGGCGAGCACGCGCACGCTGGCGAGGTCGTCCTCGACGTTCTGCAGCGCGCCGAGTACGGTGCCGCGATAGTTCGCGACCGCGGCGTCGTATGCGGCCTTCGCGGCAGCCACTGCGCCGCTGCGCTCGCCGCCGTCGAACAGCGTCTGCGATGCGGTCGCGCCAAGCGACCACACGTAGTTCGCGACGTTCAGCAGCCCGGCCAGCGGCGACGCGGAGAAGCCGGCCGCCGCCGACAGCGAGATCGTCGGGTAATACGCGGCGATCGCAACGCCGATCGCGGCGTTTTCCGACGCCATCTGCCGTTCCGCCACCGCGATGTCGGGCCGCCGCTGCAGCAGCGTCGACGGCACGCCGACCGGCACGTCGGGCAACGCTGGCAACGTGGCGTCGTGCGGCACGTCGAGCGCCTCCGGGGTGCGGCCGACCAGCACCGCGATCGCATGCACGTACTTCGCCCGCGACACGCCGAGCGCGATCAGGCTCGATTGCGCGCTTTCGAGCTGCGTTTGCGCGTTGACGAGATCGGACGGCGGAATCGTGCCGGCCTTGTCCTGGTCGGCGATCACGCGCAGGTACGCTTCGTCGGCCTTCACGGTCGCATCGAGCAGGTCGATGTTCGCATCGGCGACGCGCAGGTCGATCACCGTCGTCGCGAGCGTCACCTGCTCGGACAGCGCGGCGTTCGCGTAGGTCGCGGCGCTCGCCTGCGCGCTTGCCTTGCGCTCCTCGACGGTGCGTCGCACCTGGCCCCACAGGTCGGGCGACCAGCTCACGGTGCCTTCGAGCGCCCCGGCGTTGGCGACGGACGGGTTGCCCGCGCCGGTGGCCCGCTGCCGCGTGGCGGAACTCGTCGCGGAAATCGTCGGGAACAGCCCCGAACGCGCTTCGCGCACCAGCGCCAGCGCCTGCTGGTAGTTGTAGTAATCCTGCCGGACGGTCTGGTTCGACACCGTGACGAGCGGCTCGAGTTCGTTCAGCAGCGGATCGTGGAACGCGGTCCACCAGTCGCCTTTCGGGCCGTCCGCGTCGGGCTGTGCCTGCGTCCAGCCGGGCAGTTCGCGATAAGTGGCGGGCGTCGCGACGGCCGGGCGGCGATAGTCGGGGCCGACCGCACAGCCGGCGAGGGCGAGCGCGGCGGCCACACCGAGCACGCAAGTGCGCAGCCGCCGCGCGGGCGGCGCGTGCTCGGGAACGGAACGGGGGGATCTCATCGGTCAGTGCCTCGATTCGGGCCGCCGTTGTCGCGGCCACAGCCACGACCCGCGCGCGAGTCGCTCGCGCAGCCGGTCGAGATACAGATAGATCACGGGCGTCGTGTATAGCGTGAACACCTGGCTGATCACGAGCCCGCCCATCACCGTCACGCCGAGCGGCTGGCGCAGCGACGCGCCCTGGCCGATCGCGAGCGCGAGCGGCAGCGCGCCGAGCACGGCCGCGGCGGTCGTCATCATGATCGGCCGCAGGCGCCGCACGGCCGCCTCGTGGATCGCCCGCCGCGCGTCGACGCCTTCGTCGCGCTGCAGTGCGATCGCGACGTCGACCATCATGATCCCGTTCTTCTTCACGATGCCGATCAGCAGGATGAAGCCGATCATCGAGATCACCGAGAACGGCACGCCGAACACCAGCAGCGCGAGCGTCGCACCGATGCCGGCCGACGGCAGCGTCGACAGGATCGTCAGCGGGTGGATCGTGTTTTCGTACAGCACGCCGAGCACGAGGTAGACGACCGTGAGCGCCGCGACGATCAGGAGCGGCACCGCGTTCATCGAATTCGTGAACGCCTGCGCGGCGCCCGCGAACGCCCCGTGTATCGAGGCGGGCATGCCGATCGTCTGCCCGGCGTCGGCGATCGCGGCGGCCGCGTCGCTCAGCGACCCGTTCGGGGGCAGGTTGAACGAGATCGTCGCCGCGACGAGGCCGCCCTGGTGGTTCACCTGCGTCGCGGTGTGGCTGTTCGCGAACAGCGCGAGCGCGGTGAGCGGCACCATCGTTTCCGCCGACGTGCTGTCCGCGCTGCCGGTCGAGCTGCCGCCCTTGCTGTTCGAGATGCTGTTGGTCGATGCGTTCGCTTCCGCGTTGGCGTTCTGCGCATTGGTCGTGCCGCTCGCGCCCGTCGTCGTCACGCCGACCGTGGCGCCGGTGGCGAGTGCCGTGGCCGCCGCCGGCACGATCGCAGACGAATACTGCGTCTGCGCGGTGCCGTTCGCGTTGCCGGCCGCCGTGCTCGCGAAGATCCGGCCGAGCGACGACGGGTACTGCCAGTACTGCGGCGCGACTTCCATCACGACGAAGTACTGGTTCAGCTGGTTGTAGATCGTCGAGACGGTGCGCTGGCCGAACGCGTCGTACAGCACGTTGTCGATCTGGTTCGGGTCGAAGCCGTAACGCTTCGCGGTCGCGCGATCGACCGTCACCATCGTCTGCAGCCCGTGCTGCTGCAGATCCGAATTCACGTCGACGAGCTGGCCGCGCCGCCGGTTCAGTTCGTCGACGAGCCGCGGCGTCCACGCATAGAGCGCCTGCGGATCGTCGCTCGTCAGCGTGTACTGGTATTCGGCGGCCGCTTGCCGGCCGCCGATCCGCAGATCCTGCTGCGCCTGCAGGAACAGGCGCGCACCCGACACGGCCGCGAGCTTCGGCCGCAGCCGGTTGACGACGTCGGTGGCCGAGGCGTGGCGTTGCGCGAGCGGCTTCAGCGCGACGAACACGTTCGCCGTGTTCAGCGCCCGCCCGCCGGTGAAGCCGGCCACGGCCGCGACGGCCGGGTCCTGCTGGACGATCGCCTGCAGTTGCGCGAGCTTCTGCCGCATCGCGCCGAACGAGATGCTTTGGTCCGCGATGATCTGCCCCATCAGCGTGCCGTTGTCCTGCTCGGGGAAGAAGGTGGCGGGCAGCAGCCTGAACAGCAGCAGGTTGCCGGCGACGAGCGCGATCAGCAGGATGCCGACGAGCGGCGCGCGATCGAGCACCGCGTCGAGCGAACGCGCATACGCATCGCGCAACCGGTCGAGCACGGCGGCAATGCGGCCGCCGATGCGCGACGGCGCGGCTTGCACGTGGCGCTGACTCAGCACGTACGCGCACATCATCGGCGTGACGGTCAGCGAGATCGCCATCGACAGCATGATTGCAATCGACAGCGTGACGGCGAATTCATGGAACAGCAGGCCGACGATGCCGGGCATCAGCAGGATCGGCAGGAACACGGCGATCAGCGATACGCTCATCGACACGACCGTGAACGCGACCTCCGCGCTGCCGCGCAGCGCGGCTTCCTTCGGCGCGTAGCCGGCCTCGAGAAAGCGTGTGACGTTCTCGAGCACCACGACCGCATCGTCGACGACGAAGCCGGTGCCGATCGTCAGCGCCATCAGCGACAGGTTGTCGATGCTGTAGCCGAGCAGGTACATCGGCCCGAACGTGCCGACGATCGACAGCGGCAGCGCGACGGCCGGAATCAGCGTCGCGCGCGGCGACAGCAGGAACACGAACACCACGCCGACGACGAGCAGCACCGCGATGCCGAGCGTGCGTTCGGTGTCGGCCACCGACGCGTTGATCGACTGCGAATGGTCGACCGCGACGCCGACGTGCACCGAGCCCGGCAACGCGGCCTCGATCACGGGCAGGCGCGCGCGGATCTGCCGGACGGTGTTCACGACGTTGCTGCCCGGCTCCGGAAACACGATCACGAGCACGGCCTGCTTGCCGTTGTAGAGGCCGGCGTTGCGCACGTTCTCGTTCGAATCGCGCACCTGCGCGACGTCGTGCAGCTGCACGGCCGCGCCGTTGCGGTACGCGACGACGAGGTCGCGATACGGCGCGGCCGTGCCGATCTGGTCGTTCGACAGGATCTCGTAGCGATGGCCGCCCTGGTCGAGGTGGCCCTTGGGGCTGTCCGCGTTCGCCGCGCCGAGCGTCGCGCGCACGTCCTCGAGGCCGATGCCGTAGCTGTTCAGCTTGGCCGGATTCAGCTCGACGCGCACCGACGGCAGCGCGCCGCCGCCGAGCGTGATCTGCCCGACGCCCCTGATCTGCGACAGCTGCTGCTGGATCACCGAATCGGCCGAGTCGTAAAGCTGCGCGGAGGTCAGCGTGTCGGAGGTCAGCGCGAGCACCATCACCGGCGCGTCGGCCGGATTGTATTGCCGGTAGGTCGGGTTCGAGCGCAGCGTGGTCGGCAGGTCCGCGCGCGCGGCCTGGATCGCGGCCTGCACGTCGCGCGCGGCGCCGTTGATGTCGCGGTCCAGGCCGAATTCGATCACGATCATCGACGAACCCGTGTAGCTCATCGACGTGAGTTCCTGCACGTCCGCGATCGTTTCGAGCCGCCGTTCGAGCGGCTCGGCCACCGTCGAGGCCATGACCTCCGGGCTCGCGCCGGCCATGTTCGCCTGCACGACGATCACCGGATACGCGACGTTCGGCAGCGGCGCGACCGGCATGCGGAAGTACGCGAGCGCGCCGGACAGCAGGATCGCGATCGCCAGCAGCGTGGTCGCGACCGGCCGGTCGATGAACGGCGCGGCCGGGTTCACGATGCGCTCCCGCCGTCCGGCGCGGCGGCGCCGGGCGGGGCCGCTTCACGCCGGCGCCACAGGCGCGCGGCCAGCCGGTCGAACAGCAGGTAGACCACTGGCGTCGTGAACAGCGTGAGGAGCTGGCTCAGCGCGAGCCCGCCGATGATGGCGAGGCCGAGCGGCCGGCGCAGCTCGGAGCCGGTGCCGGTGCCGACCAGCATCGGCAGCGCGCCGAGCATCGCGGCGAAGGTCGTCATCAGGATCGGCCGGAAACGCAGCAGCGATGCCTCGAAGATCGCGTCGGCCGGCGCCTTGCCGTGTTCGCGTTCCGCTTCGAGCGCGAAGTCGACGATCATGATCGCGTTCTTCTTGACGATGCCGATCAGCAGCACGATGCCGATGATCCCGATCACGTCGAGATCCGTACCGGCGATCATCAGCGCGAGCAGCGCGCCGATCCCGGCGGACGGCAGTGTCGACAGGATCGTGACCGGATGGATGAAGCTCTCGTACAGCACGCCGAGCACGATGTAGACCGCGACCAGCGCGGCGACCAGCAGATACACCTCGCTCGACAGCGAATCCTCGAACGCGGCCGCCGCGCCCTGGAACGCCGACTGGATCGACGGTGGCAGCGCGGCGTCGCGCTCGACGCGCCGCACGTCGGCCACCGCCGTGCTCAGCGATGCGCCGCTCGCGAGATTGAACGACACCGTGACCGCCGGGAACTGCGCGAGATGGCGGATCGCGAGCGGCGTCTTCACGAGCCGCACGGCCGCGATCTGGCTGAGCGGCACCTGGCCGCTGCTGCTCGTCTGGCTCGGCAGGTACAGGTTGCCGAGCGACGCGACGTTCGGCATCGTCTCGGGCTTCGCGACCAGGATCACGCGGTACTGGTTCGATTGCTCGAAGATCGTCGACACGATGCGCTGGCCGAGCGAATCGTACAGCGCGTTGTCGATCGTCGCGGGCGTGATGCCGTAGCGCGCGGCGGCCTGCCGGTCGACGTCCACCTGCACGCCGAGCCCGTCGACATCGAGATCGCTCTGCACGTCGGTGATCGAATGCAGCTGCTTCAGCTTCGCGACGAGGGCTGGCACCACCTGCTGCAGCGCTTGCCGGCTCGGCCCGCGCAGCACGAAGCGGTACTGGTTCGGCGACAGCGTCGTGTCGAGCGTCAGGTCCTGCACCGGCTGCAGGTAGAGCCGCACGCCCGGCACGCCGGCCGTTTCCTGCTGGAGCCGTCGCGCGATCGTCCCGGCGCTGCCGGAGCGGTCGCCATGCGCGCGCAGGTTGATCAGAAAGCGGCCGTTGTTGAGTGTCGCGTTGACGCCGTCGATTCCGACGTACGACGTGAGCGACGCGACATCCGGATCCCTGAGCAGCGCGTCGGCCAGTTGCGACTGGCGCTCGACCATCGCCGCATACGACACCGAAGTATCGGCCACGCTGATCCCCTGGATCGTGCCGACGTCCTGCACGGGGAACAGGCCCTTCGGGATCGCCACGTAGAGGATCAGCGTCAGCGCGAACGTGGCGAGCGCCACGACGAGCGTCGGCGTCTGGTGTTTCAGCACCCAGGCGAGCGCGCGCGAGTAGGCCGCGAGCGTGCGCTCGAAGATCCGTTCGCTGAACCGCTCGAAGCGGCCCGGATGCGACTCCGACTGCGCGCGCAGGATCCGCGCGCACAGCATCGGCACGACCGTCAGCGATACCACCGCGGAGATCAGGATCGTGACCGCGAGCGTGACCGCGAATTCGCTGAAGAGCCGCCCGATCACGCCGCCCATGAACAGCAGCGGGATCAGCACCGCGATCAGCGAGACCGTCAGCGACAGGATCGTGAAGCCGATCTGCCCGGCGCCTTTCAGCGCGGCGTCGAGCGGCCGCATTCCCTGCTCGATGTAACGCACGATGTTCTCGATCATCACGATCGAATCGTCGACGACGAAGCCGGTCGCGATGATCAGCGCCATCAGCGACAGGTTGTCGATCGAGTAGTGCAGTTCAACCATCGCGGCGACGGTGCCGATCAGCGACACAGGCACCGCGATGCTCGGAATCAGCGTCGCCGGCAGGTTGCGCAGGAACACGAAGATCACCATCACGACGAGCGCGACGGCCAGCACGAGTTCGGTCGCGGCGTCGAACACCGACGCGCGGATCACGCCGGTACCGTCGCCGACGATCTGCACGTGCATGCCGGCCGGCAGCGTCGCCTCGAGCGCGGGCAACTGCCGCTTGATCCGGTCGACGGTCGCGATCACGTTGGCACCCGGCTGACGCTGCACGTTCAGCACGATCGCCGGCGTGCGGTTCAGCCACGCGCCGCGTTCGACGTCCTGCGGCGCCTGCGACACCCGCGCGACGTCGCCGAGAAACACCGGCGCGCCGTTCTGGTACGCGATCACCGTGCGC
The DNA here is from genome assembly GCF_902833075.1 of Burkholderia sp. BCC0405. Lineage (NCBI taxonomy): Bacteria > Pseudomonadati > Pseudomonadota > Betaproteobacteria > Burkholderiales > Burkholderiaceae > Burkholderia > Burkholderia sp. BCC0405. The sequence goes on from NZ_CADFEO010000006.1 coordinate 256,575, forward strand.
AGGTACGCGTTCGGATCGGTGATCTGGTCGTTGGAATTGATCGTGTAGTCGAGATCGGGGCCGTCGAAATTGCCTTTCGGCTGGCTGACGTTCACGTTCGCGAGCAGCGTGCGCAAGTCGTCGATGTTCAGCCCGTACGCGGCGAGCTTGTGCGGATCGGCTTCGACGCGCACGGCCGGCACGTGGCCGCCCGCCGTCGTGACGAGGCCCACGCCGGGTACTTCGGAGATCTTCGTCGCGAGCCGGTTGTTCGCGGTGTCCTGCAACTGCGTGAGCGACATCGAGTTCGACGTGACCGCGAGCGTGAGCACGGGCTGGTCGGCCGGATTCACCTTCGCGTAGGTCGGCGGCGCGGGCAGGCCGCTCGGCAGGTAGCTGTTCGCCGCGTTGATCGCCTGCTGGACGTTCTGCTCGGCGACGTCGAGGCTGACCGCAAGGTCGAACTGCAGCGTGATGACCGACGCGCCTTCCGAACTGTACGAGATCATCTGCTGCAGCCCGGGAATCTCGCCGAGCTGGACCTCGAGCGGCGCGGTGACGGTCGTCGCCATCACGTCGGGGCTCGCGCCGGGGTAGAAGGTCTGCACCTGGATCGTCGGGTAGTCGACGTCGGGCAGCGACGACACCGGCAGGAAGCGGACGGCAACCGCGCCGGCCAGCACGAGCGCGATCGTCAGCAGCAGCGTCGCGACCGGCCGCAGGATGAAGAGGCGGGAAATGTTCATCGTGCCGGGTGCCGCGTGGCGTCAGGCGGCGCCGGAGGCGGCAGGCCGGCGGCTGGCGCGATGCGGCGCGGCAGCAGCGGAGGCCCCCGACGCCGCCGGCGCGCCGCCCGCCCGGTTCGACGCGATGCGGATCGCCGCGCCGTCGCTCAGCCGGTCGACGCCGTCGGTCACGACCTGCTGCCCGGCCGCGAGCCCGGCGACGATCGCGGTGGTGCGGCCGTCGCTCGGCCCGAGGGTGACCTTGTGCACGGAGACCGTCCGGTTCGCATTGACGAGATACACGTAGTCGCCCGGCGCGCCGTTCTGCACCGCGGCGGTCGGCACGAGCACCGCGTCGTGCAGCGTGTCGACGCCGAGCCGCACGTTGACGAATTCGTTCGGGAACAGCGCTTCGTCGTCGTTCGCGAACGTCGCGCGCAGCGTGACGGTGCCGGTGGCGGTCGCCATCTGGTTGCCGATCGCGTACAGCGTGCCGGTGGCCACCTGCTTGTCGTCGTCGCTCGAATAGACGGTCACCGGCAGCTTCGCACCCGCGCCGACGCGGCGGATCACGGCCGACAGCGCGTTCTGCGGCACGGTGAACTGCACGGTCATCGGCTTCATCTGCGTGATCACGACGATGCCCGTCGAGCTCGACGACGTCACGTAGTTGCCCGGGTCGACGAGCCGCAGCCCGACGCGGCCGGCCACCGGCGCGGTGATGTGGCAATAGGCGAGATCGAGATCGTATTGCGCGATGTTCGCGCGGTCGGCCTGCGTGGCGGCTTCGTCCTGCCGCACGGTGAACTGCTGGTCCTGGTAGGTTTGCTCGGCGATCGACTTGTGTTCGGCGAGCTGCGCGTAGCGGGCGAGATCGGCGCGTGCCTGCGCGAGACTGGCCTCATCCTTCGCGAGCTGGGCCTGCGCCTGCTGCTTGCTGATCTGATACTGGCGCGGATCGATCTGCGCGAGGAACTGGCCTTTGGCGACCTCCTGGCCTTCGTGATAGCCGACTTCGGTGAGGTAGCCGCTCAGTTGCGGCAGCACCGTCACGGTGGCGACCGGCGTGACGGTGCCGAGCTCGTTCAGCACGACCGGCATGTCGCCCGTCGACGCGGTCGCGACGCTGACGACCTGGGCCTGCGTCGCGCGAACCGGCTTCGTCTGGCGCAGCAGGTGAAAGACGATCAGCGCGACCGGCACGGCCAGCACGGCGATGACGATCCAGCGGCGCGGGCGGCGCGGCGCGGGCGCGGCGGACGGGGTTTCGCTCATGCCGGCGTCTCGCATGGACGATGCATCGTGCTACGGGCTGGCATGAGAGGACTCCTGACAATAGGACGGATGCGACGGAAGGGGCAGGCACTCGGCCATGCGGCCGTCCGCGGGCAACGGGCCGACGCCGCCTGCGGGCGCAGGCGGCGATGCGGTCGAAGTCGGAATCGCGGCCGGGCGAACGGTGCGGGCGCGGCCGTCCGGGCGTCGCCGCCGCGCGGCCGCGTTGCGGGACGGCTTACCAGCGGTGGCGCGCGGCCCAGTCGCGCCGGTTCCACCAGCGGCGGCCGTCCCAGTACCGGTCGCCGTGCCAGCCGAGCGTGATGCCGACCGTGGGCACCATTACGGGCCCGGCCACGACGGGCGGTGCGTAAACCACCGGAGGCGGCGCGACGTACACGGGTGCCGGCGCGACATAAACGGGCGCGGGCGCCGCAATGCCGAAACCGATCGAAACGCCGGCCATCGCCGGTTGTACGGAAAGGCATGCGGCCAGCACGCCCGAGCCGATCAGGGCCCATTGTTTCGCGTTCATCGTTGCACCTCGTTGCATGGGGAACGCCTTCAATCTAGTGGAAGCCCCGATGAATGGGAATTACAGGGGCGTAACGCTCGATTTCGAAAAATAGCGGCGCCGGGTGCGCGAGGTTCGAGGGTGGTTGTCGTGCCGGGACGCAGATCGTCGAGCGGTATCGCCGTTGTTCGAGCGGCGCGCCCAAATGCTTGATTGAGAAGGGTTCCGCGGCCACGGTGGCGTGCGTCGCGGAAGCAGCGGGACGGAGCCGGGCACCTGCGACATCCGGCTGTCAGCGGGCTGTCGGTAATATGCCGAGATCAATTTTCCGCGGCAGTCATCACACGGTGCCGCCGATTACAGTTTCGTCATCAGGCGGTGCCGGGCGGTCGCCGTGCCGTTCGCGGCGGCGTTTCGCGGTCGCCCCGCAAGCGCGTGTTCGGCGATGCTTGAGCGGCCACCGGCACGGCTGTCGTCACCGGTTCGTCGGCGAGCGCCCGGCGTGTCACGAGGCTGGCGCATTTCCCGAATGCGCCGGCCTTTGCGCGTTCAAACCGACTCCACAGGCGCGCCGAAGCCATCTTCTCCCTGTACTTAGGTGTTTATACGTATGCCGATTCCGATATCGCCTCAATCCAATATTTCATTGGAAGGTTATCGGGCTTGTTCCTAGACTGATGCGGGGCGTGCGGACCGGGCCGAGGGGAAGCCCCGGCCGGCGCAGCCCCGACCCGCGCCTGCGCCACGCAGAAGCAGAACAGCGCAGCGGCAGAGAACGACATCATCGGAGACGAACCATGACATTCATCAGGAAGCTGGCGGCCGGCGCGATCGTTGCCGCGGCGGCGGTGCTGGCTGGCGGCGCGCACGCGCAGCAGAAGCCGATCACGCTCGGGTTCTCGCAGGTCGGCGCGGAAAGCGCGTGGCGCACCGCGAACACCGTGTCGGTGAAGAGCGCGGCGAAGGAGGCCGGCATCAACCTGAAATTCTCGGACGCGCAGCAGAAGCAGGAGAACCAGATTCGTGCGATCCGCTCGTTCATTGCGCAGAAGGTCGACGTGATCGCGTTCTCGCCGGTCGTCGAATCGGGCTGGGAGCCCGTGCTGACCGAAGCGAAGGCCGCGCATATCCCGGTGATCCTGACCGATCGCGCGGTCGACGTGAAGGATCCGTCGCTCTACGTGACGATGATCGGCTCGGACTTCCTCGAGGAAGGGCGGCGCGCCGGCCACTGGATGGAAGAGCACTACAAGAACGACCCGGGTCCGATCAATATCGTCGAGCTGCAGGGGACGGTCGGCTCGGCGCCGGCCAACGACCGGCGGGCCGGCCTGCTCGAAGTGATCAAGAGCAATCCTAAATTCAAGGTGATCGCGTCGCAGAGCGGCGACTTCACGCTCGCGGGCGGCAAGCAGGTGATGGAAGCGTTCGCGAAGACCTACGGCAAGCAGATCAACGTCGTCTACGCGCACAACGACGACATGGCGCTCGGCGCGATCCAGGCGATGGAGGAAGCGGGGATCAAGCCCGGCAAGGACGTGAGCGTCGTGTCGTTCGATGCGACGAAGGGCGGCTTCCAGGCGATGGTCGCCGGCAAGATCAACGTCGACGTCGAATGCAGCCCGCTGCTCGGCCCGCAACTGATGAGCGCGGTGAAGGACGTCGTCGCCGGCAAGCCGCTGCCCAAGCGCATCGTGACGAACGAGACGGTGTTCCCGATGAACGTCGCGGCCCAGGTGCTGCCGACCCGCAAGTACTGAGCAACGTACCGCCAATCCGGCACGGGCGGTGGCGTGGCGGCCGCCCGGACGGCAACCGCTCCGAGGGAGGGTTCATGACGCATCCGCCGGTGGTCGAGATGATCGGCATCGACAAGTCGTTTCCGGGCGTCAGCGCGCTGCAGCGCGTGAGTTTCCGGCTGTTTCCGGGCGAGATCCACGCGTTGATGGGCCAGAACGGCGCGGGCAAGTCGACGCTGATCAACGTGCTCACCGGCGTGCATGCGCACGACGTGGGCGAGATTCGCGTCGGCGGCCGAGCCGTGCGCTTTGCCGCGCCGCGCGAAGCCGAGGCGGCCGGCATCCAGACGCTCTACCAGGAAGTGAACCTCTGCGCGAACCTGTCGGTCGCGGAGAACATCTTCGCGGGCCGGCAGCCGATGCGGCGCGGCGCGATCGACTGGAACGCGATTCATGCGCGCTCGCGTGCGGCGCTGGCCGAACTCGACCTGTCGCTCGACGTCACGCGCTCGCTCGACGCGTATCCGATCGCCGTGCAGCAGATGGTCGCGATCGCACGGGCCGTGTCGGTCGATGCGCGCGTGCTGATTCTCGACGAGCCGACGTCGAGCCTCGACGACGGCGAGGTCGCGCGGCTGTTCGACGTGCTGCGCCGGCTGAAGGCATCGGGCATCGCGATCCTGTTCGTCACGCACTTTCTCGAGCAGACCTATGCGGTGTCCGACCGGATCACCGTGATGCGCAACGGCGAGCGCGAAGGCGAGTACCTGGCGCGCGACCTGCCGGTCGATGCGCTCGTCGCGAAAATGACCGGCCGCGAGCGGATGCCCGACACGCTGCAGGCGGGCGCCGCGGCCGTCGAGCACACTGCCGGCGGCGCGGAACCGTTCCTGTCGATGCAGCAGGTCGGCCGGCGCGGGATGATGAACCCGCTCGACCTCGACGTGCGGCCCGGCGAGATCGTCGGGCTGGCGGGGCTGCTCGGCTCGGGGCGCACCGAAGCCGCGCAGCTGGCATTCGCCGCGGAACGCGCCGACACCGGCGCGATCGAGATCGACGGGGCGCGCACGCGGCTCGCGTCGCCGCACGACGCGGTCCGGCACGGCATCGCCTACTGCCCGGAGGACCGCAAGAAGGAGGGCATCGTCGCCGCGCTGTCGATCCGCGAGAACATCGTCCTCGCGCTGCAGGCGCGGCGCGGCTGGTGGCGGTTGATCGGGCGGGCGCGCCAGCGCGAGCTCGCCGAGACGTACATCGCGCGGCTCGGCATCAAGGCGCGCGACGCGGAGCAGCCGATCGGCCTGCTGTCGGGCGGCAACCAGCAGAAGGTGCTGCTCGCGCGCTGGCTCGCGACGGAACCGAAGCTGTTGATCCTCGACGAGCCGACGCGCGGCATCGACGTCGCCGCCAAATTCGACATCATGGAGCGCGTGCTCGCGCTGTGCGCGCAGGGGCTCGCGATCCTGTTCATCTCGTCGGAGATCAGCGAAGTCGTGCGCGTGAGCCACCGGATCGCGGTGTTGCGCGACCGCCGCAAGGTCGCCGAACTCACCGGCGCGGATGCGTCCGAGGAGCAGGTGTACCGGCTGATCGCGGGAGGCCAGTCATGACGCCGCTGCGCACGCTGTTTCGTCATTCGCTCGTGTGGCCGGCGTTGACGCTCGTGTTGCTGTTCGCGCTCGACGTCGCGCATCGCCCGGGCTTCCTGTCGATCACGCTGCTCGACGGCCACCTGTTCGGTGCGCCGGTCGACATCCTGAACCGCGCGGCGCCGCTCGTGATCGTGTCGCTCGGGATGACGCTCGTGATCGCGACCCGCGGGATCGACATCTCGGTCGGCGCGATCGTCGCGATCGCGGGGGCGGCCGCGGCGATCGTGCTCGACGCGGATCCGTCGCGGGTCGGCCTGGCGCTGGCCGCGGCGCTCGGCGTCGGGCTGCTGGCCGGGGCATGGAACGGGCTGCTGGTGGCGTTCGTCGGGATGCAGCCGATCATCGCGACGCTGATCCTGATGGTGGCCGGCCGCGGCGTCGCGCAACTGCTGACGGGCGGCCAGATCATCCCGATCGGCGCGCCCGGCTACCTCGCGCTCGGCGGCGGCTATCTCGCGGCCGCGCCGTGCGCGGTGTGGATCGCGGTCGCGACGATCGCCGCGACCGCGCTGCTGGTGAACCGCACGGCGCTCGGGCTGTTCATCCGTGCGATCGGCGTGAACCCGGTCGCGACACGGCTCGTCGGGCTGCGCTCGGGCGCGGTCGTGTTCGGCGTGTATCTGTGCTGCGGCGTGATGTCGGCGCTCGCGGGCATCCTGGCAAGCTCGAACGTGCGCAGCGCCGACGGCAACAACGCGGGGCTGCTGCTCGAGCTCGATGCGATCCTCGCGGTGACGCTCGGCGGCACGTCACTGCTCGGCGGCCGTTTCAGCCTCGCCGGCTCGGTGCTCGGCGCGCTGATCATCCAGACGCTGACCTACACGACCTATTCGATCGGCGTGCCGCCGGAGGCGACGCTCGTCGTCAAGGCGGTCGTCGTGATCGTCGTGACGCTGATCCAGTCGGACGCGGCGCGCGCGCTGGTCGTCCGGCATGCGTCGCGATTGCTGTCTTCCGCGCGTTCGCGCGCCACTTCCGGAGCGACGCCGCGATGAACCGATTCCTTGGCCGGCTCGCCGACCCGCGCACGCTGCCAATCGTCGTGACGATCGTGCTGTTCGTCGCGCTGTTCGGCTTCGGGTCCGTGACCTACACGGGCTTTTTCTCGATGCAGGTGCTCACCGGGCTGCTCGTCGACAACGCATTCCTGTTGATCGTCGCGATCGGGATGACATTCGTGATCGTGTCGGGCGGGATCGACCTGTCGGTCGGTTCGGTCGTCGCGCTGACGACGATCTTCTGCGCGGTCGGCGCCGAGCGGCTGCACTGGCCCGTGTGGGCGATCGTGCCGCTGGTGCTCGCGTTCGGCGCGCTGTATGGCGCGGCGATGGGCGCGTTGATCCATTGTTTCCGGCTGCAGCCGTTCATCGTCACGCTGGCCGGGATGTTTCTCGCGCGCGGCGCGTGCTTCCTGATCACCACGCAGTCGATCACGATCAACGAGCCGGTGTTTCATGCGATCGCGGGCTTCAGCGTGCCGGTCGGCGGCGGCATGCTGAGCGCCGGCGCGCTGATCGCGCTCGCGACGCTGGCCGGCGCGATCTACGTCGCGCATTTCACGCGCTTCGGCCGTAACGTCTACGCGATCGGCGGCAACGAGCGTTCGGCGCTGCTGATGGGGTTGCCGGTCGCGCGCACGAAGATCGGCGTCTATGCGCTGAGCGGCTTCTGTTCGGCGCTCGGCGGCGTGGTGTTCACGCTGTACGTGCTGTCGGGTTACGGGTTGCAGGCGCAGGGGATGGAGCTCGACGCGATCGCCGCGACCGTGATCGGCGGCACGCTGCTCACGGGCGGCGTGGGCTACGTGGTCGGCTCGGTGTTCGGCGTCGGCATCCTCGGCACGATCCAGGTGCTGATCACGTTCGACGGCACGTTGAGTTCGTGGTGGACGCGGATCGTGATCGGCGCGCTGCTGTGCGTGTTCTGCGTGCTGCAACGGGTGATCGAACGGCACGCAACGCGGCGGCGCACGGGCGGCACGGGGCTCGGCGCGCCGAGACCGAAATGCGACCCGGTGCGGGCGCGGCCGGCATCGCCCGACGAGGGCGCCGAACTGGTTTCGACGATGCGGCGGCTGTAGCGCGCGCATTGTCCGGCGGGGGGCGCGGCACAACGCGTCCCGACGTGACGGCGGGCGGTGCGCCGATGCGCGGGCGGTCGCCTCCGGCGGCCGGCCGGTGCCCGATCGGCGCGTGAGCGCTGCGGCGGCCCGCGCGGTCAGGCCGGCCCGGCGGTGTCGGCTTCGGCGTCGCACGCCGCAGCGGCGCCGCGCGCATGTTTCAGCGAGCCGGCCAGTTTCGCGATCGCGTCCAGGTCCAGTGCATCGAGGTGTTCGTGTACGTCTCGCACGAAGCGCGCGTAATCCGGCTCGTCCGCATACCGGCCGAGCCATGCCTCGATATCGGTGAGCTGCCCGTTGTCGGCCAGCAGGATCAGTTGGTCGAGCGCATCGTCGGGCGGGCACGGCATCGCGGGCGCGGGGAGGTCCGGTTCGGCGTCGCCGTCCGGATGAAACCGCCGGACGAGTTCCGGCACCGGCACGAGCGCGTGCCCGACGGCCGGCGCGACGACCGCGAACGAGAATGCCGTGCCGACGCCCGGCTGGCTGGCCACGGCCAGCTCGCCGCCCATCGCGCCGACGATGCGCTGCGCGATGAACAGGCCGAGCCCGGTGCCGCCGTTCACGGCCTGCACCTGCTGGTACGCGCGGAAGATGTCGCGGTTTCCGCTGACGTCGATCCCGATGCCCGTATCGGCCACTTCGAACAGCAGGCGCCAGGTGTCGCCTTCGCGCGCGGCATGAATCGACAGCGTGACCGTGCCGTCGCGCGTGAACTTCGACGCGTTGGACAACAGGTTGAGCAACACCTGCTGCAGGCGCATGCCGTCGATCGACACCGTGCTCGGCAGCGGCGTGGCCGGCCGGTAGACGAACCGGTTGTCCTGTTGCGCGCACAGCGCGACCGCGTAGCGGCCGATATCGTCGAGCAGGCCGGGCAGGTCGGTCGCGTCCGGCGACACGCCGAGCGGCTGCAGCTCGGCCTTCGTGAACGCGAGCAGTTCGTCGATCAGCGTGAGCTGGTAGCGGATGCTGCGGTCGATCGAGCGGATCAGCCGCGCCTGGCCGCGCGTCGCGCCTTGCAGCAGCAGCTTCGCGTAGCCGTTGATCGTGGACAGCGGCGCGCGCAGGTCGTGGCTGACGTAGCCGAGCGTCTCGATCTTCTGCTGCATGTGGGTCGTCACCTGTTGCAGCGCGTCGTTGAGCGCGAGTGTGCGGCGTGCGACTTCGTCGCGCAGGCGATCCTGTTCGGTGAGCTGCCAGTGCTCGAGCCGCTTCCTCGCCTCGGTGCGCTGGCGGCCGACGTGGTGGATCCATGCGGCCAGCACCAGCAGGTGCGTGGCGAGACCGACGATCGCGATGACGGGGTTCGGGAAGATGTCGGATTTCAGCCAGGCGAGCGCGGGCGGCAGCGTGTTCATGCCGTCGAGCACGCGGATCAGCATGTTGAAGGTGGCGAAGGCGACTGCAATCAGCATCACGCGGCCGGTCGGCGTCCGGCGGATCGCGAGCACCAGCGCGACGCTGATGTTGACGATCCCGACCAGCGCGTTCAGCCGCAGGCAGAACCACGTGAACGTCAGCAGGTCGCCGCACGCGGCGCCGACCATGCCGATGCCTTCGAGCGCGAGGAAGGCCGTGTAGATCGCGCGCATCGGCAGCTTCGCCTGCTCGCGCCGGGCGACTATCAGGATGAACACGATGAAGCAGGAGATCGCCAGGTACGCGAAGACGATTTCGCCGCGCGCCGACCATTCACGCAGCGCAGGCGGCAACGCCGTCGCCAGATAGCCGCGGTAAGCCGCTTCGAACAGCGTCGTACCCAGCGCCACCGCGGCCAGCACGTGGAACACGCCGCTGCGCGAAAAGAACCCGATCAGCAGCGCGCACCACACGAGCGCGAGCAGCCCGCCGAAGAAGCCGAAGTCCCACATCGTCGCGCGCCGTTCCAGCGCATCCCACGCCGCACGCGTGAACGCGGCCGGCGCGAGCCGCATTTCCTTGCGCGACGTGACGCGGATCAGGACGGGGAGGCTTTCGCCGGCGCGCAACGTGACGTCGAGCGCCGGGTAGCGCGAGGGCGGCCCGGCGGCATCCCCGCCGGCGCCGGCGGCCGGGAAGCGGCTGTCGAGCGTCCACCGGCCGTTCCGGCCGATATAGAAGTCCGCCCGGTCGACGCGCGCGTCGCGAATCGCGAGCACCAGCGGGCGTGCGGCGCCGTCGCGGTTGGTCAGTGTTGCGCGGATCCACCATGCCGATCGCGAGAACTCGACGTTGAACGACGCCGTGCTGGCCACCGGCGTGCCATGAACCGGATCGGCGAGCCGTGCGGCGACCTGGTCGGCGGACATCGTCGTGCTCGCGTCCTCGAACACCGATACGGCGTCCAGTTGCGCGGGGTTCGGCGCCGGCGCGGCGCGCGCCGTCGCGCAGGTGACGGCCATCGCGAGCAGAAGCAGCAGCGTCGCGCGACATCCGGCTGCCCATGCCGCGTGGCGCCTACCCATCGTGATGGTGCTCCGCGGGTGCGACGGGAGGAGCATTGACCGCATGGCGCTGGCGCCGCCAGTCGGACGGCGTGCTGCCGAAGCGTTCGCGGAACGCGGTCGCGAAGTTGCCGGGCGTGGAAAAGCCGATTTCCTCGGCGATGTCGCCGATCCCCATCGACGTCTCCGCGAGGAAGTGCATCGCGGCGCGCAGGCGCGTGTCGCGCAGATATTCGAACACGGTCTGGCCGAGATGGTCGCGGAACACGCGGGACAGGCGCTTTTCGTGCGTACCGACCTGCCTGGCGAGTTCCTCGAGCGCCGGCGGATGGCGCAGGTCGCGCAGCAGGACCTCGGACGCCGCGCGCACGAGGGCCGCATCGGGGTTGTCGGGCAGCTCGGGCAGATGGGCGAACGGCTGGCTGCGCCGCGCCCGTTTCAGGTGATTGCGGATCCGGGCCAGCACTTCGGTCGGCTCGAACGGCTTGATGATGTAGTCGATCGCGCCCGTTTCGAGCCCGGCGATGCGATCCGTGAGGTCGCCCGCGGCCGTCAGGATGATGACCGGGATCGATTGCGTCGAAGGCGTCGACGCCAGCAGCCGGCACGCGGCGAAGCCGTCCATGCGCGGCATGCGGACATCCATCAGGATCAGGTCGGGCGCGATCGCCTGGGCACGGTGATAGGCCTGCAGCCCGTCGAACGCGACGCTGATCCGGCACCGTGCGGCACGCAGGATTTCGGTCAGGAGCCGCAGGTCGTTCGGGCGATCGTCGACGACAAGAATATGGGCGTCGGCGAGATCCGGCGTGGGACGAGGCGACGCCGAACTGGACAAGCGGGATGACATGGTGGCGGACGCGTTGGAAGGGTGGCCGGTCAGGGTGAGCGCATCGCTATGTGCGCGATTGTTGCGAAAAATTATATGCCGACAACAGCGCATGTTGTGAGGATTCCGCGCGACCCGTGGGGGCTTGTGCGACAAGGTGCTGCGTGTTGGCCGCCATTGCGTTCCATCGCATGGAATGGAAGCGGAAAAACGTGCCGAATCGATTTCAAATAATCGGCCTTTATTTCCGGATCAATTGCGAAAAATTGGCTTTTTTACGAATGAAGAATCAGTCTGGCGTGCGTCTGGGTGTTGGTATGTGGAATGTAAATAAGATGAAGGTCGGAGCGTTTGACTGATTAATTTTTTGTCGATTCATGGCATGGAACCGTGCTAGTCGGGAAATCGCGTTTTGCTCCGGAATGTATGAATGTAAATGCCGTCCGCTCGGGAAAAGTATTTTTCCGCTCGAGAAAAGGTTCGTTCGGACGGATACCAGCACACTAGCCCCGGCGCGGCTGGAATCGGTTCTTTCGAGGCGGACGAGATCGCGTGGATCGCATGTCGAAGTTCCATCCCGGTGCATGCGATACCAATGTGACATTGCACGATGTGATCCCCCATGATATGGGATTGCGGCGGTAAACGAATAACTGGCACGAGGGTGATGCAAATTTCATAATTCGCCGAATACGTTGTCATATAAGAGCAATCGGTGAATTCTGAAATGCGGTTGGATGTGAGATACCGGTCGAGACGAAATGGTCAAGGAAATTCGATCGATTAATTCGGGCAGGGGTCGTCCGGCAAGTCGTCGATGCAATTCCGGAAATCCGGAAAATGCGTTTGAATGCCGGACGGAAAGGGTGAGTGGCTGCGCGCTGGCTGTCCGAGGGTTCGATCCGTCGGGGGACGGCCGCGCGCGGTGCGCTTTCGAATCAGGCGGGCACGAAAACGATGAATACAGCAGGCATGACAGGCCAACGCCCCGGTTCGCACGAACCGGCGGCGCATGCTTCAGTCCCGGGGATCGCATGGCGTCATCCTCCCCCTGAATGAAACAGGGCGGGCCGCCCCCCCGGGTGCGGGCCGGCTTTCGCCCATCCGGCGTCCGAGTGACGCTTTCCCATGAGAGTCAAGATCGTCGCTGATCCGGCGCGACGGCGCACGCACGCGCGAAAGCGCGGCGCGCAGCGTGCCGCCGGGCCTGCCACGCCGGCGTCCATGATTCGATAACCGGCGATCGTCGCGTTGCATCGTGTCGACGGACACGGGCGGCGTGCGGTCGCGCGATCCATCGCGAATGTCGTGCAGCGTTGCTCAGCTGTTTAGTTAGTGATCCAAAGTGAATAAGAGGCGTCGCGAGGCGGACGGGAAGGTGCAGAGGGTGCTCTCGCCTGCCGCCGCGTTCGCCGTTGCGTCATCCAGCACATGAGAACCGAGGGAAGACAAGATGAACAAGTCGTTCAAGTCGATCTGGAACGAAGCATTGGGAGCCTGGGTTGCGGCTTCGGAGCTTGATCGTGCGCGCGGAAAGCGCGTCGCGTCGTCGCGTGGCGCGCCGGAGCGTGCCACGGACGGAAGAGCCGCGGCCTGCGCGGGCACGCCTTCGGCTCCGTCGCTCAGGCGGCTCACCATGCTGATGGCGTCCGCGTATCTCGCGCTGTTCCATGCCGGCGCGCACGCGCAGTACCAGCCGGATGGCGGCTCGGCTACCGGCGGTGTCACGTCGATCGCGATCGGCGTCGGTTCGAGTGCCGCGCAGCAGAATTCCACGGCGCTGGGCAACCTGTCGACGGCGCAGGGCTTGTCGGCCACGGCGCTCGGCCCGGGTGCGCATGCGATGGGCGACGGTTCGACGGCCGTCGGCATCAACGCGCAGGCGACCGGCGTCAACAGCGCATCGATGGGCGTGCAGGCGATCGGTTCGGGCAACTACTCGGTCGCGATCGGCAACCAGTCGAATGCGACGCAAAGCGGATCGGTGGCGATGGGCAGCGGGGCGTCCGCAACCGGCGTGTCGGCCATCGGGCTCGGCAACAACGCGACGGCTTCCGGTCAGTATGCCGCCGCGCTGGGCCTCGGGGCCGTCTCTTCCGGCATGGCCAGCATCGCACTCGGCTATTCGTCGCAAGCCATCAATCAAGGCGCGATCGCGCTCGGCAATCAGTCGACGAGTTCGGGCGCGGCCGGGGTTGCCGTGGGGAGCGGTGCGCTGGCGTCCGGCAATTCCGGCGTCGCGATGGGCGTCAATGCCGGCGCGAAAGGCGCGACGTCGATCGCGATCGGCTGGGGCGGGACAGCCGGCGTACCGGGTTCGGGCACGCAGTCGCTCGGCGCCAGTTCGATCGCGCTGGGCTCGAAAACGACGGCAGGCGCCGACAATGCCCAGGCGTACGGCTTGAGCGCCAATGCGTCGGGCGTCAGTTCGGTTGCGATGGGCGTTCAGTCGACGGCGACGCAGCAGTTTGCGGTCGCGCTCGGCAATCTTGCGCTCGCGACCGGCATATCGGCGACTGCATTGGGCTCGGGTGCAACGGCGTCCGCCACGAATGCGACGGCCATCGGCATCAACAGCGTCGCGGCGGCGGCTTCCACCGTGGCGATCGGCGACAGCAACTCGGTCGCGGCCGCGGCGGGTGCGGGCTCGATTGCCGCCGGCAACAACTCGACGGTGCTCGGCGGTATCGGCGCCGTCGCCCTCGGCGCGGGCCAGACGGTCAGCGGCAACGGTGCGGTGGCGATCGGCGATCCCAGTACCGCGATCGGCACCGGCGCGGTCACGGCCGGTTCGAACAACACGGCGAACGGCGACGGCGCGGTGGCGATCGGCAATTCGAACAACGCGCAGGGCGCCGGCTCGCTCGCGCTCGGCAACACGTCGACGGCCGCGGCTGCCGGTGCGGTGGCGTTCGGGGCATCGGCCGTGGCGAACAATGCCGGCGATGTCGCGCTCGGCTCGGGCTCGACGACGGCCGCGCCGAATCCGACGGCGAGCGCGACGATCGGCGGCGTGACGTACACGTTCAAAGGCACGACGCCGACGAGCGTCGTCAGCGTCGGCGCGGCAGGCACCGAGCGCCAGATCACCAACGTCGCGGCCGGGCGCATCAACGCCGCGAGCACGGATGCGATCAACGGGTCGCAGCTCGATGCGACGAACCAGGCGGTGAATTCGCTGTCGACGTCGACGGCGTCGAGCGTCGGTTCGTTGTCGACGGGGGTGTCGTCGTTGTCGACCGGGCTGTCGTCGGCCAACAGCGCGATCACGTCGCTGTCCACGTCGGCTTCGACGGGTATCGGCTCGCTATCGACGGGGTTGAGCTCGACCAACAGCTCGGTGACGTCATTGTCGACCTCCACGTCGACCGGATTGTCGTCGGCCAATAGCGCGATCACGTCGTTGTCGACTTCGGCCTCGACCGGCATCAGCTCGTTGTCGACGGGCCTGAGTTCGACCAATAGCTCGGTGACGTCGTTGTCGACCTCCACGTCGACCGGATTGTCGTCGGCCAATAGCGCGATCACGTCGTTGTCGACTTCGACCTCGACCGGCATCGGCTCGCTGTCGACCGGCCTGAGCTCGACCAACAGTTCGGTGACGTCGTTGTCCACCTCGACGTCGACGGGTATCGCCTCGCTGTCCACCGGCCTGAGCTCGACCAACAGCGCGGTGACGTCATTGTCGACGTCCGCATCGACCGGCCTGTCGTCGGCCAACAGCTCGATCGCATCGCTGTCCACGTCGACGTCGACGGGCATCACCTCGTTGTCGACGGGGCTGAGTTCGACGAACAGCGCCGTCAGGTCATTGTCGACCTCCACGTCGACCGGCCTGTCGTCGGCCAACAGCTCGGTGGCGTCGCTGTCGACTTCGACGTCGACCGGCATCAGTTCGCTGTCCACGGGGCTGAGTTCGACGAACAGCGCGGTGACGTCGCTGTCGACGTCCACGTCGACGATCGTCGGTTCGCTGTCCACCGGCCTGAGCTCGACCAACAGCACGGTCACGTCGCTGTCCACGTCGACGTCGACCAGCATCAACTCGCTGTCCACCGGCCTGAGTTCGACGACCAGCTCGATCGTGTCGTTGTCGACCTCGACCTCGACGATCGTCGGTTCGCTGTCCACCGGCGTCGCTTCGCTGTCCACCGGCCTGAGCACGACCAACAGCAACGTCACGTCGCTGTCGACCGCGACCTCGACGAGCATCGGTTCGCTGTCGACCGGGCTCAGTTCGACGACCAGCTCGATCACGTCGCTGTCGACTTCGACCTCGACGACCATCGGCTCGCTGTCCACCGGCCTGTCGAGCACGAACAGCAACCTGACGTCGCTGTCCACCGCGACGTCGACGGGCATCGGTTCGCTGTCGACCGGCCTCAGCTCGATCGCCAGCAACAACACCAATCTCGGCAACAGCACGGCGGGCGCGATCGGCGGCGGGGCCACCTACGATCCGACGACCGGGAAGATTTCCGCGCCGTCGTACGTGACGTACAACAGCGACGGTTCGACGACGATCAACAACAACGTCGGCTCGGCGATCGACAACATCAACGCGAACGGCATCAAGTATTTCCACGCGAACTCGACCGCACCGGACAGCCAGGCGCTCGGGCTCGACAGCGTCGCGATCGGCCCGAACGCGGTCGCGAAGGTGGACGGCAGCATCGCGCTCGGCGCCGGCTCGGTGTCCGATCGCGCGACGGTGCCGGCCTCCGGCGTGATCCGCAACGGCAGCGCGTCGATTCCGTTCAACACGACCGACCAGACGTTGCTGGGCGCGGTGTCGGTCGGCGACGCCGCCAGCAAGACGTATCGCCAGATCACCAACGTCGCGGACGGCACCGGGCAGCAGGACGCCGTGACCGTGCGGCAACTGGCCGGCGCGCTGCAGTCGTTCGCGGTCACGAGCCAGAAGTATTTCCATGCGAACTCGACGGCCGTGGATTCGCTCGCGGTGGGCACGGATTCGGTCGCGGTCGGCCCGACGACGGTCGTCAACGGCGATAACGGCGTGGGCATCGGCAACGGCGCGATCGTCGACGCCACCGCGCCGGGCGGCGTGGCGATCGGACAGGCGGCCAGCGCCGCGCAGGCCGACGCGCTCGCGCTCGGCAGCGGCGCGACGGCAACCGGCGCGCAGTCGGTTGCGCAGGGCGCCAACGCGGTCGCGGCCAGCGTGGGCAGCGTCGCGCTCGGATCGGGCGCGCACAGCACGGCGACCGATGCGCTCGCGCTCGGCGCCGGCGCGTCGGCGACCTATGCGAACAGCGTCGCGCTCGGCGCGGGGTCGCTGACGACGGTCGGCGCGCAGACGAACTACATCGCGTACGGCCTGAGCAGCCCGCAGTCGTCGGCCGGCGAGGTCAACGTCGGCAACCGGCAGATCACCGGCCTCGCGGCCGGCAAGAACGGCACCGACGCGGTGAACGTGTCGCAGCTCGACTCGGTCGCCAACCAGTTGACGACGCTGATCACGCAGCGCACGTCCAACCTCGGCGGCTCGTACACGACGAATCCGGCCGGCACGAACCTGCCGCCGGGCTCGACGGGGTCGAACTCGTCGGCGGGCGGCTCGGGGGCGGTCGCGTCGGGCTCGAACAGCACGGCGGTCGGCAACGGGGCGCTGGCGTCGGGCAACGGGTCGACCGCGATCGGCGTCGGCTCGAGCGCGACGGGCAGCAATTCGGCCGCGATCGGCACGGGCAGCAACGACGGCGGCCGCTCGAACGTCGTCGCCGTGGGCTCGGCGGATTCGGCACGGCAGGTCGTCAACGTCGCGGCCGGCACGCAGGGCACCGACGCGGTCAACGTGAACCAGCTGAACGCGAGCGTGGGCAACACGCTGTCGCAGGCGAACAGCTACACGGACGGCCAGGTCGCCAGCCTGCGCAACAGCCTAGACAGCTACCGCCGCGACGCGGACGGCGGCACGGCGACGGCGATGGCCGTGGCCGGCCTGCCGCAACCGTCCGGGCCCGGCAAGAGCATGGTCGCGCTGGCCGGCAGCGTGTATCGCGGCCAGTCCGGGCAGGCGCTCGGCATTTCGACGATCTCGGAGAACAACCACTGGGTCTACAAGGCGGCCGTCTCGACCAACACGCGCGGCGCGTATGGCGCGGTGGTCGGTGCCGGGTATCAGTGGTGAGCCGCGGCCCGTGCCGATTCCCTTCCATTCAGACAATGGCAAACATGAACGCAAATCTTGCAAAGTTCGCGGCCGCGGCGCTGCTCGCCGCCGCCGGCCTGACCGGATGCGCCACGCAGCAGGGCGATCCGCCGTTCCCGTCGGCCGATACGGCCACGCTGCCCGAGGGCACGTACCCGAATCCCGCCAACCTGGCGCAGGTCCATCCGGGCGTGACGAAGAACCAGCTGTACGAACTGCTCGGCCCGCCGCATTTCCACGAGTGGATCTTCCACGTGCGGACGTGGAACTACCTGTTCCAGTTCCGCGACGCCGGCAAGGTCGCGACCTGCCAGTACCAGATCCAGTTCGATTCGGATAACCGCGTCGTGAAGACGCGGTGGGACAAGCCGGAGTGCGAGGCCTTCGGCGGGAAGGAGGCGGGCGGCAAGGAAGGCTGACGCAGCGTGACCGGCCCGCGGGCCGGTTGGCGGGCGCCGATGTCGCGGGTTCATCGGCGCCCGCCACCGCATTGCCGCGCAGGGCGCGAGAGGCGCCCGGTGCCGCTGCGAATCGCAAGCGCGCAAACGATGAAGTAAAATCGCTCTATCTCAATAAAATATGAATTTTACTCATCCACCATGCTTGATCGTATTCATTTGTCCATCGTGCAAGAGGTGGAAAAGCAAGGTTCGCTGACCGCGGCCGCAGGCGTCCTGCACGTGACGCAGTCGGCTTTGAGCCACAGCATGAAGAAACTGGAACAGCAGCTCGGCACCGACATCTGGCTGCGCGAAGGCCGCAGCCTGCGCCTGACCCAGGCCGGCCAATACCTGCTGGCCGTGGCCAACCGGGTGCTGCCGCAGCTGAATCTGGCCGAGGAACGCTTGCGGCAGTTCGCCCAGGGGGAGCGCGGCACCCTGCGCATCGGCATGGAGTGCCACCCCTGTTACCAGTGGCTGCTGAAAGTCGTGTCGCCCTATCTGGCCGCGTGGCCGGATGTGGACGTAGACGTAAAACAAAAATTCCAGTTTGGCGGCATCGGCGCGCTGTTCGGTTACGAGATCGACCTGCTGGTCACACCCGATCCGCTGGACAAGCCAGGCCTGATATTCGAACCGGTATTCGACTACGAGCAAGTCCTGGTTGTCGCCGGCAATCACGAGCTGGCCAGGGAGGAATACGTCAAGCCCAAGCAGCTGGCCAATGAGGTGCTGGTGACCTACCCGGTGCCGGTCGACCGCCTGGATATCTACAGCATGTTCCTCACGCCGGCCGGAATCACGCCCAGGCGCCACAAGGCGATCGAGACCACCGACATCATGCTGCAGATGGTCGCCAGCGGCCGCGGCGTGGCTGCGCTGCCACGCTGGCTGGTGCTGGAATACGCGGACACGATGGATGTGGTGCCGGTACGGCTGGGCAAGAACGGCATCGCCAAGCACATCTATCTGGGCGCTCGCGAGGCGGATGTCGGTATCGACTACCTGCGTGCATTTATCGAACAGGCGAAAAGGCCGGACCTGGCTTGATGCGTCGCGGCAGCGGGTTCCATGAGCGGCCTTCATGGGAACATGAAAATATATCCATTTTCATTTCTTCCGGCCGGAGGCCACAATGCGCGGCGACTCCGTTCGACGGACGCGGGCGTATTTCAAGGCACTTCTCATGGCATCCTCAATCGAACGCACGCCATTGGCGTTACCCGGCGGGCACAGGAAAGTGCTGCTGCATTCCTGCTGCGCTCCTTGCTCGGGCGAAGTGATGGAAGCCATGCAGGCGTCCGGCATCGACTTCACGATCTTCTTCTACAACCCGAATATCCATCCGCTGAAGGAATACGAACTCCGCAAGCAGGAAAACATCCGGTTTGCAGAGCAATTCGGTATCCCGTTCATCGATGCCGACTACGACCGCGACAACTGGTTCGAGCGTGCCAAGGGAATGGAACACGAACCGGAGCGCGGCATCCGCTGCACCATGTGCTTCGATATGCGTTTCGAACGCACGGCCTTGTATGCGCACGAACACGGTTTCCCGGTCATCACCAGTTCGTTGGGCATCTCGCGATGGAAGAACATGCAACAGATCAACGAGTGCGGTGTGCGCGCGGCCTCGCACTATCCCGACATGCTGTATTGGGAATACAACTGGCGCAAAGGCGGCGGCTCGGCGCGCATGATCGAGATCAGCAAGCGGGAAAACTTCTACCAGCAAGAATATTGCGGCTGCGTCTACTCGTTGCGCGACACCAATCGGCATCGCCTGGAAAGCGGCCGGGAACGCATTCAACTGGGCGTGAAGTTCTACGGCGACGACGCCGCCGCGATCGAGTCCTGAGCGCGCCATCCGTGCCCGGATCAACAAGCCGAACGGCTTGAAGGCGCCGGACTCGAGCAGAACTCCGGTCGCGCTGCGTACCGTCCGACGCATGTCCCGGATCGCCAGGGGGCAGGCCTTTGGCATGGCGCTGGAGCCTCGGAAGCGACTCGGCACCGACCTGCGCCCTTTGCCTGCTGCGATTCAGCACAAGATCGAACCGGCTTTCGGCCCATGCCATTCGTCGTTCGTCGCCCGTTGCTTCCGCAGTGAGGGACGTCTTCTTCACGCACGCCGCATTTCACGGTTCGCCGCGCGATTCGATCCGGAGCAAGCGCATCCGCTTATCGCGCGAGGCGTTCGCCACGCGCGCGCCATGACTGTGCCGTCAGGCCATGAAGGGGCGGATGGAGAGGAGCGAGTGCGCGGGCAAACCAACAGGCACACCGCACCATGAATGTGGCTAATGGGTCGATGAGATAAATTCACTTTTTTTCATGGATGGTCCGGCATAGAATTTCGACTTGAATGCCGATGTCAACAATATTTCTGAGCAAAAATCAGAAAATACAATCGGAAAGCATTGAAAAGTCACGGCCTGAATTCAGGCTTTATCTCGGAAATCAGGGTGCCAGATCAAAATGAGTCAGGATTTTAAATTTGCCATCAAGCGTATTTGCTTCGATGAAGACTATCGGCCGTCAGACAGCACGCGTATCACGACCAACTTCGCCAACTTGGCTAGAGGTGCGAGTCGTCAAGAGAACTTGCGCAATACATTCAGGATGATTAACAACCGGTTCAATGCGCTGGCGCATTGGGACAATCCTGAAGGTGATCGCTATGCCGTCGAGCTTGAAATCATTTCCGTCGAAATGAGCGTTGATGGCGAAAGCCGTGGCAATCCGCTCCCTTTGATCGAGATATTGAAAACCAATATTGTCGACCGAAAGACCAATGAGCGCATCGAAGGCATCGTAGGGAATAACTTCTCGTCTTACGTGCGGGATTATGACTTCAGCGTTCTGTTGCTGGAGCACACCAGGAATCAGTCCGAGTTCAGCACGCCGGAGAATTTTGGAGATCTGCACGGCAAGCTGTTCAAGTGCTTCGTGAATTCAAGCGCCTACAAGGCCAATTTCAAGAAGCCGCCCGTCATCTGCCTGAGCGTGTCGAGTAGCAGGACCTATTATCGGACCGCCAATCAGCATCCGGTATTGGGTTTTGAATACGAGCAGGACGAATACTCGCTGACTGACGAGTATTTCAAAAAAATGGGGTTGAAGGTTCGCTATTTCATGCCTCCGAATAGCGTTGCGCCTTTGGCATTCTATTTTTCCGGCGATTTGCTTGGCGACTACAGCGATCTCGAGCTTATCGGCACCATCAGCACGATGGATACGTTCCAGAAGATCTATCGGCCCGAGATTTACAATGCGAATTCCGCGGCAGGAAAATTCTATCGGCCAAGCCTGAAGCATCAGGATTTTTCACTGACCCGAATTGTTTACGATCGGGAAGAACGCAGCCGGCTGGCTATCGAGCAGGGAAGGTTTGTCGAGGAGCACTTCATCAAACCGTACCACGCTGTTCTTGAGCAGTGGTCCGCTAACTACGCTCTTTGATTAACCCAAAAACCACGGTCATCTATTGTGAAGAAATTGTTCCCGACTTCAACTGCCGGCAGCTTGCCCAAACCCTCCTGGCTCGCCCAACCCGAGACGCTCTGGTCGCCCTGGAAGTTGCAGGATGAGGAGTTGATTGATGGCAAACGAGATGCTTTGCGCTTGTCATTGCAAGAGCAGCAACATGCGGGCATCGATATCGTCAGTGACGGCGAGCAAACGCGCCAGCATTTTGTGACGACGTTCATCGAGCACCTCAGCGGCGTTGATTTCGCGCACCGCAAGACCGTTCGAATCCGTGATCGCTATGATGCCAGCGTGCCGACGGTCGTCGGTGACGTTGCTCGACAAAAGCCGGTTTTTGTCGAAGATGCGAGGTTTTTGCGCCAGCAGACCACGCAACCCATCAAATGGGCGCTGCCAGGCCCCATGACCATGATCGATACGCTTTACGACGATCATTACAAGAGTCGCGAAAAACTGGCCTGGGAGTTCGCAAAGATCCTGAACCAGGAAGCCCGGGAGCTGGAGGCTGCTGGCGTCGACATCATTCAATTCGACGAGCCCGCATTCAATGTTTTCTTCGATGAAGTGAATGATTGGGGCGTGGCGACCCTGGAGCGGGCAATTGAAGGTCTCAAGTGCGAGACCGCCGTGCATATTTGCTATGGCTATGGCATCAAGGCCAATACGGATTGGAAAAAGACGCTGGGGTCGGAGTGGCGCCAATACGAAGAAGCCTTTCCCAAGCTGCAAAAATCCAGTATCGACATGGTTTCGCTGGAATGCCGCAACTCGCGTGTTCCAATGGATCTGATCGAACTCATTCGAGGTAAAAAGGTCATGGTGGGGGCCATTGATGTGGCAACTAATACCATTGAAACGCCCGAGGAAGTCGCCGACACCTTGCGGAAGGCGCTTCAGTTTGTCGATGCCGACAAGCTCTATCCTTGCACCAACTGCGGCATGGCGCCCTTGTCTCGTGACGTCGCGAGAGGCAAGCTGAATGCTTTAAGTGCGGGCGCGGAAATCGTCCGGAGAGAACACTCGAACTCGTTCTGAGCTGAAGTCGATGCGATGCTCGGCAGGATCGAAGGCGATGGGTTTCAGGGAGTTTATTAGCAGGACTCCCTGAATCTGCTGAAATACGCCACCCGGGTTGCCGGAGTATCCAGTTGAAGCAAGCATCGTTGTCGACTCCGATCAAGCCGGCAAGCGCCAGCGGGCCCGAAGATAGTTTCCGATCGAAACGGGTCAGGCGACGCCGTGGAAGAGGGGCTCGCCCCGTTCAAGCCGCCGTTGTGGAAAGGCAAGGGGGCGGGTATCCGTTGATGGCGATGTTGCGCGTGCATCTGATGCAGCATTGATTCGGCTATCGCGAGTCCGCGACGGAAGAGGCGCCGTACGAGACCCCGATCCTGCGCCAGTTGGCAAAGGCTGAAGCGAGTCGAAATTTCCTGGCTGCTTCAGGCCTTCCTTGACATTTTCGAGCCGCCCCCGGCGTTCAGTATCTACCATGTCACTTTCCAGCACGGCCATCGAGCCATTGAGCTTTCGCGAAGCGCTCGGACACTACGCATCCGGCATCACGGTCATTGCATCGCACGTCGATGGTGAGCCGATCGGCTTCACTTGCCAGTCGTTCCATAGCGTGTCGATGAGCCCGCCGCTGGTGTCATTCAGCGTCATGTCCGGTTCGGCCAGCTATCCCAGGATTCGCCAGGCAGGTCGATTCGTCGTCAATATCCTGTCAGAGGGGCAAGTCTGGATTTCTAATCAATTTGCCCGGCGAGGCACGGACAAGTGGCATGGAGTCGAATGGCAGGAATCGCCGCTGGGTAACCCGATCATTGCCGGCAGCCTCCACTGGCTTGATTGCGAAATCCACGCCGAACACGTCGCGGGCGATTACCTGATCGTGATTGGTGAAGTGAAGGCGTTGAACCGGCAGGAAGCGGCCGCCACGCAGCCATTGCTGTATTTCAAAGGGCAATATCGCAACATCGCCGCGCATGGCGCGGTTTGAGCGTTCACGTTCGTTGCCCTCGTTGACGCGTCTATCGATTGAAAGCGTGACCGTTTACGTGAATTCGCCTGGCGCCGGAGCAAACGCGGCACTGCACCAATCCGTCAAATGTCGGGCCGGGTGGCGATCACGCCGGGTCGTCCGGCGGCCTGGATGACCTGTCCGGGATTCGAGGGAATCAGGAGGACGTCGGTTGCCGGCCGCTGCCTGACTGTCGAGTCCTCGCGTTTGATTCGACGCAAGCGCGCAGCGATTGCGTCTCCCGTGCCTGCAATGGCGAGTACACTGAAAATGCCTTGGAAACAGGAGAATGCGATGATCGACGCTGGCCCCCAAAGAACCTTCCGAGGGTTGCCGCTGACCGTGGAGCAGGACGCGGAAGTGAGGCACTACATCAAGGATCGAACTCGGCGCGGGCTGCCATGGGACACGCCGGAGTTGAGCGCAATGCTCAAGGACATGCTGCATCCCCCGGGTGACGGCGACGGCGATCCGGCTTCCGCGGCGGACGAAACCCGGGCAGCCGCCGAGCGTGCGACGGCTTCGGTTGACGAAGCGATGGATCCCATCGAGGCGAACGAGGAGTGGCACGCGGCGATGGAGTCGGAGGGCATGAAAGGGCCGAGACGATAGACGCGGTGCAACGCGCGCCGATTCCTGTAGCGCCGCATACGGGGCGTACGCGCCGTATGCCAGGCGTTTCAGGAATGCCACGTTCCGCGTAGCGCGTGCGCTGCGTCGCACCGGATGCGGCAGGACTGCCGACGCGCACGGCGCCCCCATCGTGAGCCGCCCGACACGCAATCCGTTCGCAGGTGATTCCGGACGCAGGTGATTTCGGACGCAGCCGGTCACGGCACCCGCGTCGCATGGCGCCAGCGAAACTGCGAGCGGCATCTCGTCGCCTAGCGCCCGGCAGCGGGCGCCCTGTCAGTGTCTGAGCACGCAGACGGCCACGATTTCGTATCCGGGGTCGGCATGCACGTGCGCCGCCTTTTCCGCTTCCTCATACGAACCAAACGACGTGGCATCTTCAACCGCCGGTGCCATGCCGATATCGCCATCCTCGGCGGTGCAGAGGAACTGCTCGCCGGTCTTCACGACGTAGACGGACAACATGATTCCCTCCATCGTTTGCAGGGGGGAATTCCAGTCTAGCAGGCCGGAAAAGGGGTGCAGGCGGTTTGCAGCGTCCTTTCCGCGAGGCCTGCGACCGACGCGAAAAGCCGTGCACAATACCGGCATGCAAAACCCCGACCTCGAACACCTCGTCACCGTCACCATGCCCTTTGGTAAATACAAGGGCCGGCTCATTGCCGACCTCCCCGGGCCTTACCTCAATTGGCTGGCCCGCGAAGGGTTTCCGCGCGGCGAAATCGGCCGGCAGCTTGCGCTGATGCACGAGATCGATCACAACGGCCTGCGAGGCTTGCTGGAGCCGTTGCGCAAACGTGGATAGCGCCGGTCGGATGCCATCGACGCAGCGCGCTGCGGCGGCCCCGCCTCGTCTGCGGAATCACCGCGCTGCCGCTGCTGACATAGAATAGAAAACAGTCCCTTGAGGACGAGTTGATGGCAAGAAAGGGGTGCCATATGAGACGCCTTTATTTCCTCGTACCCGATACGCAGATGGCGAAGGCCATCGTCGACGATCTACTGCGCGCACGTATCATCTGGCGCCATATCCACGTTCTCGCCGATCACAGTGTCACACTCGATCAGTTGCCCGAAGCATCGTTGCTGCAAAGCAGCGACGTCGTGCATGCGCTCGAACGCGGTGTCGCGCTCGGCGGCGCGGCCGGTGCGCTGATCGGACTCGTCGCGCTGGTATTTCCCCCGGCCGAGCTCGTGATCGCGGGCGGCGCCGTCGTCGGGTTGACGTTGGCGGGAGCGGGTTTCGGGGCGTGGACCGCCGCGATGATCGGCATCGCCGAGCCGAACGCGCGACTCCAGCGGTTTCGCGAGGCCATACAGGCAGGCCAGATCCTGATCATGGCCGACGTGCCGGCATTGCGAGAGCAGGAAATCGAAGAAATGGTCGCCCAGCATTTTCCGAAGGCGGACCTGGAGGGCGCCGAGCCTACTACACCGATTTTCCCCTGACGCGCGACAGCAAGCCGGCCTGCCCGACCGCCTGGTTCATCGATGCGTTTCGCCGATCGCGCCGTTGCATGGCAGTGGCCGCGCGTCGTGACGCGCCGACGGGCCGCCAAGGCGCCGATCCGGAACCGCGAACGGAACGCCGCCGCCGTGCCACGCGACGAGCGGGGCGTTCGCCGGTTGTGCAGGCGACCCTGTCCGCGAGGCCGGATCGCGCCAGGGGCGCAGGGCCGACTCGCGAGACGCCTTCGGAACCGAAGCGCCGACGTCGAACCGTCGGCAAGGAGGTCGTATGGAACTGCACATTCAATCTCACCATTGGGAGCGTCGTACGCCCGACTGGGTCGCCGCTGCCGTGGCCGGGCTCGCGGGCGGTGCGCTGGTGATCGCGCTGGAATTCGTCTGGTCGACCCTCGTGCTCGGCACAAGCCCGTGGCAACCGACCCACAAGATCGCGGCGATGGTGATGGGCCGCAGCGCGCTCGGCCAGCTGACGCAGTTCAACCTTGAAATCGTGGCGATGGCGCTGCTGCTGCACTACGTGCTCGGCGCGATCATGGGGATGATGCTCGCCGCGATCATGGCGCCTTTCCGCTTCGATTCGAGCGTGGGCATGGAAGCCGTGATCGGGCTGGCGTTCGGGATCGTCGCGTATGGGTGGAACTTCTACGTCATGACGGCCGTGTTCCCGTGGTTCGTCTCCGAGCGCGGTTCCGGGCCCTTGCTGGCCAACCTGTTGTTCGGCGTGGTTGCGGCCATCACCTACGGCAGGCTGGAACGATTGCGCAAGCAGAACGCGGGCGACTGACCCATCGCGCTTCCCGCCGCGCCGAGCTTGAACGCGCGGCGCCCGCGGGAGACACGGAACCTGGTGTCGGCGGCTCTGGCGAGTGACACACGGCGAGGCGGCCTATGGCCCTTGCGATTGCCCTGGTCCTGATCATCCTGTTGGCGGTGGGGTTTCACTTTGCCAGTCCGTGGTGGATCACGCCGATCGCGTCGAACTGGGTGCGCATGGACGACATGCTGACGATCACGCTCGTCATCACCGGTGCATTCTTCATCGCCATCAACCTGTTCATCGTGGTCGCACTGGTGCGCTATCGCCACCGCAGCGGGCATCGCGCGGCCTACGAACCGCACAACCGGAAGCTGGAATGGTGGCTGATCGGCCTGACCGTCGTCGGTGTGGCGGCGTTGCTGGCGCCGGGGCTGTTCGTCTACGCCGACTACATCCGGCCGCCGCGCAACGTGCTGCAGATGGAAGTGCTCGGCCAGCAATGGCAATGGCGGTTCCGCTTCGCCGGCCCCGGCGGCAAGCTGGGCACGACCGACGTGCGCTACATCAGCAACGACAACCCGTTCGGCCTGAATCCCGCCGACCCGAACGGACGCGACAACTACCTGATCGAGAGCCCCGAGGTGCACCTTCCGCTCAACCGGCCGATCCAGGTCCTGACACGGTCGCGCGACGTGCTGCACGACTTCTACGTCCCGCAGTTCCGCGCGCGGATGAACATGGTGCCGGGCATGGTGACCACCTTCTGGTTCACGCCGACCAGGGCAGGGCGTTACGACATTCTGTGCGCGCAGCTCTGCGGGATCGGCCACTCCGGCATGCGCGGCGTGGTGGTGGTGGAGGACGAAGCCGCGTTCTCGCGCTGGCTGGCGCGGCAGACCACGTTCGCGCAGCAGCAGCTGGCCCACGTGCAGGCCGCACCGGCCGCGGCGGGCGGCAGCGCGCAGGCGCTTGCCAACCTGGGCAAGACCCTCGCGGCGGCCAAGGGCTGCGTCGCCTGCCATACCGTGGACGGCAGCCCGCTCGTGGGCCCGACCTGGAAAGGCCTGTACGGCAAGACCGAAACGATGGCCGACGGCAGCACCGCGAAGGTGGACGAAGCCTATCTGCGCGCGTTCATCCGCAATCCGACGGCCCGCGTCGTGAAGGGCTTCTCGCCGATCATGCCGCACTTCGACCTGAGCGAGCAGGAACTGACCGCGCTGGTGGCCTATATCGAGGCACAGGGCGGGACACCGGCCCGCACCGCGGCCCAGCCGTAGCGGAACAGACGGAGCAGACGGAGCAGACGCCATGACCTATGCGCACACCGACCACGTCTCGCAGAGCTTCTGGACCCGCTACGTGTGGAGCCAGGACCACAAGGTCATCGCCGTGCAGTATGCGCTGACGGCCATCGCGATCGGCCTCGTCGGCCTCGTATTGTCGGACCTGATGCGGCTGCAGCTCGGCTTTCCGGGCAAGTTCGCGTTCATCGACGCGAACCACTACTACCAGTTCGTCACCATGCACGGCATGATCATGGTGATCTACCTGCTGACGGCGCTGTTCCTCGGCGGCTTCGGCAACTACCTGATCCCGCTGATGCTCGGTGCGCGCGACATGGTGTTCCCGTTTCTCAACATGCTGAGCTACTGGGTCTACCTGCTGGCCGTGCTGGTGCTGGTGTCGAGCTTCTTCGTGCCGGGCGGGCCGACCGGCGCCGGCTGGACGCTCTATCCGCCGCAGGCCATCCTGCCGGGCACGCCGGGCGTGGAATGGGGCATCGTGCTGATGCTCGTGTCGCTGGCGATCTTCATCGTCGCGGCCACGATGGGCGGCCTGAACTACGTGACCACCACGCTGCAGGCACGCACGCGCGGCATGACGCTGATGCGCATGCCGCTCACGGTGTGGGGCATCTTCATCGCGACCATCATGGCGCTGCTGGCGTTTCCGGCGCTGTTCGTGTCGGCGGTGATGATGCTGTTCGACCGGACGCTCGGCACCAGCTTCTTCATTCCGGCCGTGGTGTCGATGGGGCAGACGCTCAAGCACGCCGGCGGCAGCCCGCTGCTGTTCCAGCACCTGTTCTGGTTCTTCGGGCATCCGGAGGTCTACATCGTCGCGCTGCCGGCCTTCGGCATCGCGTCGGATCTCATCAGCACGCACGCGCGCAAGAGCATCTTCGGCTACCGGATGATGGTGTGGGCCATCGTCGTCATCGGCGCGCTGAGCTTCGTGGTCTGGGCGCACCACATGTTCATCGCCGGCATGAATCCGTACTTCGGTTTCTTCTTTGCCACCACCACGCTCATCATCGCCGTCCCGACCGCCCTCAAGGTCTACAACTGGGTGCTGACGCTGTGGCGCGGCGATATCCACCTGACCGTGCCGATGCTGTTCGCCATCGGCTTCATCAGCACCTTCGTGCTCGGCGGGCTGACCGGCCTCTACCTCGGCAACGTGAGCGTGGACATCCCGCTGTCGAACACGTACTTCGTGGTCGCGCACTTCCATATGGTGATGGCCGTGTCGCCGATCCTGGTGGTGTTCGGCGGCCTCTACCACTGGTACCCGAAGGTGACGGGCCGCATGCTCGACGACACGCTCGGTCGCGCGCACTTCTGGATCACCTTCGTCGGCACCTATGCGATCTACTTCCCGATGCACTATCTCGGCATCCTCGGCATGCCGCGGCGGTATTACGCGTATCAGGGCTACAGCTTCATTCCGCATTCCGCGCAGACGCTCAACACGTTCATCACGATCGTCGCGCTGATCGTCGCGGCGGCGCAGTTGCTGTTCCTGTTCAACCTCGCGTGGAGCCTCGTGCGCGGCCGGCGGGCCGGCGGCAATCCGTGGCGGGCCACCACGCTCGAATGGCAGACGCCGCAAACGCCGCCCGTGCACGGCAACTGGGGCGCGACGCTTCCCGTCGTCTATCGCTGGGCGTACGAATACAGCCCGCCGGGGCAAGAGGAAGACTTCGTGCCGCAGAACCAGCCGCCCGAGACCGCGCCTGAACCTGCACCGACCCATCCGGCACTGCACCCCGGCGAGGCGCACAAATGACCACGCTGCCGCGCCCCTTCGTGCCCGATGCGCCACCCGGCTTGCCGAATGCGGGCCGCACCGGCCTGGCCGTGTTCATGGCGGTTGCGACGATGTTGTTTGCGTTGCTGCTGCTTGCCTATGCGATGCGCATGCGTGAATCCGACTGGCAGCCGATCCCGCATCCGGCGCTGCTGTGGTGGAACACCGGCGCACTCGCGCTGGCCAGCATCGCGATGCAGCGTGCCCGGCAACCGACCCTGCACCGCACGGCGTGGCTGGTGGGCGGCGGCGTGCTCGCGGCCGGGTTCGTGATCGGGCAACTGGCCGCGTGGCGCGTGCTGTCGGCGGCCGGGCAGACCGTTGCCGTCAATCCGTCCAACAGCTTCCTCTACCTGCTCACCGGCCTGCACGGGCTGCATGTACTGGGCGGGCTGGCGGCGTGGGGCGTGACGATCGCGCAGCTCCGGCGCGCCGACCCGTTCCGCGCTCAACGCGCCATCGCGCTGTGCGCGCTCTACTGGCATTTCCTGCTCGCGGTCTGGCTCGTGCTGCTGGCGGCGATGTGGTGGCTGACCCCCGGGATCGTCGTCGCCATCTGCGGGCCGGTGTATGGAGCCGCGCCATGACCGCGCCCACGATCCACACCGAATCGGCGGCCGAATCGCCTGCGGCCCCGCCCGCCGATGCCCGGCCAGACGGCTGGCGCGGCATCGTCACGGACTGGTCGTCCGACCGCGAAGCCTTCAGGGTGCCGTGGGGCAAGGCGATGATGTGGATCTTCCTGCTGTCGGACACCTTCGTCTTCAGCAGCTTCCTGATCGGCTACATGACGGTGCGCATGTCGACCACGGCGCCGTGGCCCGATACCGCGAAAGTGTTCGGGCTCAGCGTCGGCGGCGTGGAAGTGCCGTTGCTGCTGATTGCCATCATGACGTTCACGCTGATCAGCAGCAGCGGCACCATGGCGATGGCCGTCAACTTCGGCTACCGGCGCAACGCGAGGCCCGCCGCCGCGCTGTTGCTGGCGACCGCGCTGCTGGGCGCGACCTTCCTGTCGCTGCAGGCGTTCGAATGGAGCAACCTGATTTTCCGTGAAGGGATTCGCCCGTGGGGCAACCCGCTGGGCGCGGCGCAGTTTGGCGCGTGCTTCTTCACGATCACCGGGTTCCACGGCTTCCACGTGACCTGCGGCGTGATCTACCTGCTGCTGATCGCACGCAAGATCCTGCAGCCGGGGTTCACCGAACACGGCAACTTCCAGATCGTCGAGATCGCCGGCCTGTACTGGCACTTCGTCGACCTGGTGTGGGTGTTCATCTTCGCGCTGTTCTATTTGTGGTGAGGCAGGCCATGGAGCATACCGATCCCGCCGATCGACCCGACGCCGCGCACGGCCAGCAGCATCCGATCGGCCTCTACCTGAAGATCTGGGGCCTGCTGTTCGTGCTGAGCACGTTCTCGTACCTGGTCGATTACTTCAATGTGCAGGGCCTGATGCGCTGGGTGCTGATCGTCGTGCTGATGATCGCGAAGGCCGGGCTGATCGTGTCGATCTTCATGCACATGATGTGGGAGCGTCTGGCGCTGGTGTACGCGATCCTGATACCGCCGCTGTGCCTGCTGGTGCTCATGGTGCTGATGGCGGCGGAGGCGCATCACACGTTCGGGATGCGGGCGCTGTTCTTTCGCTGATGCGTTCGCCGGCCGATCCACGGGCGATGGGCGCCGTGTCGGAGCGGACGGCATCGCGTCTTTGGGGAACGACGCTTCCCGGACATCCGTTCACGCAAACCTGAAGGGAGGCCTCCATGAAATTTTCACGCCGACGTTTTATTGCGGTCACCAGCGTTCTCGCCTCCGCGCTCGCCGTCGGACGCCGCGCGGCGGCGGCAGATGCCGGTGCCGGTGTCGTGCAGGAAACCGATGCAAATGCCCGGGCGCTCGGCTACAAGACGGACGCCAGCCGGGTCGACCGTGCGAAGTACCCGAAATTCCGGGCGGGCGAGGCCTGTGCGAATTGCCAGTTCTTTCAGGGCAAGGCCGGCGCCACGACGGGGCCGTGCGCGATTTTCGGCGGCAAGCTGGTCAATGCGAAAGGGTGGTGCAGCACTTATACGAAAAAGGCGTAGCCGGGGAGCGAGCAACTGGTGATGTCGAGATTCACGTCACGCTGAATTTTCGCCATTCGATTCGGAACTCGGAACTCGGCGCTGCGCTGACCGGCGGCCGACAGTCACCAGGCGCACGCGTTGCAACCGAAGCCGTCGACCGCAGGCTGGGCCGAACCTGATGCAGGGGGCGAGGTGGATGTTGGGGCGTCCGGCTCGGATCGGCCAAACCCGGTCCCTCACAGCACGTTCACAGACGTCCGCAGGTAAGGTACCAGCGGACCTACTGCGCGGCGACGATGGTAGGCAATATGTATGACACGGGTGAAGTGATTCGTAAATATGTCTCCATTTGCGCCCAGCGATCTCTAGGCGATCAGAGTGCCGTCAAAAATCTTGTCGCACATTACTTTTGGTACTACCCTGATTGCAGTGCACTGCCTAGTTGTTCCCGCCATCCGAAATAATCACAAGAAAGGGGAAAACCGTGGAAGGCTGCTTAAAAAAATATTTCGCTGGATTTTCATTCTTTATTGTTTTTTGCAGTGGTCAATCAGTCGCCGCATCCAACTCGGACGCGTCTTTAGCAGATTCGCAATCTTTAGTATTTCCATACCCAAGCGAAGGTGTGGTGTTGGCTCAAGGCTTCGACTCGGCCTTGGGTAGAAAAGTTGGAGGCGTGTGCGTAAGAGGAACAGAAGCGACACTCCCATCCGCAGCAGCTTCATTAGAGTTTCGCTACATATTCGATAAGGAGCAACTCTTCAACGATCTGACGACTTCCGCTTCGGCCTCTTACGGGGGTATTGGATTTGGCGTTTCAGTATCAAGCAATTTTGTGTCTAACACTGATCTGGATAACTCTAATACTTATATCTTGGGCTCGACGATCGTCGATAAGGGCGGAAAGCAACTTGCCCCCACGGCGAACCCTAAACAGGCCAATGGCGAGCAATATATCTGGTTGGCTGACGATGCATTGGCATTGCTCAAAAAAAACAATTTCCCTGAATTCAGGCGGAGATGTGGTGATTCGTTTGTTGGCACAATAAGAAGTGGTGGCCGCTATGATGCGCTCTATCAACAGACGACCAGTGATTTTAATAAATCAACTAACTTCGGGCTCAGTATAAGTGCTCATGGCTGGGGAGGGTCGGGGTCGTTTTCGTATAGTAATACGGTCCGATCTGCCATTAGTCAGAATGGAGTCACAGTTCGGGATTTGCAGATTGGCGGCGATCTTTCGAGTATGCCAACGACTCCAACTGACGTGACTGGAAAATTGGTATCGTTCGCTGGATTTCCAGAGGCAGAAGCTGTCCCATATCAGATCATTGTAACCCCCTATCAGACACTCCCCAATTGGCCTCCATCGGCAGCAACTACGCAGACCTCTAACGCTACTACGCGTGAGTATTACGGACAATATCTTCGTCTTCAGGATTTATACGCACTATATTCGCGAGCTGCAAATAGTCAAGAGAATTACTATACACCATTTCTCTCTCAGGATGACGTCCGCGCCAAAGCGACCGTTTTGCACATGGCGGTGAAGTGTCTTGATGGATTTCTAACTTATTGTTCACAGACCGGCGATTGTCTTCCAGCACATGCATGGAACGCTTCCATTGGCAGTGGGACCTGCTCTCTGGCAATCCTTTCTGGGCAACCGGCGTTATATCGCTCTAAAGCAGTTACGAAAGCTATAACGGGGGCGGCCCCGGCAGCGGCCGATACCGCAGCGAAGCTCGCGGATGCAGAATCGCTGACCTCTGCGGCAAGTCTTGCTTTGTCTCTCGTGGAGCCCGTGCCCAATATTCGAAATCAGGTCTGGAAACAACTCACCAGCAGTGCCCTCCCGCTTCCAGCAGGAGACCAACAACCCACCGAACGGACACCTTTCTATTTGTACTATCAGTTGCTTGCGTCGGCACCCTTGCGTCGTCAGGTCTCGGATGCCCTGCACCCGGCGAACGCAATAGGGGGCGATGAACTTCTCCTCGTCCGTCAGGTATGCGGAGCTACTTACGGCGATACGAGGTGCACAGCAGCGTTGGATTATTCGACGGTCTTGTCGAACTCCGCAGAAAATCCCGTGGCGACGGGTATTTTGCGAGACTATATTCTAAGAATTCGCTTGGCGCCATTATCGCAAGCATTTTGTTCAAATTCGGCCGAAAACTTGATGTGTCGGGTGCCGGACGAGTTGCAAAACTTGGTTGCCTCTCTTCCAGTAAATTTTGGGCCCGATCGAGGCTTCCCGGCTTCCCCGCCAGCACCTTTACCCGCGCCGGCACCCAAGCCTACGAAGGAGAAAAATAATCCGCCGCCACGGCCTTATTATCCATGTGGACGAATGGGGCAATTCTGTTAGTTTTTATAATGATGACCAATACGGAGTGAATTCTAAAATCGAGAGGAAAGGAAACATGAGTTACATCAACTTTACGTTTGAAAATTCACAGGATGATCAAACGATCACTGTAACGGATCTCATTGATAATTCACGCAATCCGATCTTCGTCGGGCCGATTAACCACAATGATCAATCTTCTGCGATAACATGTTGGGCAGGGGCCGATGGGCATGGCCGGGTAAATGTCCGTGGAGACAAAAGTCTAGGTCTTGACCAAGACATAGACGGCGATGGATATAGCTTTACCTATTGATAAGTGTTCCTGGTAAAACGGTTTGACTTTGGCTAACCCGGCGTGTTGGTCGGTGCCGGGGGCGTCAATGAAGTGTGTCGTAGTGTTGAAGGCAGTCGAGGAGCTGACATTGCAGCAGATGTCGATCAATCACCGTCATCGGGATACGCGCACACGCGCGGCGGGCCTGTTCATGCTCGGCCGCGGCCTCACGGCCCGTGCCATTGCAGCGCAACTGGGCATGAGTGGCCAGAGCGTCTACAACTTGGCACGCATGGCGCGAGCGGGGCATACGCGGCTTGATGGGCGCACATAACGGCGGCCGGCATGCGCTGCTGACCGAAGCCCAGATCGCTGTGGCCCTTGAGATCGCCCGCGCCGAAGCGCTGACCCTTGGTGGCATTGCCCAGCGCGTCGAAGCCGCGCTCGACGAGCCGTTGCCCTGCAAGATCGAAACGCCTGGGCGAAGCTCTCAAGCGCAACGGCTTTTCGTTCAAGCGCAACCGCTACGCGCAAAAAAAAGCGCGACAAAGAAGCGTTTGCCATGAAACAGGCCGCACTCGAGAAACTCCAGCAGGCTGCACGCGAGGACGCCGTGCGGTTGCTGTATCTCGATGAGGCGGGCTTCCACGGATCGCCGCCGGTTCAACGTAATTGGTCACCACGAGGCTTGCCTCAACAGGTCGAACCGAACCCTCACTGCTGCCGCAGCGTGATCGGCGCACTAGACTTCGGCGAGAACACGCTGATCCACGCCGCGCATGCCGGCACCATTAATGCCCAGGATGTCGAGTGCTTCATCGACAGTGTGCTCGCCACCGGGAACGGTCTGCCCACGGTGATCGTGCCAAACAATGCCAGCATCCATCACGGTATCAGCGACGCGCCAACGTTGGCTGCTCGAACTTAACGTCATCGTGTTTTACCTGCCTGCCTATAGCTCCGAGCTCAACATGATCGAGATCGCCTGGCGTCACCTGAAATACCGATGGCATCGAGCCTTCACTTGGACACGCGAAACCAGCGATGCCGAACTTGCAGCATTGCTAAGCAGGTACGGCCCCGATTTTCAAATCAATTTTCCTGAACACTTAAGGCTTTGTGTCTCCCTTCCCTGTAATCAACTGCGACAACTACAGGGGTGCGTTGATCGTCCACTACGTTGCCGGTTATTTGACGGCTCATCCTAACAGTCCGCACGACGCGCTAGTCAAGGTTTGACACGCATAAGCACCGGCACGCCTCAAACAATGTCCGGAGTACAGAAACTAGCGGACATAGCATAACGCGCGTCGAATGCCTCAAACGGGTCGTATTGAGCCAGTCGCGCTTTGTCTGTGCAGCCACGGATCGGGTTCGGCCAATAACGGCCGTTCAGGTAATCGACGAAGTTAACGGTCCCGAATGTCGGCTCGCGGCTAACCCGAGTAGGCACAACCAACCCCGCAATCTGACCATCCCGCGTCCGACCCTCGATTCGTCGTCAAGCACGAATGAGGTTTCCAGTCACTGAAGTTTGTCGGATGGATGCGCGCGACTATACTTCCATCGTCTGACGAAACTGGGCCAATCTTTGGGGCGGGGCTTGACCACGACACCTGCGCGCCCGACATAGGGGATCCTGCGGCGAGTCGACGTTGACGCATTGAACCAAAATCGCCGCAAGCGCCGAGCGGCCGGAATCGTCCAACTGTCCTAAGCAATCGTGTATCTGCGGCCTGAACCGTCGCCGTGGAGCCTTCGACCGACCTCACACCGCCGATCGATTCGATACGAGTGCGATCGCGACGGGCGGGATCGATGCGCCCCTCTATGTGTCCGGCGCACTTTTTGTCGGCGAAACACTTGAGATCGGTTCGTTTCAGCGGCAACCGTTAGCGGGATTGCGGGGAGAACCTGGCATGCGTTTTCAATCTAGGCTTCACCACGGACAGGGGGAGGCACGGTCCTGGCCTCACGCCGGGGCTTACATGGAACCGAACTGGCTGCCCAGGAGCATGCGTCCCGGCAGGCCCGCTGCGACGACGCCTGCAAAGGCGAGATCGTTGCCCTGGACCCACCACTGGCACCGTGAAGGATCGTGCGTGAGCGCGCAGAGCGATCCAGTCAATCGTCGCGTCCTCGTGATCAACGAAAATGTTGCGGCTCACCGGAATTTCCGCAAGATTCTCGCTCGCCCACTGGACAGCGAAACTGCGTTGGCCGCAAGCCAGGCGTCCTTTTCCAGCGAGGTTCCAGCCGGTTGCGCGGCGTTTCAGATCGATTCCGCCTATCAGGGTCGGGAAGCACTGGAGCGGGTCGTACACGCACTGGCGGAGAACAAACCCTATGCGATGGCCTTTGTTGACACGCATATGCTGCACGGTTGGGACTGCCTTCAGACCATCGAGCGACTCTGGCAATTAGACCCGAAATTGCAGTTTGCCCTATGCAGCCCGCATTCCGATCCCCCTTGGGGCACCCTGGCCAGGCGGCTGGGCGCAGACGACCGGCTGCTCGTTCTCAAGAAGCCATTGAACAACGCCGAGGTCCGTCAGGCGGCCAGCGTGCTGACCACGAAGTGGCAGATGACGAAAGAGGCGACCTTCAAGGCGAGCGATCGGGAAGCGGTCGTCGAGGAAAGAATCAATGCGCTTGCCGATGCCAACATCATCGTCCAGAACAGTCCAGTCGTCCTTTACCGTCTGCGCGGCGTGCCGTCGTTTCCGCTCATCTACATATCGCATGACATCGCCAGGTTCGGCCACGACCGCGCTGCCTTGCTCGCTTCGCCAGTCTGGGCCAACGAGCTTGTCGCACCGGACGACCAGGCCAAAGTCGATGCGGCACTGGCGCGAGTACTGGACAAGGACACCGAAGGCGTCTCGATCGAGTTCCGCTTGCGCACTGGCGACGACGCTTACCGTTGTGTCGAGAATCGCTATGTTCCGGTCCGCGACAAGGATGGACGGCTAATCGAAGTTGAAGGGATCATCATCGACGTTACCGAGCGCAAGGCAGCGGAGGATAAAATCGCGCGGCTCGCTCACGCCGATGCGCTCACGGGATTGGCGAATCGGGCCAGCTTCCTTGCGCGGGTGCGCCAGGCTTTCGCTGCAGCCCAACACGGCACCATGCCGTTTGCGATCTTCTTTGTGGCGCTCGACCACTTCAAGCGGGTCAATGACAGACTGGGTTACCCGATCGGCGACCTGTTGCTTCGGGAGGTGGCAGAGCGTCTCGGGAATTGCGTTCGCGAAAGCGACCTGGTTGCCCGGTTGGGCGGCGATTCGTTTGCCGTGCTGCAGGGCGAGATGGTCGAGCCGGCGAACGCCGGTGCACTGGCTGCGATGCTCCAGGCGGCGCTGGCGGCTCCCTATCTGCTTGATGGCAACGATGTGCGGATCTCGGTGAGCATTGGCATCCGTGCGTACGTCAGGGGTGACAGTGGAGCAGACGCCATGCTGACGCAAACCGATTTGGCGCTCTGCCGTGCGAAGCATCAGGGCGGCAACCGGTATTGCTTTCATTCCGACGAACTCGACCAGGAAGTATTCAAACGCGTCGCACTCGCCGACGACTTGAGAGGCGCGATCGATCGCGGCGAGCTGGAACTCCAGTACCAACCCGAGGTCGAGTTGTCCTCCGGAAACATTCTAGGGATGGAAGGGCTGGTTCGCTGGCATCACCCGACGCGGGGCCTTATT
Source organism: Burkholderia sp. BCC0405 (assembly GCF_902833075.1). Lineage (NCBI taxonomy): Bacteria > Pseudomonadati > Pseudomonadota > Betaproteobacteria > Burkholderiales > Burkholderiaceae > Burkholderia > Burkholderia sp. BCC0405. The sequence continues at coordinate 294,313 of NZ_CADFEO010000006.1, forward strand.
GCCCCCGGTGTGTTTATTCCGATCGCCGAGAGGGACGGCACCATGGCAGCGCTTGGGCGCTGGGTGCTGGATCAGGCGTGCCGGCAAATGAGGGCGTGGCGCGACGAGGGGGTGGCCCCGCTGATGATCGCGATCAATCTGTCTCTGTTCGAGCTCAGGAGCGCTCAAACGTTCGTGCGCGATGTCGCCGAAGCGGCCGCGAAGTGGCGTCTCGCCCCCTCCGATTTGGAATTCGACGTGACTGAGGCGACTCTGGCCAGACTGTCGTGGGCGCAAAGCGACATACTCCCCCAGCTACATGAGCTGGGCGCGAAGATTGCCGTCGATGATTTCGGCGTCAGTTACGCGTCATTTGAGTACGTCAAGGCTTATCGCGTGAACCATCTCAAGATCGCGCAATCCCTCATCCACCGGTCTACCAGCGATCCTGAGAGTGCGGCGACGATCCGGGCCATCGTCACCTTTGCGAACAGTATCGGGACCGGGGTCATTGCCCAAGGCGTGGAGACCGAGCAACAGCGAGCGCTGCTGGCTGCGACGAATCGGGCGACGAGCGCGCAAGGATTCCGTTTCAGCGAAGCGGTGGGGGCCGCTCGAGCCAGCGAGCTCCTGCACCAAGGCCACATCGCGCCATGCGCGGGGCCTGGTTCGGAAGAGTAGGCGTTCGATTGTTGCGGCTGCAAGTTTCGCCAGGCCCACGGTGCTGTCGGTTCATTCGGTTACGCAGCGAACGTCGAACCTGACGAGCCTGGTTGGACCGAAGGGCGTTACTGATGGCGGTGTCGATGGCATTCCGCGCGCCATCGACGCCGGGCCGCTTCGCGACATGCCGTTGCGCGGATCGACGGTTTGCCAGCAGCCGCCCACGTGACCTCGAGCCAGGCTGAGAAATCCAATTGGCTGTGGTGCGGAGGCGAGGCGACATCACGAGTACCCGTTCACGAAAACCGAAAAAAGACACTCATGGGACTTCGATAGTGCCAAAGCCGACCGACTGGTTCGGCCGAGTACTTGCCTGTCGACATGATTGCATGAACGACCGTTCCACCTTGAAAGGCCCCGTTGAGATCACGGCAGGTCGAAAGACCGAGTTGGGTCGACTACGGTCGACCGCATCATGCAGTAGCCCACGATCATCGGTCATTGTCCCTCGCCGGTCCTGACGGCCATCCGCCGGCGCGAAGCGGACGGTGGTGCAGGGCGCCCGACCGGCGCCAACGTAACCGGCGCATTGCGACTCGCCGAACGGCCCGACTCGGCCGCCACGATCGTGACGATCATGTGCGACACGGGCATGAAGTATCCGCAGTCGTTCGCGCAAGCGATCGTCCGATGGCCTTCGGGTGGATCGTGGCGGTCGATCAGTCGAACCTGATCAGGTCCTTGAAGATCAGGTGTCCCCAGCTTTTTCCACGCGCGTGCACCAGCCATCCGCCTGTTGAAAGCCCGCCAAGCTGGATCGGCGCGAAACCGAGTTGTTCCGCAAGCGCACCGACCTCCGCTGCGGCGCCGTCATCGTCGCTCGCCAGGAACACGACTCGCCGGCCGCCGTGGACGGCCGGGTCCTGGTCGAGGACGGCAGCGGCCAGATGGTTGAAGCCTTTCACCAGCCTCGCGCCGGCGAACGCTTTCGCGACGAAGGCCGAGGACGGGAGGCCGTCCAGTTCGTCAAGCGGGGCCTGCGTGTTCATCGCGTCGATGACCGTTTTCCCGGCCCAGTCGGCCAGTGCTTGGGCGACCGCCGGGTGCGACTCGAAACGAACCGCCAGAAAGAGGATGTCCGCCTTGACCGCTTCCGCAAGGGTGGTGGGGACGATCGTTGGCCCGATCGCGGCGGCATCGGCCGCAAAGCTTGCCGGATCGCGTGTGGTTGCAACGGCCACTTCGATGCCGTGGCGGGCGAACGCCCTGGCAAGCGCGCGGCCGATCTTGCCGAAGCCGATGATTGCGTAACGCATGGGTTTCTCCTTCGTTTCGCGATGGGCTCAGAGCTTGTAGCCGCCGCTCGCCTCGATCGTCTGGCCGGTCACCCAATGGCCTTCATCGGAAGCCAGAAACGCCACGACATCGGCGATTTCCGAAGGCTCGCCAACGCGGCCCAGCGCGATTTGCGCCTCGAGCGCCTTGACGAGTTCGGGGTTCTCCCGAAGGGCGGCGTTCGCATCCGTTCGCGTGAAGCCCGGCGCGACGGCGTTCGCGGTGATGCCGCGCGGCCCCAACTCGATGGCGAGCACATGGGTCAGCGTGTTGATCGCCGCTTTCGCCATCGAGTAGACGGGCGCCGCCGTAACGGGCTTCGTGGCGGCAGCGGAAGAGATGTTGACGATGCGTCCGCCGTCGGCGAGGCGATCCAGCGCGGCTTGAATGATGAAGAAGGGCGCGCGGGCGTAGACCGCCATCAGGGTGTCCCAGCTCTCCGGCGTCGCGTCCTTGAAACCAAGCCAGCCGGAATTGCCGGCGTTGTTGACCAGGATGTCGAGGGTTTTGCTGCCGTGCCGTCGGGTGAATTCGTCGTCGAGTCTTTCGAACAAGGCCGGGACGCTCGCCGGGGCGACGAGATCCGCATGGATCGCAAACGCCGCGCCGCCCGCTTTCTCGATGGCCGCGATCGTCTCGTCCGCGCCCGATCGGCTGGCGTTGTAGGTCAGTGCGACTGTCGCCCCGTCCCTGGCCAGACGTTCGGCGATCGCGCGGCCGATGCCCCGTGATGCGCCGGTCACGAGCGCGGTCTTGCCCTTTAGCGATTGGGTCATGGTGTCCTGCTCCTCAGAGTTGTGCCAGGCCGCCGTCGACGGCGACCTCGCTGGCGGTCATGAAGCTGCTGTCCGACGACGCAAGAAAGGCGGCCGCCGCCGCGATCTCCGCCGGATCGGCCATACGCTGGAGCGGCGTCAGCGCACCGTAGGCCCGCTGGCCTTCTTCGCCCAGCGCCTCCTTGGCCAGTTCGGTTGCCGTCGCCCCGGGCGACAGCACGTTGACCCGGATGCCGGTGCCCTTCAGGTCCTCCGCCCACGTCCGGGCGAGGTTGCGCACGGCGGCCTTGCTTGCGCTGTAAGCCGTGAATCCGGGCGCTCCCGTGGTCCCGGCGCTCGACCCGGTCAGGATGATCGAACCGCCCGCGCCCATCAGCGGCAGCGCCTGCTGGACCGTGAAGATCGTCCCTTTCACATTGGTGTCGAAGATGTCGTCGATGTGCTCGGCGGTGATCTGGCCGAGCGGAAGCGGGCTTCCCGTCCCCGCATTGGCGAAGACGATGTCGAGAGTCCCGCGCTTCGCCTTCACTGCCGCGTAGAGCCGGTCGAGATCGGTCGAATCGGAGACAGATCCCTTCACCGCGCGGGCATGGGGCCCAAGGTCGGCCACCGCGGCGTCGAGCGCTTCCTGCCGACGGCCGAAGAGGAAGACGAACGCGCCTTCCTCGATGAAGCGCTTTGCCGCGGCGCGGCCGATGCCGGTTGCGCCACCGGTGATCACGGCGGTCTTTCCGTTCAGTCTGTTCATGTCGTGCATCCTTCGAAACAAAAGCGATGAACCTCATTCTGACGCGCTTGATTCATGAAGAAAATTGACTGAATATCTATAATTGCCATCTACTTTCTAGATAGATATGCTGGACAACGTCACCATCAACCAACTTCGGGCGTTCGTCGCCGTGTGCGACCAGGGAAGCTTTTCCGGAGCGGCAAGGGAACTGAGGCGAGCGCAGTCGGCGATCAGTCACGCGATCGGCGCGCTCGAGAGTGCCTTCGACGTGGTGCTGTTCGAGCGCAACACGCGCAAGGCGACGCTCACGGCCGCAGGCCGCAGCCTGCTGCCCGATGCGCGCGGGGTGATCTCACGCACCGAGGAAATGAAGATGCGTGCGGCCGCGATTGCTGAAACCGGCATCCCGCAGGTCTCGATCGCCGTGGACACCTATTTTTCGCGTGCGCACCTGATCGAATGCCTGCGCACGCTGCAGGCGGAGTTTCCAACGATTGCAATCAATCTGCGCATGACGACCATGCAGGGTGGCGAGCGCCTGGTTCTGCAGGGCACGTGCGGATTGGCGGTGACGATCACGGACGTGCCCGAGCTGAGCCCGGGCACCATCGAACGGCATCATTTATGGGATGCACAGATGGTGACCGTATGCGGGCCGTCGCATCCGCTGGCCGTCATGGCGCAGCCGATCCCGCGGGAAGAATTCGGCCGGCACATCCAGCTCGTCGTCACCGACAATCAGCCCGATGCGGAAAAGACCCAGCAAGGGGTTGCCAGTGAACGCCAGTGGTGGGTGAACGACCTCGGCGCGAAGCACGACCTGCTCAGGGGGAGCTTGTGCTGGGGACACATGCCGCGCCACATGGTCGAGGCAGACCTCGCGAAGGGAACGCTCGTCGAGCTCAAACGGCGCGGATGGCACATGCACCCGCTGACGTTCATGATCTCGCAGCGGCGCGGGTACGCGTTCTCCGGATGCGAGACACGGCTGGTCGAGCTTCTTGGCAAGTGCCCTTCGCAGAGGGTGGGGAGAGTGAAGTCTGCGTAATGTGCGGGCGATTTCGGAAATTGCAGTTGTCGCTGATGGGGCGGTCACGGTGTTGATGGGCAGCACCCGTTCAGCCGGCAAGAGGGTAGAGCCCACCTTCATCGCCCCGGACGACGGCGGAAAGCGCCACCGCCAGGTGCATGGCCGCCGTCATCGTCGGATCGACTGCGGATAGATTCCGACGCGCATTGAAACTTGCGCGGCCCCTGTTCCAGCTAAAGGTCTTGATTCATTCGCCACCGGCGAGGATCGACACAAATGAAATCACCCTCGATAGTCAAGCCGCTTGAACACCCCTTGGATGCATTCTCATCGGGCATCGATTCTGCTCGCGAAGTTGTCTTGGCTGGACTACGATGGCCAACGCCATATTGGTGTGACCTTGCGATCGGTTGGTTGGAACAAGGTCTTGATGTTGACGACGAGATGGGCGACGTACTGCGAGAAATTTACCAGAATCGACGTTTTCCTCAGAGTCTGCGGCACCGTGCGTTTGCACTACACGTGCGATTCACGAGGTACCGGGTAGTGGGACAGTCGCCAGAGTCGCGTTGACCGATTCCTTGGGCGAGCACGAGGGGCTCCGTTCTATCTTCGCTGCAATGGGAGCACGCGGTTGCGGCGGAGAGTAATCTTCTTTCTCGTGCAAAAGCAGCGTGCGCTGTGCAGAAAGGATGAAGACAGGGAAGACTGCCATGCCTCTTGAAACGGTACGACTGGATCGCGTTTTTGGCGTCGTACAGACGTCGCAGAACCGCAGGCAGGTCACTCTATTCGGCTTCGAAAGTGCAAGTCGCAAGGAGTACTCGGTAGCCGCACCCGGCAAGCCCCGTATCGAATCCGGAATGACGATTACCGCCTATCTCAAAGAGGCCGGAAATTGGCAGACTTTGATCGGGTGGCGCGACCATAAGAACGGTGAGATCGTGTGCGAGCCGGAATGTGGGGCAATTTTCTTTTGCGTGTGGAGCATCCTGGTTCTTTGCGCGACAGTGCGCGGCTTTTGGGACCGGTCACTGACTCTGTCGATAATCGCGGTAGTGATGATCGCTGTATTCGGGTGGAGCATTCGGAACATTCGCTTTCTGAGGAAAGTTCGCCGCGAGCTGGAGGCGTCGGTGCCTCTCGGCGATATGCAACACAAATCCTAGCCGAAGCGAGTTCGTCGGTCTCGATTCGCCCAGAAGCGGCCCTTCGACTTCGACGCCCTGATCGTCCACAATCGGCATCGCAGATTTCCGCCCGAACCGCCATGACCATGTACACGCCTACGCTACGCCTAATCGACCGCCAGTCGTCGAACGACATCGAACGTCTGCAAGCTGTGCTCGAAGGTGCGCCAGGCTATAGCCTGGCCGTGGAAGGCAGGCTGCCCCCTCCGAACGCCGCCATCGAGGTCCTTGATGCGCTACCGCCCGGCAAAAGCCACTCGGACAAATTCGTCTACGAAATCTCTCACGATCTCGAGGCGGTTGGATGTATGGAAATGGTGCGGGGCTATCCGGAGGTCGATATCGCTTTCATCGGCCTGCTGTTGTTCCGGGAAAGTTCGCAGGGACGGGGCTTGGGCCCGCAGGTTCTGCGTCTCGCCGAAGCAATCGGAATGGGCTGGCAGTGTCGCGCATTACGCATTGCAGTCATCGATACCAATCCGAGAGCGTTCGAATTCTGGAAACGCGAAGGCTTCATTGAGTTGCTTCGCAAACCAGCGATGGATTTCGCCGCCCAGGCAATCGTGATGGAGCGTGCGCTACCGGCCGCAATATCCATCTAAGGCAGATCGTTGTCCCATTGCGTTCGATACCTCGCGTCTGTTCGTTATCGGCATCAGTCGGCCACACCCGGTCATTCGGCTACGTTGCACGAATCGTCGAAAATGACGGTATCGAAACGAACTTCGTCAGGCGCCAGGAGAAAGACGGAGGAAGCGTTGCATCGGATATTTAAAAATGCCGCCGGCGAAGGCGCCGCCTCGATGTCGAACGTGTCGACATGGCCGGACTTGGCCGCTCCCGGTCCTCCCCATCTCGACGGCCGCCTTGAACCGGGCCTCAATCGCTCCGACCCGGGATGGCGGGCCACGAGCGCATCGGGGCCGGCGCCATGTCCAGACCGGGCCCCAGCTTCAGCGAACAGCGTTCCGGCTGAAGTGAATCCCGATAGCCAACCGCGTGCCCATGACGCCCCCAGGGTCGCCATGGAAAACTGTATGAATATACAGTATAGTGTCCGTCGAAATCGAGCCGCACGGGTACGACCTTGCGGCACGTGCGCCGCGCCTGCGGGCATCCGCCGCAGCGTTCCGGCACCGTGAAATCCGGCTAACTCATTCAGACGGGCAGGCAAATTGTCATCCAGCAATCTGATCCGCATTCGCGGAGCGCGTCAGCACAACCTCAAGAATCTCGATCTCGACCTGCGCACCGGCGAGATGACGGTCGTCACCGGCCCGTCGGGCTCCGGCAAGTCGAGTCTCGTGTTCGACACGCTGTACGCGGAAGGGCAGCGGCGCTACGTCGAGACGTTCAGCGCGTACGCGCGGCAGTTCCTCGACCGGATGGATCGCCCGCAGGTCGAGCGCGTCGACGGCGTGCCGCCCGCGATCGCGATCGACCAGACCAACCCGGTCCGTAGTTCGCGCTCGACCGTCGGCACGATGACCGAGCTGAACGATCACCTGAAGCTGCTGTACGCGCGCGCGGCCGAGCTGTTCGACCGCAAGACCGCGCGGCAGGTGCGGCACGACACGCCGGAGACGATCTACGCGGATCTCGTCGCGCGCACGCAGGCGGACGATCCGCGCGTCGTCGTCACGTTCCCGGTCGAGCTGCCGGAAGCGGTGTCCGATGAAGAAATCGCACAGTGGCTGTCGGCGAGCGGCTATACGCGCGTGCAGGCGCAGCGCGAGGTCGCGTCGCCCACCGGGCCGTGCAAGGTGCTCGACGTGGTGGCCGACCGCTTCCGCGTGCAGGGCGCCGACAAGGTGCGCGTCGTCGAGGCGATCGAGGCGTCGCTGAAGCGCGGCGGCGGGCGCGTGAACGTATACGTGCTCGCGGCGGAGCCGGAAAGCCCGGATGGCGCGGCCGCCGAGCCGCAGGTGTGGCGCTTCTCCACCGGGCTCCACGATCCCGACAGCGACCTGCGCTATGCGGAGCCGCAGGCGGCGCTGTTCTCGTTCAATTCGGCGTACGGCGCGTGCGAAACCTGCCGCGGCTTCGGCCGCGTGATCGGCGTCGATCTCGGCCTCGTGATCCCCGACGCGCGCAAGACGTTGCGCGGCGGCGCGATCAAGCCGATGCAGACCCCCGCCTGGAAGGAGTGCCAGGACGACCTGATGCGCTACGCGGCGAAAGCCGGCATTCCGCGCGACACGCCGTGGGCCGAGCTGTCGGACGCCGAGCGCGACTGGGTCGTCAACGGGTCGCCGGACTGGAACGGCAAGTGGCAGAGCCAGTGGTACGGCGTGAAGTGCTTCTTCGGCTATCTCGAGTCGAAAGCGTACAAGATGCATATCCGCGTGCTGCTGTCGAAATATCGCAGCTACACGCCGTGTGACGTGTGCGGCGGCGCGCGCCTGAAGACGGAATCGCTGCAATGGCGGCTCGGCTCGAAGGAAAACGCCGACGGCGTGCTCGCGCCCGCCGGCCGTTTCATGCCGCGCGGCGTCGACTGGAGCCGCGCGCAGCTCGAAGCGCTGCCGGGCCTGACCGTGCACGACCTGATGCTGCTGCCGATCGAGCGCATCCGCCGCTTCTTCGATGAAATCTCATTGCCGAGCGCGCTGCTCGACGATGCGCTGAAGCTGCTGCTCGCCGAGGTGCGCACGCGCCTGAAATACCTGTGCGACGTGGGGCTCGGCTACCTGACGCTCGACCGGCAGAGCCGCACGCTGTCGGGCGGCGAGGTACAGCGGATCAACCTGACGACGGCACTCGGCACGTCGCTCACGAAAACCCTGTTCGTGCTCGACGAACCGAGCATCGGGCTGCATCCGCGCGATCTCACGCGGATCGTCGAGGCGATGCAGCGGCTGCGCGACGCGGGCAATACGCTGGTCGTGGTCGAACACGATCCGTCGGTGATGCTCGCGGCCGATCGGCTGATCGACATGGGGCCCGGCCCGGGCGAGCGCGGCGGCACGATCGTCTATGACGGCACGCCGGGCGACATCCGATCGGCGCGCACGCTGACGGGCGAGTATCTCGGCGGCCGCAAGCATGTCGCGCACGCGTCGAACTGGGCGCGCCGGGTGGTCGATGCGAACACGCCGCGCATCGTGCTCGAAGGCGCGAGCGAACACAACCTGCGCGACGTGACGGTCGAGATTCCGCTGCAGCGGCTCGTCTGCGTGACGGGCGTGTCGGGGTCCGGCAAGTCCACGCTGCTGCAGGACGTGCTCTATCCGGCGATGGCGCGGCACCACGGCAAGGCGACCGAGTCGCCGGGCGCGTACCGCGGCCTCGCGGGCGCCGACCAGGTGGGCGACGTCGTGTTCGTCGACCAGTCGCCGATCGGCAAGACCACGCGTTCGAACCCGGCGAGCTACGTCGGCGCGTTCGACGAGATCCGCAAGCTGTTCGCGAAGGCGCCGCTCGCGCTGCAACGCGGGTACGGCGCCGGCACGTTCAGCTTCAACTCGGGCGACGGCCGTTGCCCGACCTGCGGCGGCTCGGGCTTCGAGCACATCGAGATGCAGTTCCTGAGCGACGTCTACCTGCGCTGCCCGGACTGCGACGGCAGCCGCTACCGCGCCGAGATTCTCGAAGTGCGCATCGAGCGCAACGGCCGCGCGTTGAGCATCGCCGACGTGCTCGACCTCACGGTCAGCGAAGCGGCCGCGTTCTTCGCGGCCGACGCCGAGGTGCTGCGCGTGCTGCAGCCGATCGTCGATGTCGGCCTCGAATACGTGAAGCTCGGCCAGCCGGTGCCGACGCTGTCGGGCGGCGAAGCGCAGCGCCTGAAGCTGGCCGGTTTCCTCGCCGAATCGGCGGCAGCCGTCAACGGGCGCCGGGTCGTCACGGAAGAGGCGCGCATCGCGCGGGCGAAGCTGTTCATGTTCGACGAGCCGACCACCGGGCTGCACTTCGACGACATCGCGAAGCTGATGCAGGCGTTCGGCAAGCTGCTGGCGGCGGGCCATTCGCTGATCGTGATCGAGCACAACCTCGACGTGATCCGCGCGGCAGACTGGCTGATCGATCTCGGCCCGGAAGGCGGCGACGGCGGCGGTCGGGTGCTGTGCGCGGGCACGCCCGACGACGTGAAGGCCTGCGCCGAATCGCATACCGGCGTGGCGCTGTTGCAATACGACCGCGCGATGGATGCCGAACTGGCGGCCGCCGACGAAGGCAAGCCGCTGCAGGCCGTGCTGAACGCGGCGCGCGAGCGGCGTGCGATCGAAGGCGAGGACGTCGTGCGGATCGTCAACGCGCGCGAGCACAACCTGAAATCGCTCGACGTCGACATCCCGCACGGCAAGTTCAACGTGATCACCGGCGTGTCGGGTTCCGGCAAGTCGACGCTCGCGTTCGACATCCTGTTCCACGAAGGCCAGCGCCGTTACCTCGAATCGCTGAATGCGTATGCGCGCTCGATCGTGCAGCCGGCTGGCCGCCCCGAAGTCGACGCGGTGTACGGCATTCCGCCGACGGTGGCGATCGAGCAGCGGCTGTCGCGCGGCGGCCGCAAGAGCACGGTCGCGACCACGTCCGAGGTCTGGCACTTCCTGCGGCTGCTGTACGTGAAGCTCGGCCTGCAGCATTGCATCCACGATGGCACGCCGGTCACGTCGCAGTCCGTCGAATCGATCGCCGCACAGTTGCTGCGCGATCATCGCGGCGAGCACGTCGGGCTGCTCGCGCCGCTCGTCGTCAACCGCAAGGGCGTCTATACCGATCTCGCGAAGTGGGCGAAGGCGCGTGGCAGCACGCATCTGCGGGTCGACGGCGAGTTCGTGCCGGTCGATCCGTGGCCGAAGCTCGACCGCTTCCGCGAGCACACGATCGAGTTGCCGGTGGCCGACATCGTCGTGTCGCCGGACAACGAGGCCGAACTGCGACGCGTGCTCGACGAGACGCTCGAGCTCGGCAAGGGGGTGATGCATCTGCTCGCGCCGCTCGACGGGCTGCACGATGCGATGCAGAACGATCATTCGACCGCGCGCGTCGGCACGGTCAAGGTGCTGTCGGTGAAGCGTGCGTGCCCGGTGTGCGGCACGAGCTACCCGGAGCTGGACCCGCGGATGTTCTCGTACAACAGCAAGCACGGCTGGTGCACGACCTGCGTCGGCACCGGCGTCACGCTCACGCGCGAACAGCGCGCGGCGTACGACGACACCGTGCTCGCCGGGGATGATCGAGGCCGCGAGCAGACGCTGCCGTCCGACGAGCAGGAACCGGAAGGCGTGGGTAACGAGCCATGCCCGGATTGCAACGGTACGCGGCTGAACCCGTCCGCGCGCGCGGTCACGTTCGACGCGCATCCGATCGTCGAGGTTGCGCAATGGACGGTGTCCGACACGCGGCGCTGGATCGACGGGCTGGAACTGACGGGGCGCGATGCGCAGATCGCACGCGACATCGTCAGCGAGATCGGCAGCCGCCTCGCGTTTCTGGAGGAGGTCGGGCTCGGTTACCTGAGCCTCGATCGCGCGGCGCCGAGCCTGTCGGGCGGCGAAGCGCAGCGTATCCGGCTCGCCGCGCAGCTCGGCAGCAACCTGCAGGGGGTCTGCTACGTGCTCGACGAACCGACGATCGGCCTGCATCCGCGCGACAACCAGATCCTGCTGGACGCGCTGCGCAAGCTCGGCGACAAGGGCAATACGCTCGTCGTCGTCGAGCATGACGAGGACACCATTCGCCGGGCCGATCACATCATCGACGTCGGCCCGGGCGCGGGCAAGCGCGGCGGCACGCTGGTCGCGCAGGGCGCGGTCGCGGATCTGGCCGCGCAGGCCGATTCGGTGACGGGGCGCCTGCTCGCGCAGCCGATGACGCACCCGCTGCAGCCGCGCCGCAGTGTGAGCCTGCCGGGCAAGAAGGGCGGCGCCACGGTGCCGGAAGCCTGGCTGACCGTGCATGGCGCGCGGCTGCACAACCTGCGTGACGTCACGGTCGGCATTCCGCTCGCGCGGCTCGTCGCGGTGACGGGCGTGAGCGGCTCGGGCAAGTCGACGCTCGCGCGCGACGTGCTGATGACGAACCTGCTCGACGCGGTCGGCCGCTCGGTGCTGTCGTCGCCGGCCACGCGCCGCGCACGCAAGGCCGCGCAGCAGGACACGCCGGGCGCCAACCGCCGTTCGAGCGTGCTTGCGCGCAGCGCACCGCGGCCGTCGCTGAACGTCACGCATGCGTGGCAGGGCTGCGAGTCGCTGAGCGGCTGGGAGCAGATCGATCGCGTGCTGGAAGTCGACCAGACGCCGATCGGCAAGACGCCGCGTTCGTGCCCGGCCACCTATATCGGCGTGTGGGACACGATCCGCAAGCTGTTCGCCGATACGCTCGAAGCGCGGGCGCGCGGCTACACGGCGTCGCGTTTCTCGTTCAATACCGGCGACGGGCGCTGCCCCGCATGCGAAGGGCAAGGCGTGCGCACGATCGGGATGAGCTTCCTGCCCGACGTGAAGGTGCCGTGCGACGTGTGCCACGGGCAGCGCTTCAACCCGGAAACGCTCGCCGTCACGTGGCGCGGCCGGAACATCGGCGACGTGCTGACGATGGAGATCGACGAGGCGGTGGAATTCTTCGCGCCGATCTCGAACATCGCGCATCCGCTGCAGCTGATGAAGGATGTCGGCCTCGGCTACCTGACGCTCGGCCAGCCGTCGCCGACGCTGTCGGGCGGCGAGGCGCAGCGCATCAAGCTCGTCACCGAGCTGACGAAGGTGCGCGACGACATCACGCGGCGTGGCCAGAAGGCGCCGCATACGCTGTATGTGCTCGACGAACCGACGGTCGGCCTGCACATGGCGGACGTCGCGAAGCTGATCCGCGTGCTGCACCGGCTCGTCGATGCGGGGCACAGCGTCGTCGTGATCGAGCACGACCTCGACGTGATCGCGGAAGCCGACTGGATCATCGATCTCGGGCCGGAAGGCGGCGTGGGCGGCGGCACGATCGTCGCGGCGGCGCCGCCGGAAGCGCTCGTGCAGGTGAGCGCGAGCCACACCGGGCAGGCGCTCAAGCCGGTGCTGGCGCGAACGGGTACGGACGAAGGGGAAGCCGAGCACGAGGGGGAAGCGCGGGTAGGGTGAGCGTGGCGCTTCGTACCGACGGCCCCGCTGCCGGGCGATGATCTCTCCCCCAGCCAACTTGCGAGTGGCTGGGGGGCACCGCGATCCGGCCCACACACCCCTCTTCGAGGGGTGTTTTCTTTCAAGCGTCACGACGAGCCGGAGACGCCGGCCGATCTGGTCCGGCCCAATTGCCTGGGACTCCGGCAGGTCAGCGGGGCCATTCATCCGCGGGAGTTTGCGTCGCCGGAAGCGTCAGGGCATGGCTTCACCGTGGAGCCGCCGGGCAGCATCGCCACCAACGAACGAGGGCGATGGGGATGATGATCCGCGCGAAGCGATCGTGGCTTCCCGCGCCCGAGGCGGCCGCGCGAAGTCGAACGGCCGGCAAGCGGGGCGATCGCAGTCCTGGATCGCTGCGCCGCGCCCCATGCAATCACGCTTGCGGCGCGACGGTTGCGCCGGTGATGCCATGCCGCCGCAGCGAATCCGCGACGAAGCCCGACGCCTTCATGTCCTCGACGAACGCATTCAGCGCCGCCGCGGCCGCTTCGCCGCGGCTTTTCGGCACGCCCATGGCCTGCCGGATCACCATGAACCGCTCGTCGAGCAGGCGCAGGCCGGGCGTTTTCGCTGCATCGGCCTCGAGCTGCTGCTTCACGCCTGCCGCCACTTCCAGCTGCTGTTCGAGGAAGGTTGGCACGACGGCTTGCGACGTCGGCGCACGCACGATCTGCGCGGCCTTCAGTTCGCGCGTGAGAAACAGGTCGTAGGCGCTGCCTTGGCCGACGGTCACGCGGTTGTCCGGCTGGTCGACGTCCGCGTTCGTGCGGATCGGCGACGCGTCACGCACCAGATAGAACCCCTCGATCAGCACGTACGGCGCAGTGAACGCGACCGTTTCGCCGCGCAGCGGATCGACCGCGAAGAAGCCGAAATCGGCATGCTCGTCGGTCAGCGCCTGCACCGACTTTCCGGCGGTGTCGAACACCACGAGCTCCAGTTCGGCCGACAGGCGCTCGGCGAACGCGCGCGCGAGGTCGATCGACACGCCGAACGGTTCACCCGTCGCCGGGTCGCGGTTCGCAAGGATCGGGTTGCCGAGGTTGATCGACGCGCGCAGCTTGCCGGTCGGCGTGAACGCGGAGAGAACGGAAGGGGCGAGGGGCATGGGAGGCTCGTTGCGGTCGTGGGGGAAGGGTTCGGGGCGCGTCGAGGTACGACGGCGCGTCGGCATCGAGCTTATCACCGGGCTTTCGTCATGGAGCGGCGTCGAGCCGCGCAAGCCGGCCTTCGTCGCCAGCCGGGAGACGCGATATATGCGCCTTCCCCTCATCTTGTGGCCCGAACAGTTATCGATGGGCAAAGTGGGTGAACGGCTACGAGAGGCGAGTGGATGCGGGAAAAGATGGGGGATTTGCTTGCTCCGCGCCAGCGGCGGCGGGCGGTTGGCTGTGTCGTCGCACCGCGTCGGCGCCTTCCAGCCGGCGGCAGTGGGCTTCGATTCGCCCGGCAACCGCTAGAATTGCGGTTTTAGTCCGGAATACGTCCATGTCTTTTGCCTCGCTCGGCCTGATCGATCCCTTGCTGCGTAATCTGCAGGACCTCAATTACCAGGCCCCTACGCCGGTGCAGGCCAAGGCGATTCCTGCCGTGCTCGGTGGCAAGGACGTGATGGCGGGGGCCCAGACCGGCACGGGCAAGACGGCGGGTTTTGCGCTGCCGCTGCTGCAGCGGCTGGTGCAACACGGCCCGGCGGTGTCCAGCAACCGCGCCCGCGTGCTGGTGCTGGTCCCCACGCGTGAACTGGCTGAACAGGTGCTGCAAAGCTTCGTCGCTTACGGCAAGGGCCTCGATTTGCGATTTTTGGCCGCTTACGGTGGCGTGAGCATCAACCCGCAGATGATGAAGTTGCGCAAGGGCGTGGATGTGCTCGTGGCCACGCCGGGCCGTCTGCTGGATCTCAATCGCCAGAACGCGGTGCAGTTCGACCAGGTGCAAGCGCTGGTGCTGGACGAAGCCGACCGCATGCTGGATCTTGGCTTTGCGCGTGAACTCAACGCCGTCTTTGCCGCGCTGCCCGCCCAGCGCCAGACCCTGCTGTTCTCCGCCACGTTTAGCGACGACATCCGCGCGATGGCGGCGACCATTCTGCGCGGCCCGGTCAATATCAGCGTCAGCCCGCCCAATGCCACGGCCAGCAAGATCAAGCAGTGGGTGGTGACGGTGGACAAGCGGAACAAGCCCGACCTTTTCATGCACCTCGTCGCCGAGAACCAGTGGGAGCATGCGCTGGTATTCGTCAAGACGCGCAACGGCGTGGATTACCTCGCGGCCATGCTGGACGAAGCGGGCTATGCGGTCGACACCATCCACGGCGACAAGCCGCAGCCGGCGCGCCTGCGTGCGCTGGAACGCTTCAAGACGGGCGAAGTACAGATGCTGGTGGCCACCGATGTGGCCGCGCGCGGGCTGGATATCGACGACCTGCCGCTGGTGATCAACGTGGACCTGCCGATCGTGGCGCAAGACTATGTGCACCGTATTGGCCGTACCGGCCGCGCCGGCGCCAGCGGTGTGGCGGTGTCCCTGGTGTGTGCCGACGAAGCGCCGCAACTGGCCGCGATCGAGGCGCTGATCAAGCAAACGCTGCGCCGTGAAGAAGAGCCGGGTTTCGAGGCGGAACACCGCGTGCCGGAAACCAGCGCGACGGGCCAGATCATCAAGAAACCGAAGAAGCCCAAGAAACCGAAAGTGCCGCAAGCGGCGTCGGGTGCCATGCCGGCGCCGGGTAAAAAGCCGCGTCCGCGAAGTGGTGAGAACCAGCACAAGGCTGCGGCGCCGCGCGCTGGGTCTGCGGGTCAGGGCAAGCGCTTGTCCAGTGGCAGTCCATTCAGCGCGCAGAAGCCACGCGGCAATCCGGCCGGCAAGCCGGCTGCGGGCGCGCGCAAGCCGGCCGGCAAACCTGCTGGCGGCCGTGGCAAGCGCCCGTCCTGATTCGTCGGGGTGAGGCACGCCAGCCATGGAGCAGGGTTTGCGTTTTGGGGGCCGCGGCTGCCGGCTGTGAAAACCCAAGGACAGCGCAGCTGCCCGATTCGGCAGGTTCAATGCACATCGCTTGCGACGATGGATGCCAACGCCCGATCGCCGTCGCGTTGGGCAGTGTCTTCCGTGGAAAAGATGTCGGTGCTGAATGCGATCAGTTTGAAGCCGGATCCCGCGGCGCGAGGGACCGTGATGCCCCAGTGCCAGCCTCCATCTTGCTGGAACACGTGGAGGGCAGGAGGCGCTTGGGCCAGTGCGGGTGAAGAAGTCGTCATGGCGTGCTCTCCCGTCGTGGGGCGACTGCGGGGCAACTACATCGGACGCGCGAACCCAGTCTACGGACACTTTTGCTGCGGCGCAATATTCGAGTCTCGCGAAAATGCCAACGCATGAATCGCCACAATTTTGAAATACAAATATGCAACGTCGGAGATGACTGGCATATTGATGTGACGATTAGGATTGTTCGGAGGCTTTATGGATCGCAGTTCGCTTGTATGGGCGGGGGTGCCGCATAGCAGCGACGGCGTCGTGTTTCAGATTCGGGTCGGCCGCGGGCTTCAGCGTTTTCATATTGCTCGATCGATTCTCGAGAAGGCGTGCGACCTTGAGCGACTGGCGTCTGACGCACGACAGCTCGAATGTTTTTACGAGCATTTGGCGCCGATCCTGGCAGTCGCGCGGAAGACGCGCTCAAAGGCGAAGGCCGACACGGTGTCGCTGAATGCTTCGGATTTTGTTCGAACGGGGAGTGCCCGGGGCGAGCAGGGGGCTTGGGCGGGAATGCGGTGATTGATAGGGACTGGGATAAATCCAAGGGGATCGCTGCGATCAATACGGGATTCGGCGGCCTCAGCCTGGATATATCGACACCGCTTTGAAAATCCGTTCCATGTGGCCAAAGACGCGGTGCGAGGCCGCTATCGTCACTTGAACGCGTTCACGCAGCGTTTCTATTTGAATCGGACCGCTGCTTAGCCGCTTGGCTTCCACGAATTCCGTCCGACCTCACACGGGCGTCGGGTCGTCCGGTACTCGGATCGCCTTCGCGCGCCGCCTCGGCGCGCGGGTCGGTCGGGCGATCCCCTCCGTGGGCGAGGTGTTCCTGGCTCGCGACGCCGGCCTGATCATGCGTAACCCGTGTCGACCTGCAACCGAACCGTAAAGCCCGAGGACCAGGTGCTCTGGACCATGAAAGACATCCGATAGCACCGCAAATCCCGATCGCGCACAACCTGCACTACGACGCCGGCTACGTGCCAACACACGTATTTGGCTTTGCGCACGGATCCGCGCCGTTATACTATGCGCGCATAGTATTTATCGAAAGGAGCTGACATGTGGTCAATTGAGGTCGTAGGTGAGTGTGCAGCAACCCCGGCGCAGGTCTATAGCATCCTGGCCGAGCCGCAGAGGTGGTCGGAGTGGAATCCTGGCGTCCTTAGAATCGAGATGCACGGCCCATTCCAGTCCGGTACGACGGCAGTGATGGTTCTACCTGACTCGACGACGTTGCCGTTCCGTTTCGAGTGGGTTGAGGCCGACAAAGGCTTCGAGGACGTCACGGAGGTCCCCGACGCTGGCGCGGTTGTTCGCGTTCGGCACGAACTGTCGCCAACGGAACTGGGGACTCGGATTACGTATCGCTGTGAAATCGACGGGCCCGAGCACGTAGCGAAAGAGCTGGGTGAAGCTGTCACTTCCGACTTCGCCGATGTGATTGCTGCCCTCGGCGCACGGGCAGAACTGCTCGGTGAGTAAATCCCTGGAACCTGGCGAAAGCCCAGGTCTGCTTCTGTGGCGCGCGACGCTGAGTTGGCAGCGTCGCATCACTGCTGCACTGAAACCGTTGGGGCTGACCCATGTGCAGTTCGTCTTGCTGGCCAGTACTTGGTGGCTGACGAGCGTTGCCAAGGAGACCCCGAGTCAACGCCGTATCGCCGAGCACGCCAATACGGACCCGATGATGACCTCACAGGTTCTCCGCGCCCTTGCCGAACGAAAACTGTTGACGCGAACGCCCGACCCTTCTGACTCGCGAGCTCAGATCGTTGACGTAACGCCAGACGGGGCGGACCTCGCCGTCCGCGCAGTGAAGGTCGTTGAAGCTGCGGATCGTGCCTTCTTCAAGGCCGTGGACCAACAGGTGCTGATGAGCGTTCTAGGCACCCTAAGTCGATGAATCTGCCCCGTCCGATAGCCTCGCGCACCGGTGCTATTGGGCCCCGAAGGCCAGGAACTGCCGTCGTCACGCATCGGGCGGTTCGTGAAGCGCCTCCGGCACCCGGAGCGGTGGCCGTTGACCTTGTCAGGTGCGGCGCAGGTACTGCTGCATTGTTGCGGGCTTTCGCGCAGTCCCGTGATTGAGCCTCGCGATGAAAGGGCGTCGCTCAATGACCGCATCCCCATGAATGAAAAGCGCTGGCCGGTGAACTGGCCAGCAAAATGGTCCTGGCGATCCGAGGTTGAGGTGTGCCAGGACCGTAGACACTGAACGGCGTGCGCATGCAGCCAGACGGGCATGTCAAACGATCGGTTCCGAAAATCGGGGCTTTTCCGGCCCGAGCTTGCGCAACAATCTGTGATCGCAGTTTAGGCTGGGCTAGCGGATGCGACCAGACGCGCACTCACGCCCGGAAGCTTGAAGGCATCGTAGGGCGGCTTGGGCACGTCCCATGTTGCGATCGTCGCGGCAGTCGGCAGATAGTCGGGATCGGCCGACGCGACCCCGGCCCACACGCCTTGAGACACCTGTCTGCCATGGAGATAAAAGTGCAGCTGACGGCCGGCGCGTTCACAAATACACCTGATTCTCTCCACCGATTGGCCCAATCCTCTAATCCGGGCGACTTGGTCGCGATCCAGTTCGAACATGGCACTCATCACGCCGTCGCAATCGCCAAAGCCAATCATGTTGCTGTCATCAGTCAACGCCCACGTCGGATGCGGCGTGCCTAAGCGCAGCATAAAATAATCTGCAGATTCTGAGCCAACCATACTGTTTCTCCTGCAAATACGCATCGCTCTACTTACTGAAGATCAATAAAAACGAACGTTCATCCAATCCTGTTCGCCTCGCCGTACCTGGATGCTCGAGTGGATGCGCCCCGGCGCCTTGCAACGGGCGGGCGCAACATCGAAGCGCCCTGCACCCGCAGCTTCCGAAGCACCTACACGCTTGCCTGGCGGGTCACGGTTTCTGCGGCGAGACTGTCCGAACCGGAAAGTCTCACCGCAACAGCCGCCGCCGCCGTGCTCCCGTAGACGTTGAGGGCGGTTCTCCCCATGTCGAAAAAGGCATCCACGCCCAAGAGCAGCAGCACCGCATCGGCCGGCAACCCGATCGACGTCAGAACGATGGTGATGGCTACGATCGCCCCGGAGGGCACATTGGCTGCGCCGTCGATGGTGATGATCGTCAAGATCAAAATCGTGATCGCCAGCGGCCAGGACCAGGCAAGATGATATGCGTCGGCCAGATAGCCGACCGCAAGGGCCGTGTAGAGGACCGCGCCGTCGCGATTGAAAATATATGCGAGCGGCAAGATCGTGGACGCCACGCCGTGGGGAACGCCCAATTCAACCAGTTTCTTCAGGTGCAACGGGTAGGTAATTTCAGACGAACGCGTCGTGAAACCCAGGATCAGGGGTTCCTTCACCTTTCTGAAAACGGCGAGCGGCGACTGACCGGAAACGCGAATGACGAGGGTGAGGACAACCGCCAGAATCGCCATGCCGAGATAGGCCACGCCGAGCAGTTCGATAAGCGAGTGCGCGCCGCTAAAACCCTTGGCCGACAACAGCTGCGCGATCGCGGCGAAGATCGCGAGCGGCGACCATGCGATCACCCACTGGGTCATCTTGAACAGTCCCGACAGCAGCGCCTCGAAAACGGCAATCGCAGGCTCGGCCCGCTCCGGGGCAGCCGCCAATGCCGCACCGAAAATGACTCCGAAAACGAGTACCGGGAGGGAGTTCCCTGCAGAGAGTGCAGCGACGATGTTTGCGGGGATCAAATCGACGAGAAATTTCGTCCAGTCGATGCTGGACGCGAGCGCCGTGGGCATCGATCCGGAGTGAATGACGCTCGCACCGAGACCCGGTCGAAATGCAAAGTTGAGCAGCAGGCCTAGCGATGCAGCCAGGCCAGTCATGAGAACGAAGAAGCCGATACTGGATAGTGCGACCTTTCCAAGCCGCTCGCGAAGTCGGCCCGCACGAAAGACCCCGACCGTGACCGACAGGAAGATCAATGGCATGACGACCATCTTGATCGCGTGGCCGAACATGGTGCTTAGAAAGCCCAGCTTCGCGGCAAAGCCAGGGGCAAACACGCCGCAAGCGACGCCCAGGACAAGCCCGCCAAGCATTTGCATCGGAAGGGAAAGCCCCTTATTTTTCGTGTTCATGCCGCGCCTTTAACAGTTTTATCCGTGCGGGCGTACCGTCAACGATGTGATTCCACATATGCTGACGTGCAAGCTCGCCGTTGTTGGCTTCGATTGCGTGAAAGATGTGCAGGTGCTCGATCGTGCCGCGCCGAACGGTTTCGGCGTCGCTCCGCGGGAGTTCGTTCAGCGCCAAGGTTTGAGCCCGCAATAGACCATACGCCGTCGAGATTCGCGCGTTCCTTGCGGCGGCAAACAACGCTTGATGAAACACCCAGCCGATACGTTGCTCGAGCATGATGTCCGCGACGTCCTGGTCAATCAGCGCCTGCATTTTCTCTGCCGCTTCGCGAAGGTCGGCCGTTACTCCCGACCTGGCTGCAAGAAACGCCGCGGTACTCTCGAGCGCCAGCCGCATTTCAAAAATTTCGCGGAGATCGCTCGTCGTCGGCGATGCGACATAGGTCCCACTCTTTTCGATCACGACGACCAGCCCTTCGGACTCAAGCAAATGCAATGCGCTGCGCACGGGCATTTGGCCGAAGCCGAGTTCCTCCGACAGGCCTCGATGGGAAACTTTCTGCCCAGGCGCAAGGCGGCCGTCAAAGATCCTCGATCGGATCTCGTCGTAGGCGAGCGCTGCATCGGTCGAGACTTTCGACGTCATCTGTGATCGCAGTTACCGTATGATTGGAAAAGAGATGGCGGATAGAAAATTACCCTTACTGGTTGCGCCCGGCAACTGCTATTTTTGCCAGCGGGTATGCCGAAAGAGCACCTGAAGAAAATCGGCGTTACGAAGGGAGCTGATAATCAAATGACTTCACAAGATGTGTGCTTTACCATCTGCGCCGTCCGTGCGGAAGAAACTTATCCCCTCCGGGCCGCAATCCTGATGGCCGGAGACGAGGAGGGCAGCGCTTTACACGGAGATCTCGCCCCGACGACAAGGCACTTTGCCGTTCGTGATACCGGCGGCATTGTTGCCGTGGCGTCTGTCTGTAAAGAAGGGCAATCCGGTATTTTGAGCGTTGAAGCCTGGCGCCTTCGCGGCATGGCTGTCCATCCATCGGTACGCGGTCTGGGATTCGGACGCCTTCTGGTCAATCTATCCATTCGCCATGTCCGCGAACAGCATGGATTGCTGCTCTGGTGCACGGCGCGCGAATCGGCATACCCATTCTATGAAATGCTCGGCTTTAATCGCGATCCGGAACCGATTTCAATACGTGGTCGCGACGACATGAGATTCTATTTAATGCAGTTCCAGATCGCATGCTGATTTCCGTCTGCTACCGACGTCAGACAACCTGACGCTGTCTGCGCGATCTGCTTCTGCCTTCCATGTTGAGCCGTCTCCGATTGGGCCGGATCGCAAACGACGCTTTTCCCTCATTTCAGGCCAGGTGGCGCAATTTGAGGGTTCCTCGTAAAATGCGACTTTCCGGGGTTCTCAGTTGATGATTGCGTGATGCATCGAATCGGATTCTTCGTTTGCCGCGGCTACGACGCGCTTGATCTGGGCGGGCCACTGTCGGCCTTCAATCAGGTCGTCACGGCGGCGGGCCATACGCCCTATGATCTCCATGTCATCTCGCAGTCCGGCGGCCCGGTTCCGGGCAATACGGGCGTTTCAATCGAGACGAGGCCGATCGGCAGGCGCACGTTCGACACGGTCGTTTTCGTGGGCGGCGATATCGACCCGATGCAGACACCGGAGAACATCGCCGCCGCCAGAAAACTGGGCGCGCGGGCCGCGCGAGTGGCAAGCGTGTGTACGGGGGCGTTTCTGCTTGCGGAAACCGGCTTGCTGGACGGCTTGAGAGCGACGACGCACTGGCGATACGCTGCTCAATTGCAGTCGCGCTTCCCGCTCACCCGGGTCGAGGGCGACAGTATCTATATCGAGGAGGGCCGCATCTGGACGTCGGCGGGCATCGCGTCCGGAATCGACCTGGCGCTCGGCATGATCGAAAAAGACATGGGCGCGGAAGTGGCGCGCGCTGTCTCCCGGCTCCTGGTGGTTCCGTATCGTCGGCCGGGCGGTCAGTCCCAATTCTCGGCCATGTCGCAG
The DNA here is from genome assembly GCF_902833075.1 of Burkholderia sp. BCC0405. Classification (NCBI taxonomy): domain Bacteria; kingdom Pseudomonadati; phylum Pseudomonadota; class Betaproteobacteria; order Burkholderiales; family Burkholderiaceae; genus Burkholderia; species Burkholderia sp. BCC0405. The sequence goes on from NZ_CADFEO010000006.1 coordinate 316,581, forward strand.
ATGGAGCCGGAATCGGATCGCATCCGCATCGCGCTGAATTTTGCGAGGGAACATCTGGCGGAAGCGTTGCCGGTCGAACGGCTCGCCGAGGCCGCAAGTTTGAGTGTGCGGCAGTTCGGGCGCGCATTTCGCCGGGAAACCGGCGAAACACCCGCCAAGGCGGTCGAGCGCTTGCGGGTCGAAGCGGCGCGGCTGCGCCTGCAGGGCGGCAGCGAACCGATCGAACAGATTGCGCTGGCGGTGGGATTCACCGACCCGGAACGGATGCGGCGGGCCTTCATCAAGCTGCACGGGCACCCGCCGCAAGCGATTCGACGCGAGAGCCGCTCGAACGGCGCGCGCTGATCGACCGTCGGCCGCCGGCCGATCAGCGCGCTGCGTGGCCAACCTCCTTCTGACGGACTCGCGGCGCGCCGGGCAGGTCGCTATTCGTTTCGCCGGATGCTCAATGGTCGTCCGTGGTCAGCGGGCCGTCATCGTTCCACATGTCGCGATGCAACTTCCACGCGCCGCCCTCTTTCAGAAAGACGAGAATCTGCTTGCCGCGGTATTTGAGCTTTCCATCGTGGTCATGGATCTCCGCGTCCGAAACTTCCGTCACGATCCGGTCGTTACCGTAGAACTCGTAATTACTGAACGAAACGGTGGCGGGCTTCGATCCGGCATACCCCTTGGTGAAGTACGCGACGATCGCGCTGCTCCCGGTTACCTTGTCGCCTCCGGGCGGCAAAAGCGTGCCGTCGGCGGTGTAGAGGCGGCCGATCGCCTCGTAATCCCCTCGCGCAAAGGCATTCGCCCATCGCGCATTCTCGGCTTTGATGGCCGCTTCGGGCGGACGTTGCGCACCACCGGCAGTCGCCGGCGCAGCAAACGCGAAAAAGGTGATGCTGGCTGCAAGCGCAGCAGTGAAAATACGCGTGTTCTTCATCGAACGGTTTCCAATCGTGGCTTGAATTGAGAGGACTGCGAAAATTGAAGGGTGGGCAGGCAATGTCGGTTGAGGTGTTCGTCCCGGTTTGCAGATGGGCGGGCCCACATTGCCTGCAAGCGTTTCAACGAACGCCGGGTATGCGTGCGAGCCCCCTGGATGCACCGGGCAGTTCCTTGTCGACCATCGCGATGACTTCCGGCCGCGCGTCTCTCGGGTGGCCGGAGTGGAACGGCGGCGCGGGATCATATTCGATCGCGAGCTGCGTGAATTCGGCGGCCTGTTGACCGCGCAGTTTCGCGGCCACGCGCAGAGCGAAGTCGATGCCGGCCGTCACGCCGCCGCCGCTCATGAACCGGCCGTTGTCGTCTTCGACGAAGCGATCGGGCACGGGAATGGCGCCATATTCGGCCAGCTTGTTGACGAAGGCCCAATGGCAGGCGCTTCGCTTGCCCTTGAGAACGCCCGTTGCGGCGAGCACGAGCGATCCGTTGCATACGGACGTCACGTGCTTGGCGCTTTCCGCCAGACGCCGGATCTGCGCTTGATACGCGGGGCGCATCGGCGCCGACAGGTCGGACCCGCCGGGGACCAGGAGCACGTCTGTCCTGTCGATATCGGCCAGCCGCTCGGTCTTGCCGTACACGACGCCGAATTCGAGCGTCACGTTGCCGCCATTGAGGCTCGCATAGCGAACGTTCGTATTCGGTAGCCGATGGAAGATCTCGCTGGGGCCGGCGAAGTCGAGCAGCGTTCCGCCGTCGTAATTAACGATCAGGATATTGAGCGGGTCACTCGGGGCAAGTTCTCCGGCGCTGCCGGTCTGTGCAAGCGCAGGGGTGGCGTGCCCAAGCAGGGCTCCGCCGCCGAGGACGGCGCCGAGCGTGGCGATGCTGCCAAACTTGAGCACATCGCGGCGGGAACGACCGGCCACGGTGAGTGGCTGTCCGGACGGTTTGTTTTCGCTACTGTCGGTCAAGATCATTTCTCCTTGCGCGTCGGCCCTTGTGCGAGCGCAACCAGGCTGGGCCGGATGGAATAACCGCCGCGACGCAATGCGTGGCGGACGTGAGAGCGGATAGGGGGATGAGCCGCGATGACAGGCAGGGCTCGGGAATCGGGCGCCGCAGGCTCAAAGCTGCGAGGCGCCGCCATCGACGACCAGTTCGGCGCCGACGACGTACGAGGATTCGTCGCTGGCGAGATAGAGCGCGGCGTTGGCGATGTCATCGGCCTTGCCCATGCGGCCCACCGGAATGGCTTCGGCGAACTCGGCCTTGCGATCGCGAACCCATTCGTCCGGCATGCCCCACCTCGAGAGCAGCGGCGTGTCGATCGCGCCTGGCGCGATCGCGTTGAAGCGGATTTTCCGGTCGAGAAACTCGTAGGACCAACTGCGGGCAAGCGATCGGACGGCGGCCTTCGCGGCTGCCGTCAACGAGATGCCGTGCTTGCCGGTCTGCGCGACGAACGAGGTATTGAGAATGACCGACGCGCCCTCGCGCAGGTCCGGCAGCACCGCTTGAAGCGTGAACACCACGCCCTTGACGTTGATGTCCATGATCTCGTTGTAGAGCGCGTCGTCGATGTCGTTGGCTGCGGACGGGAACGCCCAGCCGGCGTTCGCGAACACGATATCCAGGCCGCCGAACTTCTCCTTGATCTCGGCGGCGATTGCCCGCATGTCCTGGATCGAACGAACGTCACCCTTGAGAACGAGCGCACGCTCGCCGAGTTCGGCCTTCACGCGCTCGAACACCGTTTCGTCGCGACCCGTCACCGCTACCCGGGCGCCTTCGGCAATGAACAGCTTCGCGGTGGCTAGACCGATGCCGCTGGTACCACCCGTGATTAACGCCGACTTGTTTTTAAGCCTCATTTTCTGCTCCTTTCTCCGTCGTGATTGATCGGGCCGAAAGCTCAAAACGCAATCGCGTTTTTACCTTTCTCGGCTCGATCGTCCACGCGAAGTATGGAACGCGAGGCGAATGGCGCAAAGGTCGAATAACCCTCAAAAAGCGTCACTCGGCTTGATCGGGCGACCAATGGATATCGGCGTTGGACGGCGGCGTCGCACGTCTGGATACGTGTGGCTTCATGCTTCACGCTCGTAAAGCAATTCATATCCTCGACTCGTGCGCTTGACCCGGGCGAACCCGGGCTCCCCCAAATGCATGCCGGCGATCAGGAGCCCGTCCGAGCTGACCCGATCGAGAAGCCGTGATCGGGTGCCTGCTGCCAGCGATGCGTCGTGATCGAAGGCAATCGATACGTCCGGCCGCCGAATCTGGATATGCGGAAAATGAACCACATCCCCCCACACGAGAAGGCCTTGATCGCGGGATTCAAGAACATATCCGGTGTGGCCATCGGTGTGTCCCGGCAGCGGCAGCGCGCCGATGCCGGGGAGCACGTGTCCGTTCTCGAACATGCGAAGCCTGTCGCCATAGGCATCGAACACCTGACGCGCCTTCGCAAAGTTGCCGCGAGCCCGCGCGCTGGCGCGACTGAGGTTTCCGTCGTCCTGCCAGAACCCGACCTCCCGCTGATGCACGACCAGCTCCGCGCTCGGAAACGCGACCTGGCCCGCATCATTCACCAGCCCCCCGACATGATCGGGATGGGCGTGGGTAAGCAGGATGGCGTCGATCGCAGCGGGTTCGATACCGGCACGCACCAGGTTCGTCCGGAGTTGGCCGCCCCATTGCTTGAACCCGCCCGCCCCGCCATCGATGAGCACGGTGCGGCCCGCTCCGCGTACGACGTAGCAGTTGATATGCACTGCAGACGGCTCTTTCTGTCCCGCGTCACGCTGCATGCTCGACGCCTCGTCCGGATCGATATTCGACAGGAAGTCGAGGCTGGCAGTGAGATACCCGTCGCTGATGGCGGTAATCGTGAAGTCCCCGACTTGCTGGCTCGGAAAGGTAAGGGTGGACATCGTGTTTCTCCGAATCGGCTAGTTGCGAGCGTGAATGTTCGACGCGGTGTAACCAAAACACCGAATGCGCGCCGTGAGGCCGGTGCGGCGAGCGATCGCCTGGTCCAGCGCTGCCATGAACCGTTCCATGACCGCTGGTGTGCGAGACGCCCCGTCGCGATAGCGGATGTCTGCGAAGACGGGGTGTCCATGCCCGTGGCGAACCGCCAGAAAAATGACGTGGACGTTGTTGAGCTCCGCCTCGAGCACATGCGTACAGAGTTCGACGCAGTCGCGCGACAACCCGGCGAGATTTTCATCAGCTGGCATTCGCTTCGCATCGATCGAGAAAGTGACGTTCGGCATCGTGGCCTACTCCTGCGCGATCGACAGGGCGCGTGTGCTTGTCAACTGCTGCGTCATCGGCGTGTAAAGGTGAACGCCTTCCGGGCGCGCCTCGACGAGCCGCGCGCGATGCGGTGGCACGACGGCGAGCCAACGTCGCTCCGGAAACTTCTCCAGCGCAACGGCCTGCATGGCCAGCGGTTCGAGGCCCGACCGAATCAACGGATCGGGGCCGACGGCACTCAGTGCGAGGTGTTCACCTTCCTTTACCGCCGGCGCGAGGCCGATATCGTCATAGAGATTCCGATGCCAGTCGGTGATGTGGTGTTGCCACTTCGCGAAATTGCCGCCGCCTTTCCGGCGATATTCGTCGCCGGTCAGGACATCGAAGCCGTCGATCGTGTGGATCGCCAGATAGACAGGGCAACCGCCCGTGATCGCCTGGAACCGCTGCGACGTGTGAAACCCCGTCACCGAGATCAGGGCGGGCAGCTTTTCATGCGTATAGAAGTCGTTCCATTCGGCTTCGCTGTCACGGTCGGCGAAGCTGCATTCCACGGTGTAGATCATGGGGGATTGTCCTTAGGGCAGGATGCACATCCATCCGGGAACGTCCGATGTTCAGTGCAGTAACGTAATGCTAAGCTCGCAATTTCGCGCCATAAAACGAATTAAAGTCAGCCTTCAGTGATATTTTCTCAAGCTGATGGCGAACACACCCTGACCGACACGACGCCCATGTCCCGCAAGATCCCAAGCAATGCCGCGCTCCAGGCGTTTGAAGCCGCGGCCCGACACGGCAGCTTTGCCCGCGCCGCCGAGGAACTGGCGCGGACCGAGGGCGCCGTCAGCCGTCAGATCGGCCGGCTGGAGGCGTTCCTGGGCGTCGCCCTGTTCGAGCGGATCGGCAATCGGGTACGGCTTGCGCCGAACGGCGCGCGCTATGCGGTGCAGGTTCGCGAGATTCTGGATCGGCTCGAACGGGACAGCCTGTACCTGATGGGGCAGCCGATCGAAGGCGCGAGCATCGATATCGCCGCCATTCCAACCTTTGCCACCCGCTGGCTGATCCCCCGGCTGAAACACTTTCAGGACCGGCATCCGAACATCACCGTGCATATCGCCGAGCGGATGGAACCGTTCCTGCTGGCCGGGAGCGGTTTCGACGCGGCGATTCATTTCGCGCATCCGGCATGGGCGGGGATGCATCTGCATCCGCTGCTGGACGAAGTGCTGGTGCCCGTCTGCAGTCCGGCGCTGCTCGCCAGCGCCGGGGCGAGCCCGTCGCTGGATGCATTGCCGCGTCTTCACCGGCGACAAAACCCGGACGCGTGGCAGGCCTATGCACAAGAGTCCGGCATCGTGCTGACCCATTCCGCGGTCGGCGCGCGTTACGACCTTCATTCGATGCTGATCGAGGCGGCGCTGGCCGGCCTGGGTGTCGCGCTGGTGCCGCGCCTTTACATCGACGCGGAGCTCGAGCAGGGCCGCCTGGTCGCACCGTGGCCGGTGGGCACGGCGGTGACGAAAAACTTCTGCCTCGTCCTGCCCGAGCCGATCGAACTGGCCGAGGGGCCGTTGCAGGCGTTCGCGACCTGGATCCTGAATGAAGCGCGGGCCTCGGCGCCACACGGTCGCGCCTGACGCGCGTCGCCAAACTGTTACCGTTGCAAAAGCGGCCTCGTCAGGCCGATGCGCCGGGCGCGGCTTGCGCTCGGGTACACTCGTGATCCCGTCACGCACGCGGCACCAGCATGGACAGTCAGCTTTGGATCATCTGCGGGCTTACCTTCGTCATCCATGTGATCGCGACACTGGCGTATGCGGTGCGCATCGCCGGCGTTCGCACGCGTCGCATTGCGTTGTCGTTTTCGTTGTTCGGGATCATCGCGCTGGTGTCGCGAACGGCCAATTCCTTTCAGGGGCCGTTCATCGCGAAACGGGTTGAAATGGACATCGCGCACCGGATGGGGAGCGGATTGCTGGCCGACTTCCGGTGGTTCCTGCTCGCCGCCACCGCGGCGACCATCGCCGGGTCGTTCCTGATCCCGACGTTCCAGCGTTATTTCAGTCGCGCTGTCGAACACTTCCAGGTGAACCGCTCGATTCCCCGCCTGCTGCTGCACGCGTGCAGTCGTGCGGGTATCAACTATCTCCGCGTCGGCGCACGACTGCCGTCCAGCCAGAACGTCACGCAACTGACCGCGAACATCGGCGTGTCATGGGGCGTCATTGCGCTGAACGTTGCCGCGATGGCGATCTGGACGGTCGGCGTGTTCGCGTCGCTGTATGCGGGCTATCTGAAACCCGACCTGCGAGTGACATGCGCGAACCTGTCGTCCGTCATCAACGGATTCGCGACCGTCGTGCTGGCGGTCGTCATCGACCCGCAGGTTTCCGTCATGACCGACGACGTCATCGAAGGGCGGATATCGGAGAACAGCTTTCGGCGCGCCATCACGACACTCGCGCTCGCGCGCGTGCTCGGCACGGTGTGCGCGCAGGCGGTGCTCGTGCCGGCCGCGCTCGTCATCGTGCGCGTCGCCGAGCTGATCTAGCGCGGCAACCGGGCAACCGGCAATCTCACCAGCGGACCATCGCCATGAAACCCGTCGCTGTCGTATTGCACGGCCCGACCAGTGCAGGAAAGAGCAGTCTGGCGCGGGCGCTCCAGCAAAGTTCGGGCGTGCCGACGTTTCACGTGTCGCTCGACGCGTTCGTCGAAATGTCGCGCCGGCGTGACATGCGATCGGACGAAGAACGGAATCAGGCGCTGAGACTTCACCTGCTCAACCTGCAGTCGACGCTCGCACGGATCGCGGCCAGCCATTTCGAGATCGTGCTGGACCTCGTGCTTCGGGATTGGTCCGCGCTCGACGAGTGCATCGCCGCGCTGTCGCCGCGACAGACCTTCGTCATCGGCGTGACGTGCCCGCTCGACATCCTCGAGCAGCGCGAACGCGCGAGACCGGATCGGGGCGAAGGCATGGCTCGATCGCAGTTCGGGCATCCGGCGTATTCACGTCCGTACTCGCTGCGCATCGACACGTCGACCTGCACGCCGGAGGAAGGCGCGCGCCGCATACGTGCGCACGTCGACGCGCAGCGCGAATGATCGTCACCGGATGGGGGCCGGGCAGTCAGTGAGCCTTCTCCTTTAAACTCGCCGGCACTGAAGCGCGTCGGCCCCGCGGATTATGTCGTCGGCGCGCGACAAATGGCATTGTGCCGACACGCGGGGAATTCTCGATGAAACCGATTCCGGAGTTTTTATGCCGATCGCCATTTATTCACGTTTCAAACGGATTGCCGTGTTGACGCGGCGGCCAGCGCGGCTCTGGCGGGTGAACGGGCGTTGCCGCCCCTTCGTGTCCAGGCAGGGGATTCATGGATTGAATGCGCATCGATTCAAAATATAAATTTCGGAAAGACCCTGGCACGGGATATGCTCAGCGGGCCTTGTCCGCTCGGAACACATGCCGGATATTCGTCAGGGTAATCAGGCAAGCGCATGAACCGGTTTGCTCCGGCAAGACGATCGACTAGAGGGTCGATTAGAGGATCGAACGTTTGTGAAATCTGCGCGGGAGTGCCAAGCTGCGCGCGGAGCAAAGTCGTACACGGATTGATTGGGTTGGGTGACTTGAAACGCAGGCCGTAATTCCTTGCGACGGCCACTACTGACAGTTCAGGATATGACATTACTGATTGGGGTCCCTCTGGAGACGGCCCACGAGGAGCGGCGCGTAGCGACCGTTCCCGACGTGGTCGAGAAGCTGATCAAGCTCGGGTTCTCGGTGGCCGTGCAAAGCGGCGCCGGCGCCGGCGCGAACTTCAGCGATGACGACTACCGCGCGGCCGGGGCCGAAGTCGTGGCGACGGCTGCCGATCTATGGGGCCGTAGCGATATCGTCCTCAAGGTGCGCCCGCCGAGCAGCGAGGAAGTCGCGCTGATGCGCGAGGGCGGCACGCTGATCGGTTTCGTCTGGCCGGCCCAGCACCCTGAACTGATGCAGCAGCTGGCCGCGAAGCGGGCCACGGTGCTGGCGATCGATTCGCTGCCGCGCACGCTGTCGCGCGCGCAGAAGATGGACGCACTGACGTCGATGGCCGGCGTGAGCGGCTACCGCGCCGTCATCGAGGCGGCCCACGCATTCGGCCGTTACTTCAGCGGGCAGATCACGGCCGCGGGCAAGGTGCCGCCGGCCAAGGTGTTCATCGCCGGCGCGGGCGTCGCCGGCCTCGCGGCGATCGGCACGGCCGCGGGCCTCGGCGCGATCGTGCGCGCCAACGACACGCGCGCGGAAGTGGCCGATCAGGTCAAGTCGCTGGGCGGCGAATTCGTCAAGGTCGACTACGAGGAAGAGGGCTCGGGCGGCGGCGGCTATGCGAAGGTGATGAGCGAAGGCTTCCAGCAGGCGCAGCGCGCGATGTACGCGCAGCAGGCCAGGGACGCGGACATCATCATCACCACCGCGCTGATTCCCGGCAAGCCGGCGCCGAAGCTGATTACGGCCGAGATGGTGCAATCGATGAAGCCGGGCAGCGTGATCGTCGACATGGCAGGCGAGCAGGGCGGCAACTGCGAGCTGACGGTGCCGGGCGAGGCCGTGGTGCGTCATGGCGTGACCATCATCGGCTACACGGATCTCGCGTCGCGCCTGGCGCGGCAGTCGTCGACGCTCTATGCGACCAACCTGCTGCGCGTGGTCGAAGAGCTGTGCAAGGCCAAGGACGGCACGATCGACGTCAACTTCGACGACGACGCGATCCGCGGCCTCACGGTCATCAAGGAAGGCAACGTCACCTGGCCGCCGCCGCCGATCCAGCAGCCGGCCGCCGCGCCGAAACCCGCCGCGCCGCCTGTCGCGGCAAGCGCGTCCAAGGGGCACGGTCACGGCAGCGGCGCGCCGATGTCGGCGAAGTCGCTCGCCATCGTGTTCGCCGTCGGCGCACTGGCGTTCCTGCTGGTCGGCCAGTTCGCGCCGGCCACGTTCCTGTCGCACTTCACGGTCTTCGTGCTGGCCTGCTTCGTCGGCTACATGGTGATCTGGAACGTCACGCCGTCGCTGCATACGCCGCTGATGAGCGTCACCAACGCGATCTCGTCGATCATCGCGATCGGCGCGCTGGTGCAGGTCGCGCCGCCGTTGGGCGACGCGGCGGCGGAGGGCCGTCCGTCAGGACTGATCCTGGGCCTGGCGGTGGGCGCACTGACGCTCACGGCCGTCAACATGTTCGGCGGTTTCGCGGTGACGCGACGCATGCTGGCGATGTTCCGCAAGTAAGGAGACGACAACCATGACTTCCAATCTGACTACCGTCTCCTATATCGGCGCGGCCATTCTGTTCATCCTCAGCCTGGGCGGGCTGGCCAATCCCGAGACCGCACGGCGCGGCAACCTGCTCGGCATGATCGGCATGCTGATCGCCGTGATCGCCACGGTACTCGGCCCGCGCGTCTCGGCCGGGGGCATTCCGTACATCGTGGCTGCACTGGTGGTCGGCGGCGCGGTCGGCCTCTACGCCGCGAAGAAGGTGCAGATGACGCAGATGCCCGAGCTGGTTGCGCTGATGCACAGCCTGGTCGGTCTGGCGGCGTGCCTGGTGGGCTTCGCGAGCTACATCGATACGTCGGTGCAGTTCACGGGTGCCGAGCACGCGATCCACGAAGTGGAAATCTACGTCGGCATCCTGATCGGCGCGGTGACCTTCGCGGGCTCCGTTATCGCGTTCGGCAAGCTCTCCGGCAAGATCGGCGGCAAGCCGCTGCTGCTGCCGGCACGGCACTGGCTGAACCTGGCCGCGCTGGTGATCGTGATCGTGTTCGGCCGCGCCTTCCTGCATGCGGAGACGATCCAGGACGGCATGACGCCGCTCATCGTGATGACGGTGGTGTCGCTGCTGTTCGGCGTGCACATGGTGATGGCGATCGGCGGCGCGGACATGCCGGTCGTGGTGTCGATGCTCAACAGCTACTCGGGCTGGGCGGCGGCGGCCACCGGCTTCATGCTCGGCAACGACCTGCTGATCGTGATCGGCGCGCTGGTGGGCTCGTCGGGTGCGATCCTGTCGTACATCATGTGCCGCGCGATGAACCGCAACTTCATCAGCGTGATTGCCGGCGGCTTCGGCACCGGCAGCGGTGCGCCCGCGGCGGCGGGCGGCAGTGCCCAGCCGGCCGGCGAAGTGGTGGCGGTGAGCGCGCTGGAGACGGCCGAGTTGCTGCGCGACGCCAAGAGCGTGATCATCGTGCCCGGCTACGGGATGGCCGTGGCGCAAGCCCAGCACACCGTGCATGAACTCACGAAGGTGCTGCGCGAGAAGGGCGTCGACGTGCGTTTCGCGATCCATCCGGTGGCCGGGCGCATGCCGGGACACATGAACGTGCTGCTCGCCGAGGCGAAGGTGCCTTACGACATCGTGATGGAGATGGACGAGATCAACGGCGATTTCCCCGAAGCCGACGTGTCGATGGTGATCGGCGCGAACGATATCGTGAACCCGGCGGCGCAGGAAGATCCGGCGAGCCCGATCGCCGGGATGCCGGTGCTCGAGGTGTGGAAGGCCAGGACCTCGATCGTGATGAAGCGAAGCATGGCGTCCGGCTATGCGGGCGTCGACAATCCGCTGTTCTACAAGGACAACAACCGGATGCTGTTCGGCGATGCGAAGAAGATGCTGGACGAGGTGTTCGGGGCGTTGAAGGCCTGACGCGGAGCAAGGCCGGGGGCGTGCGCGGGTCGAACGATAGCCGGCCATGGTGTCGGATAGTCGGCCGATCGGGGCCCGGCACGCCGCGCATGCGCATCGGGGAAGGCATGGAAGTGCGAAGCGGGGTGGTACGTTTCGCACTGCCTGCCGGCAAAAGACAGCGATCGATTGCCGGCGCGTAGATCGACGATCAATGAGCATGATGCCGTTGGAACGGGAGGCCGCCGCATCGTTGGCGTGACGATCGCAGCGGCTTCTCCGGTTGCCGGAATGGTTCCGGTCGGCCGCGGTCCTTCCTGCCGCAAAGCGCGGTCGCGCCTGATCGCACGAACACTTGACGAACACCGAGGTCTCGCCTGCCGGCGATACCGTACTTGCCGCGAACGATACCGGCGCCTTTCCTCCCCGTGTCATGCCGCCGCGCCTTGTCCATCCCCGTGACCGCGCCGGCGACGAACCCGTCTACCCCGCGAATCCAAGCGCCGCAAAACAGGTGATCCTTGCGTCGCAGGCGCGCGCCAATGCCGGATCGTGACTCGAAAAGAAGACGGTACGGTCTGCAGCCAGGGTCCTGAACAGATCGATCAGAACCGCACGCGACGCGGCGTCGAGCCCGCTGTCCGGGTCGTCGGCGATCACGACGGCGGGCGCGCCGAGCGTCGTCGCCGTCAGGAACAGTTTCTTGCGCGTGCCGAACGACATCTGCTCGAAGCGCTTCTCCAGATGCGGTGCAAGCCCGAATCGATCCGCCAGCTCGAGCGTGCGGGTATCGACGACGGCATTCCTGGCGGCCGCCACGAGACCGAGAAACTCGCGGCCGGTCTGGGACGGATACGCCAGGCAATCGTCGGGCACATACGCCAGCGCGGATTTCGCATCGTGCAGCGCGGTGCGCAGCGAATGGCCGCCGATCCACACCTCGCCTTCGTCCGCGTCGATCGCGCCAGCGAGAATGGCGAGCAACGTCGATTTGCCACTGCCGGTTTCGTCGTACAGCCCCACGCATCCGGCGCCGGATGCGTGGCTGAGTCCTTTGAAGATGACGCGCTTGTCGTAGCGCTTGCCGAGATTGTCGAAGCGGAGCATGGATCGGTAGTCAAACGAAAATTTGCCGGGCGAGCGTGACCGGACCACGGTCAGCAGGCTGCGCGGCAGCACGGATTGTCGGGACGCGTAGCGTTGCGGCAGATAGTGTAATGCGAGGCGCGGTGCGCCCGGGCACACGAAGGTGAACCCAAAGTCGCGGCGCGCGTCATACGGCTCGAGTATGCTGGACGAATGCCGTCCGGATGACCGACCCGGACGGCAAAACTGCACACAATCACCGCGATTGCATCGCAATCACCGGCCACACCGGGCCGATTTCAACTCCGGAACAGGGACTCGACATGGCAGAACTGGACAACGCGCTGTACGAACGGATCGGCGCGCTGAGCGACGCGGGCGATGCATTGATGGAAGACGGCGACTACGCAAGCGCGCTGGCGAAATTCCGGGCGGGATTCGACCTGCTGCCCGAACCCAAGACCCAATGGGAAGCCGGAACCTGGTTGATGGCCGCGATCGGCGACGCGAATTTTCTTCAAGGGGACTACGCGGCCGGACGCGACACGCTCGCCCAGTCGATGCATTTTCCGAACGCGACCGGCAACCCGTTCCTGCACCTGAGGCTCGGCCAATGCCAGTTCGAACTGGGCAATCTCGACCGCGCGGCCGACGAGCTGATGCGCGCGTACATGGGTGGCGGGCCGGAACTGTTCGAGGACGAGGACGGCAAGTACCTGCGATTCCTGGCGACGCAGGCAGAAGGCATCGAGACGCCCTGACGTGCCGTTCGTGCCGGCGGCCGGCGTCGCGAGAACGCTTCGACGCTTGCGCTGCGACGCCGGGCCTTTTCTCCGCGTGAGCGCGACTTGCCCATGAACCTGACCTTTCCCGTCGCCACCCGATCCGACGCCGAAACGCTGGTTGCGATCCGCATCGCCGCGATGCGCGACAGCCTCGAACGCATCGGCCGCTTCGATCCCCGGCGTGCGCGCGAACGCTTTCTCGCGTCGTTCGACCCGGCGCTGTGCCGCTTCATCGAAGCCGATGGAGTGAACGCGGGCTTTTTCGTGGTTCGGCGGCAGGCAGACCACTGGCTGCTCGATCATCTGTACATCGTGCCCGAGCATCAGGGAAAGGGCATCGGCGCGGCCGTGCTGCGCAGGATCTTTGCCGAGGCGGACGAGATGCGCGTGCCCGTACGCGTCGGAGCGCTGCGCGGCAGCGATTCGAACCGCTTCTATGCGCGGCACGGCTTCGTGCAGGCGGACGAAGCGGAGTGGGACATCTTCTACGTGCGCGAACCGGGTTCGGCGGCGGGGTAGATCGCATGCGGCCGCGCGCCGCGGTGACGCATCCGCGGCGTGTTCCGGACGAGCGCATCGGCGTTTTCCCGGATATCGAATCCGCAGTGTCTGCCGATGATACAGAGAGAATATAAATAAGCGATCCGAGGCCTATCATGACGACATCTGCAACAAACGGACCGAATGCGGTATCGCCTGAAACGAGCGGGGCGCCGGCGACATCCGACGACGCGGGTGGCGTACCGTCGATCCTGCTGGTCGACGACGAGCCAAGCATGCTGTCGGCGCTCAAGCGCGTGTTCCGGCCTGCCGGCTACGAGATCCTGACCGCGCAAAGCGGCGAGGCGGCCCTCGAGATACTGGCATCGACCGAAGTCGACCTGATCGTGTCCGACATGCGGATGCCGGGCATGAGCGGCGCGGAGTTCCTCGCGCGGGCCCGGGCGCTCTACCCGGACACGATGCGCATCCTGCTGACCGGCTATGCGGAGATCGCGTCGGTCGTGCAGGCCGTCAACGACGGCGGCGTCTATCGCTACCTGAACAAGCCGTGGGACGATCACGACCTGCTGCTGACTCTCGAACAGGCGCTGGAGCAGCGGCGCTTGCGGCGTGAAGCGGCCCGGCTCGCCGCGCTGACGGAAGCGCAGAACGAAGCGCTGCGCCGCTTCAATACGGAACTCGAAACGCAGGTTCGGGCGCGCACCGAAGAGCTCGGCCAGACCGTGATGTTCCTCGAAGCCGCGCAACGTGACCTGAAAAGCAGTTTCACCGCGATGGTTCAGGTCTGCGCGAGCATGATCGAGATGCGCTGCGGGTCCGCCAGCGGTCACGCGATGCGGGTCGGCGAGATTGCGCGGCGGCTCGCGCTGGCCGCCGGGATGAGCGAGCTGCATGCACAGGATGTCTATTTCGCGGGGCTGCTGCACGGCATCGGCAAGTTGTCGCTGCCGGACGAATTGCTGCACAAGCCGCTCGCGAAAATGACGGCGGAAGAACACGGCCTGTTCCTGCAGCATCCGCTGCGCGCGCAGATGGTGCTGACGCCGGTCGCGCAACTGCACAAGGTCGCGTCGATCGTGCTGCACCAGTACGAACGCTTCAACGGACGCGGCACGCCGGACGGGCTGGCGGGCGACGCGATCCCGCTCGGCTCGCGGATCGTGGCGATCGCGCGCGATTTCGAAGGGCTGCGGAATGGCGACATCGGCGTGCCGCATTCGGTCGAACAGGCGATCGACGCGCTGCGCTCGCAGGCCGGCGTGCGTTACGACGCGCTGGTCGTCGATAGCCTGGTCGAACTGATGCGGGACCCGGCAGGCCTCGGCATCGCGGCGTCCGTCGCGGAGATCAAGTCCGCGCAGCTGCGCGAAGGGATGCAGCTCGCCGACGATCTGCGCACGCATCGCGGCGTGCTGCTGATGACCAAGGGCAGCGTGATGTCGGCGCACCAGATCGAACTCGTGCGCCGCTTCGAGACGCGCGAGGGGACGTCGTTCGACATCCTCGTGCTGGCCGGCCAGGCGGCCTCGAAGCCGGCGTCGAACGCGGGGGCGGCGCCGGCCTGAGTCCGCAGGCGCGGCCTGATGGGCGCGGTGCGCGACTGGGCGCCGCGGCAACGCACTCACCTCGATCCGGGCGCTCGATCATGTACGGCACCTACAATCTCCCGCTCGTCCTGCTGTCGCTCGCGATCGCGACGCTGGCCTCCTATACGACACTCGACCTGGCCGCCTTCATCTCGCTGCTCGACAACCCGAAGCTCAAGCGGGCGTGGCTGGGCGGCGGCGCGGTGGCAATGGGCGCCGGCATCTGGTCGATGCACTTCGTCGGCATGCTCGCGTTCTCGCTGCCGATTCCGCTCGGCTACGCGTTGCCGGATACGGGGGCGTCGCTGGCGATTGCCGTGCTCGTGTCGTACTTCGCGCTGACTGTCGTCACGCGCGCGCGGCTGGGCTGGCGGCGGTTGCTCGCGGGCGGCGCGCTGATGGGCGGCGGGATCGCCGGCATGCATTACGCGGGGATGGCCGCGATGCGCATGGAGCCCGGCATTCGCTACGATGCCGGGCTGTTCGCGGCCTCGATCGGCATTGCGGTGATCGCGTCGACCGCCGCATTGTGGATCGCGCAGGCGCTGCGCGTGCAGCACGCGCGCCATGCGACCGCCCAGCGGGTCGGCGCGGCCCTCGTGATGGGGATCGCCATCACCGGCATGCACTACACGGCGATGGCGGCCGCCCATTTCGCGCCGGACGCACGGTGCGGGGCCGCGAACGGGGTCGACGCGCCGTGGCTCGCGACGACCGTCGCGCTGTTTACGATGGGGACGCTGGTCGTCACGCTGTTGCTGAGCCGATTCGATGCGCGCACAACCTTCCTGCGCGGCATGACCGATACGCTCGAACGGCTCGTGCGGGTGCGGACCGCGGAACTCGAACGCGCGTTGCATCGCTACGAACAGACGACGACGGTACTGCAGCACACGCGCGAGATCATGGCGACCGAGATCGACGAGCGCAAGGTCGCGCAGGCACGGCTCGAACAGGAGAAGGACGAGCAGCGGCGCTTGTTGCATGAACTCGAAGACACCCACGAGCAACTGCTGCAGTCGGAAAAGCTCGCGTCGATCGGTCAGCTCGCGGCCGGTGTCGCGCACGAGATCAACAATCCGATCGGCTTCGTCAGTGCGAACCTCAATACGTTGAAGACGTGGGTGCACGGTCTGCTCGACGTGATCGCCGCGCATGAAGCCGCGCTGCCGCAGCTCGACCCGGCCGCGCGCGACGCGCTGGCGGCGATGGGCCGCGCGGCGGACCTGGACTACGTGCGCGGCGAGATCGAGACCCTGATCGACGAATCGATCGACGGCGCGCTGCGCGTGCGGCGCATCGTGCAGGACCTGCGCGATTTCTCGCGTCCGGCCAGCGACGAGTGGAGCGTGGTCGATCTCCGCGCGGGCCTGGAAAGCACGCTCAACGTCGTCCACAACGAACTCAAGTACAAGGCCGACATCGTGCGCGATTACGGCGACGTGCCGCAGGTCGAATGCCTGCCGTCGCAGTTGAACCAGGTTTTCATGAACCTGCTGGTGAACGCGGCGCACGCGATTCCCGAGCGCGGCGTGATCACGATCCGCACGTCGAGCGATGGCGAGCAGGTGTCGATCGCGATCAGCGACACCGGAACGGGCATGACGCCGGACGTCGTCCGGCGGATCTTCGATCCGTTCTTCACGACGAAGCCGGTCGGGCAGGGCACGGGGCTCGGATTGTCGGTATCGCACGGCATCGTCGAGCGCCATCGCGGCACCATCGACGTGACGAGCGAGCCCGGCCGCGGCTCGACGTTCTGCGTGCGAATACCGATCCGGCGGGCCGGCGGCAATGCGAGTGCGGGTTCGATTGCAACCGCGGCCGTGGCGGAGGCTAGCGCCGGTCCAGCAGCGTATCGCCAAGCACACTGAACGCCGCGCCCGGCAACGCGTGCAGATGCTCGACCACGCTGCTGACCGGATAGAACGCTTCGACCGAATCGTCGAGTATCCCCACGCCGATCAGTTCGACGCGCCGCTCGCGCAGCGCATCGATGCGTGCGCGCAGGTCGGAGCGCAGGATCGCCGGGTTGCCGTCGCCGGTTGCCGGATAGCCGTCCGACAGCACCATCAGGATCCGCCGCCGCGCGCGCTTCGCCAGCAACCGCTCGGCGGCCCAGCTCAACGCCTCGCCGTCGGGATTCTCGTGACCGCATTCGATGCAGGCGAGGCCGCTCGGGTTGTCGGAATCGAACCGCTTGTAGACGCGCAGGTCGAGCCGTTCGACGAACCGGTTGTAGCCGAACGTGTCGCGGCCGGCGTCGATCCAGCGCTGGTAGTGCGCGCGCATCGCGGCATCCTCGACGGAGCTGTAGCCGAGCACTTCGCACGCGAAGCCGAGCTGCGTCAGCGCATCGCACAGCGCCGCCGCGCACAGCGTGGCGAGCTCGATCTTTCTGCCGGTCATCGACCCGCTGCAATCGATCAGCAGGCTGACGGCCGCGTCGCGTCCGGGCGCCGCACGCCGGACGCGGAACGGCGTGCGATAGCCGGGCGCGGTGACGAGGTGGGCGAGCGACATCCGGTCGAGCTCGCCGCGCTCCTGTTCGCGCTTCCAGCGCGTCTGCTCGTCCACTTTCAACGCGCGTTCGAGTCGCAGCTTGAGCGGCTCGGTCTGCGCGCGGGCCGCACTTCGCAGGCGGTGCCAGCGCGCCGGCTCGCCCTTGCCGGTGAAGTCCGTCACCGTGTCGAACGCGGTGGTCAGCGGGACCGACAGCAGCGGCCGGCGGTCGGCCGACAGGGGAATCGTGCGGGGCGTTGCATCGCCCGGTGGCGGCGCCTCGGCCGACGATTCGGTATCGGCGATCGCACCGGCGCTCGATTCGGCCGAAACCGGCGCACGTGAGTCGTCCGGCGCGCCCTGTCCGTCCGATTCGAATTCCGCAGCGATGCTGTCGCTGTCGATCGTGCCGACCGGATCGGCCGTGAACATCATGTTGTTCGCGCCGGCCGACGCCAGCGCGCGCACGCGCTCGACGATCCGGTGCGCGGCGCGGATGCTGTCGGCGGTCGATGTGGCCGCACGGGCTTCGTCGACGAGATCGTCCGAAGCCGCCATCGTCGCGTCGAGCGACGGCACGCGCTCGATGGGGGACGGCGGTTCGTCCCACAGCGCGCGCTCGATGCGCCACATCAGCCGGTCGCGCCACGCCATGCGCGGCCACCGATGGAGCGTGTCGGCGGACGCCGCTGCCCGCATCCGCCGCAGGAATGTCATCGCGCCGGGATAGATCGAGGCGAGGCGACCGGCCGCGCGCCGATCGTCGATCGCCTGCGCAATGGCCCGCACCGCGGGCGACGCCAGCGCGGCAACCTCGTCGATCGCGCCGAAGCGGGCGCGCGCCGCGTGGAGGTCGACGAGACCGGTGATCGCGTCGTCGTCCACGTCGCCGGCGAGCAGCGTGTCGGGCAGCACCAGCAGGTCT
The DNA here is from genome assembly GCF_902833075.1 of Burkholderia sp. BCC0405. Classification (NCBI taxonomy): domain Bacteria; kingdom Pseudomonadati; phylum Pseudomonadota; class Betaproteobacteria; order Burkholderiales; family Burkholderiaceae; genus Burkholderia; species Burkholderia sp. BCC0405. The sequence continues at coordinate 334,855 of NZ_CADFEO010000006.1, forward strand.
GGCCGCGCAACGTGCCCGTGGCGCGCGAACCGGACCTCGATGCCGTGCCGTTGCGCGAGCGTGCGGGCCAGCCGGGTCAGGTGAAGCGAGCGCGCGTCGTCGTCCCGGTCCATCGCGTCAGGCCTCGACGTCGATGTAGTGGCGAATGATGCTGCGGATCAGGTCGGCGTCTTCCGCGCCGACCTTCGCATAGATCGTCGGGCCGGCGGCCGATTCGGGGTCGCCGGTGCGCAGCATCAGCTCGGCCCAGTCGATCAGGCGCCGCGTCGAGAACGCGCTGGCCAGATCCTCGCGGACGAACGCGGCGCGGCAGTCGGCCGCGATGGCCGCGAGCGTGTCGGCCATCGCCGCGGTCATGGCCGCGCCGAACGTGCGCTGCAGCACGCGCGCCTCGTCGGGGGCTGGCAGGTAGTCGAGGCGGTAGACGCGCCAGCGGTCGAGAAACGCCTCGTTCATCACGTTGGCGCCCTGGTACAGATGACGGAACTGCCCCATCGCGCCCACCGCATTGGCCGTCGCGAACAGGCGGAACGACGGATGCGGGACGACGATCTCGTTGCCTTTTTCCTTCAGCAACAAGCGGCCGGCCGGTTCGAGCACGGCCGTCAGCACCGCGAGGATCGCCGGTTCCGCGAAGTCGATTTCGTCGACGATGAGCCACAGCCCTTCACGCATCGCGGTCGGCAGCACGCCGTCGACCCAGATCGTCTCGCCGCCCTTGACGGTCCAGAACCCGACGAAGTCGCCGACCGTCGTCTGCCCGTTCATGTTCGAGCGCAGCACGCCATGGCCGGCCAGCGCGGCGGCCTGCTCGATGAGGCTCGTCTTGCCCGTGCCGGTGTGGCCGATCAGCAGGATGCGCCGGTTCTCGACGATGTCTTCCAGCACGTTCGTCACGCGCGCGGTGAACAGGTAGGCCGGGTTCAGCGGCGGCACGAGCGGGCCGCCCGGGCCGCGCGGCATCGGCACGCCGCCCACCTGCACGACGTGCGCCGCAGCGCCGGCTGCGGCCGGGCGCGCGGCGTGCGCGCGGCGCAGGTCCAGCATGAACGCGCCGCGATGGGCGGGCGCCGCACGGTCGCCGGCTTCGCGCCGGACGAAGCCTTCCTGAATCCACTTGTGCAGCTTCGCGTCGAGGTTGTCCGCATCGACGACCGTATCGACCGATGTGCTGCCGTCGGGCCGGTGATGCTGGATGCGGTACAGGTGCGCACGCTCGGAGCGGCTGACGATCCATTGCCCGGCGGACGGATCCGCCAGTTGACGATAGACGCCGAGTACCGACGGGGCGGACGGGGGGGAATCAGCGGGTGCGTTCATGGTGGCGAGCGAGAGTGGGGGCGGCTGGCGCGTCATGCCTGCGATGCATCGCGTCGATTGTAGATATTTTTGTCGTCAAGGAGGGCATTCGCGCGGGAATCGATCCGCTGCGATCCGGTGCGGCGCAGGCGGCGCGTCGGCCAGCCGGATCGGGCGAGCGCGATGGAGTGTGCGTTGCGGCAGGGTTTTTCGGCCCCCTCGGCATGGCGCCGAACCGCTTTTATCGTGCCGCTCCGCCGGCAAGGTTGCGGCTCGCGGGCCGTCACGTCTTGCTCGACCGGGGGGAATGTCGGTACCGTAGCGGGCTTGATCGCCGGGTTTCGATCGCGCGTCCTCGGGCGGCTCGGCACGACATCCAGTTGCGCGCCGGTCGTCGAATCCGGCGAAGGAGGGTTGAGCGTGAAGGAGTCAGGAATGGACGAACAGGTGATTCGTCGCGCCAGTGCGCTCGATGCGCCGGCCGTGCTGGGGATCTTCGATGACGTGATAGCGTGGTTCGTTTCCATCGGCAACGACGGGCAATGGGGCCGCGAGCCATGGTCGACGCAACCCGGGCGGATTGCGTTCGTGACCGAAGCGTGTGCGCTGCCCGACGCGTGGGTCGCGGAGGATCGGGAGGGTCGCGTCCTGGGCGCATTGATCCTCGGCGAGTCCATGCCCTACGTGCCGCCGGCGACCGAGCCGGAGATCTATGTGCGCGTGCTGGTGGCGTCGCGCGATGCACGGGCGCGGGGTGTCGGCCGGCGCCTGATGGCCTTCGCGGATGAGCGCGCCCGGGCGGCCGGGGTGGGGCGCTTGCGGGTGGACTGCTATGGCGGCGGGACGGGCGCCTTGGTGCGCTTCTACGAGTCCTGCGGGTATGAGCGAATTTCAACCTTCGACGTGGACGGCTGGCCGGGGCAGTTGTTGGGACGTAGCGTGTGACGGTGCGTGGCCGCGACTTTGCGTGCGGCCCATCAGCCGACGGGCAACGCGCAGCCCATGAAACGGCCGCCGTACCGGGCGGCAATGGGGCGCGGCCGGTTCCGGCGCATTGTCGATGAAGCGTTTCAGGCCCTGCCGGTCGGCGGCATTCGCATGAAAGATCGCCTGGAACGCGGGTTTCGGTGGCCGCGAGAAGTTGCCGTGACGATCCGGCGACGGTTTGAAACCGGGCTATTTCGCGTCCGTCCGGCCCTCGGCGATTTCGATCGACGTTTCCCAGCGGAAATAACCGGATACGGCGCCGTCGCGGTCGAACACGGCGAAATCGGCCGTACACGTGGTGGCGCCCGCGGCCAGCACGTCGCTGCGCCAGTAGTGGTCCTTCATCGGCTGGCACGACGGATGCAGCAGGTCGTCGGCGACCGGCACCGGGGTGGCCGCATCGCGCACTTCGGGTTCGATCGGCGTGACGATGCCCGCATCCTTCAGCGCGAACCGGACGAACAGCACGCTTGCTTCGGCGCGCAATGCCAGGGCGGTTTCGCGCAGGTGCAACTGGTCGCCGGGCGACAGGCCCGTAAAGAGCCGGCTGTCGTTGTGGCCGAGCTGCGCGGTGTCGCCCGGGCTCACCACGTAGAGGTGCCGGCCGTCGATCGCGGTCGGCGCGTCGGGGTTCCGGCTCGCCTCGGGGTAGGCCGACAGCAGCGTGACGGCGTCGACGATCACGAGCACATCGCAACGAAGACCAGGCATGAGCGCTTCCTCCGCAACAAGTGGGTGACGCGGGCAGCCGCCGTGCGGCCGCCCGCCTGCCGCGATCAGTTATGGATCGAGATGAACGGATCCCAGGAGAAGCAGCCCTGGCTCTGGCAGTTGCGATCGATGATCTGGAACTGGAAGTGATAGGTCACGCGGCCGACCTTCAGGCATTCCGACGACCAGTAGTAGTTCGCGACCTTCTGGCAGGTCGGCACGTCCGGCTTGCTGGTGTTCGGCACCGGAATCGACGCTTCCGCGACCCGCGGCGTGGGCGTCGAGATCAGCTCGTTGCCGACGTTGCCGATGAACTTGTAGAACACCACCTGGTTCTCGAAGCCCAGCGACAGGCTCGTTTCCCGCCAGCGGATCAGGTCGCCCACTTGCGCCTTCAGGTCGAGTTCGCCGCCCGCCTGACCCGAAACCACGTTGTCCTGGTTGGTGACCATGTACACGTGCTTCCAGTCGATCAGCGTCGGGCTATTCGGATTCTTGCTGGGATTCGGATATTTTTTGAGAATGGTTTCGGTATCGAAAGAGACGAGCACATCGGTAACGCGTGACATAGAAGCTCCCGTTTGAATGAATGGGACTTATTGTTGCGCGAATTGCTTCGTGCGGCCGCCATCGCGTTGTCCTGCAAGGCTTTGTTCCGATCAAGCCATGTGCAGTCGAGATGGCGAATGCAGGTTATCCCGTTCGGTTAATTCTGGGAGCTGTAAAAGTAAACAGGGTATTTAATATTGTTTCATACGGTAATTTTGAAATCTAATTCAATCGATTCGATGTGTTACTTAAATGTGGCGACATTGAACCTGTTAATTGAGTGGCCGATTAATTTCGGGAGCGGCTGGGGAGGGGAGCGACTTGCCGGTAGGTCCAGCACCGGTGCAGCACGAACGTGGTCGGCGGAACCAGCAGCGCGATCGCGACGATGCTCATCCCGCGGGATACGTCGAGCGCTTCGGCAGCCCGCGCGAGCAGCATCGTTTCGACGAAGCCGGCCAGCGTGACCGCGAGAAAGCGCACCGCGTTGCGCGTGCACATCGTCGACGAGAAGCTCCACAGCGTATTCGCGAGATACGAGAACGCCGTCGCGCAGAGGAAGGCGATCGCGTTCGCCGTCACCAGCGTCGCATCGAGCCGCGCGAACAGCGCCGCCGCGACCAGCGTGTGGATCGCGGTCGAGCCGAGCCCGGACACGCCGAAGCGCACGAGCCGCGTGCGCTCGCCATGGAGCAGGCCGATCATGGCCGCCGGCGCCCGTCAGCGTGCGCCGATCCGCGCACGGGCCGGCTGCACGCGCCGGCGTGCGGTCTGGCGGCGCGCATCGCGCGCGACCCGGAGGTCGATCACCTTGCTGTGCGCCTGGTAGCGGCGGCGGATCAGGTAGACGGGCCGTTGCTTCGACTCGTCGTAGATCCGCCCGATGTATTCGCCGACGACACCGATCCCGATGAGCTCGATCCCGCCGATGAACAGCGTGACCGAGATCAGCGACGCGTAGCCGAGCACCGCATTGCCGAACAGCAACGTGCGGACGATGATGAACAAGCCGTACAGGAACGAGAGCGCGGCGATGCCGACGCCGATGTAGGTCCAGCTGCGCAGCGGCACGGTACTGAAGCTGGTGATGCCTTCCAGCGCGAAATTCCACAGCTTCCAGCCGGAGAACTTCGAGTGCCCGGCGCTGCGTGCGTCGCGCTGGTATTCGACGATCACGGTCTGGTAGCCGACCCACGCGAACAGCCCCTTCATGAAGCGATGCCGCTCGGGCAGGTTCCGCAGCGCGTTCACGACCTTGCGGTCCATCAGCCGGAAATCGCCGACGTTCTCCGGCAGTTTCACGTCCGACAGCAGGTTGTGCACACGATAGTAGATCGCGGCCGCCGTGCGTTTCGCGAACGAATCGCACGCACGGCTGCTGCGCTTCGCGGCGACGACTTCCGCGCCGTCGCGCCAGTGTTCGATCATCACCGGAATCAGGCTGGGCGGATCCTGCAGGTCGGCGTCGAGCGGAATCACGGCATCGCCGAGGGCTTCGTCGAGGCCGGCCGTGAGCGCGGCTTCCTTGCCGAAGTTGCGGGTGAGATCGATCACGCGCACGCGCCGCTCGCCGGTGCTGATCCGGATCAGCCGCTCGAGCGTGTCGTCGCGGCTGCCGTCGTTCACGCAGACGATTTCGAAACGGATCGCGTCGATGGACGTCATCAGCGGAATCACGACGTCGAAGAAGCGCTCGACGGCCTCGCCTTCGTTATAGAACGGCACGACCAGCGATACGAGCGGTGTATAGAGCGATTCCCGCATGATGATTCCCCTTGTGATGTCCGTTTCACCGATGCGCGCCGATGGCGGGCCGGCCGGTGCGGCGCAATCCGTACGCCGTGCGGTGGTGCGTTCTGGCCTGATGGGTGAACGCGGTTTCGGTCGAGTGATCGTGCGCGTCCGGCATCGACGGCACGTCGCGTCGTTCCCGGGCGATCCGGCTGACGAGCAGCCCGAGCGACGCCAGCGTGACGAGCGGCATGAACTGGAACGACAGATGCGGCACGACCGCGAGGCCCGCGAGCGGCATCAGCCACAGCAGCAGCAGCCATTCGCGATCGAAGCGCCGCCAGCCGTGCGTCCACGCATAGCGTGCGTACCACGCGATCACGATGCCGTACCAGGTCAGGTCGTAGTCGTACAGATAGGGGCTGACGAGCAGGCAGGCGCACGCGAGGGTCGCGGCGCGCAGCGCGTACGAGCATGCGCCGCGCCATGCATGGACGACGGCGATCGCCGCGATCGCGGCGGACAGCAGCTGCAGGCCGCCGGCGACGTAGGCGGGCCAGCCCGCCATCGCGGCCAGCGCGAACACGGTAGGCATCCGCGCGAGCTTCGCATGGCCGGCCCCGACGACCTGGTAGACATCGTGCATCCCGTGGGCGAAGGCGATCCACGAGCCGGTGCCGAACGCGAGCGCGGCGAGCGCGACACATGCGGCGATCGTCGCGGCCCACGCGGCCAGCGCACGCCACTGGCCGGCACACAGCAGCGCGAGCGGGAACAGGATGGCCATCTGCGGCTTCATCGTCAGCATGCCGAAGCAGATCCCGGCCCACACGGGGCGACGATTCAGGAGCAGCAGGCCGAGGCCGCCGAGCGCGGCGGTAAACAGGCTGGTTTGCCCGACGACGATGGTCACGAATGCGGCGGGGAAGGCCAGCGCGCACAGCCACGCGGCGCCGCGCTGCACGGTCGAATGAACGACGACGGCGAACAGCGCGTACGTGACGCCGAGCCAGAGCGTGACCGCCAGCGTGTACGGAAGCCAGCCGAGCGGCATGACCAGCAACAGCATGCTGGGCGGATAGAGCCACAGGAGCATGCCGTCCTCGAGATTGATTCCCGGCACGGCGAGCTGCTGGATCGAAAACAGCGCGTTGAAATGCCAGACGTCGGCGGCACGCCCGTGCGCGGCGAGCCACGCCGCGCTCCAGATCGCGGAGAAATCCTGCGACAGCGGGACCAGCGAAGCGCCATGCTGCAAGTACAGCCGGGCAAGGTAGATGCCGAGGCACAGCAGCTCGGCCAGCAACGCCCCGCCGGCATAGACGCGCACGCGGTCGCGATTGAGCCAGTGAGGGTAACGGCGCGGGCCCGCGATCGGGAGTTCCGGATGGGCATCCATCGCAGGATGGGCGTGGCGAGCGGAAAGGGGCGTCTTCATCGCGAATTCCGGGGCGAGTGCCGCACCGTGCGGCGAACGATGACGAACAGCACGGCAAGCAGGACGACCGGACCGATCTGCGGCAGCTTCATCAACCGGTTCAGCATCTCGAAGATCGGCAGCAGCCAGGCGAGCACGATCACCGCCTGGTCGCCGGGCCGCCAGCCTTCCTCGAAGCCAAGGGCGATCAGGCAGAAGATCGCGATCCCGAGCCAGGTCAGTTCGTAGTGCCACAGATAGGGCGAGGTCAGCAAGGTAGCGACGGAGAGCGCGGCGCCGCGTAAGCGCATGTCGGGCGTGCGGCGCCACACGTCGACGGTCGCCGCGATGGCGAGCAGTGCGACCGCCGCCTGCGCGGCCAGCGCGACCGGCACCGACAAGCCTGCGAGCCGCAGCGCGGCGAACGGTGTCGGCGACGCGAGCCAGTACGACGGCAGCATGAAATGCTGGTCGCGCACCGTCGACACGGCCGCGCCGAGCCCGTGCAGCGCGCCGGCTCCGGTCAGCGCGATCCCGGCCGCCGCGAACAGCATCGCGGTGATTGCCGCGGCGCCGAACGCGCGCCACGCACGCGCCGCGATCAGCGCGAACGGGAACACGACGGCCAGTTGCGGCTTGATCGCGAGCAGCCCGATCAGCACGCCGGCCGCGACCGGGCGCTTGCCGAGCAGATGCAGCGCGAGTGCGGCGAGGCCGGCGGTCAGGATGCTGTTCTGGCCGAACAGTGCGGACAGGCACACCGCCGAATACGCGATCACGACGAGCGCCGCGGCGCGCGGCACGGGAAGATGCGCGCGCAATCCCGACAACCGCGAGATAGCGAACGCGTAGCATAAAAGACTGCCCGCCGAAAAGAGGAAGTAAGCGGGCAGGAAAGGCACAAGGGCAACCGGCGCGATGAACAGCAACATCGTCGGCGGATAGAGCCAGGGAAGCGGCCGATGCTGCAGATACGCACCGAAGTGCGCGGATTCGGCCTGCAGGAATGACGAAGCGTCGTAGGCCGATGCGGCATGGCCTTGCAACACGAGATGCGATGCGGTCCAGAACACCGAGAAGTCGATACCCGGACGGACCGTGTCGCTCGAGGTAAAGCCATCGGACACGACACCCCACACGACCGCCAACGCGACGAAGAGCATCAGCATGATGCAGCTGTACGGAATGATCCGGTCGGCTGTCAGCCATTGAGCACAGCGTATGGCGCGAACGCGCGTCCCACGATTGGCTGTGTACATGATTCCCCGTATGTGTGTAGAGGCTGCCTGGCGTGTCGCAGCCGTTTGATGTTGTCGTGCCTTCGGATCGAATCGCGCTCAAATGGCGCTGTCCGGTGAATTCATTGTTGAAGAAAAAACCGCGTGATGCAAATCGCCTACTGAAAGCCGGCATTTGGATTGGCCGATGACGCACGTGAAAACCGCGTTTTCAGGGTTGAGAAATCGATGCGGCGGGATTTCGTGTTTCTGTTTTGAAACATTCGGCCATTTTGACCGGCTCCGCATCCCGCTGGCGGCATGGCACGCAGGCCGCTTCGCGCGTTCGGGAAAGTCCCGAGTAAAAATTTTCGATCCTTTGCGCAGCGCGGCGACGGGCATTCCGGCTTACAACGCTTGCGGGAAAACATATGTCAAATTTGAAACATTTCGCGTATCGGGCCCCGGGCCGGAGAGCGCTGGCATCGCCGGAACCCTTGATGCGCCTCGATTTCGCTCCGGGTGGCCCGCTCTTTGCGTAAGCGTTGGCACGGCAGTCGACGAGGTGACGAGCAGGCGGTTCCGGCAAAAGACGGACGGAACCGGCTTCGGAATCACCCGCGGAAAGGAAGGCCGGAGCGCGTCGGGGAATACGCAGCTCCAGGCCGATCGACCGCACGAGCTTTCGTCGAATGACCCATGAGGCCCGGTATCGTCGGGCAATAAGAAATTGGCATGGCCAATACGGGGAATAAAAATGAAAGACCACAGCACATCGCGGTTCGCAAACCGCATTAAAGACACATTGCAGCTTTGCGGGGCGTTTCTCTCCCGTTCAACTGGATTCCATGCGTCGAACGGCAGTCGTGCCGTTCAGGTCGATCGGATCGTCCGGTTCATCCGGCCGGTCGCACCGTACACGCCTCTCTCGCGCTCAGCCTCGCTGATACCCGTTCGCACGGACAGGGGTGTGCATCCCCGTTCCCGCAGCTGAACGGCGCGTTCCGATTTTTCGAGTAGTGCCGGTGGTGCCCGTCCCGACGTCCTGAAGGACGACGGGGAATTAGTAGCAGTCCGAAAGGAGATTATTTATGCCAAGAGTCATCGAAAAGATTGCCTGGTTCGCTGAGGATCAGGACGCCGTGACGGCCATCGAATACGGCCTGATCGCGGCACTGATCGCAGTTGGCATCGTCGTTGCGTTGACGGCGATCGGTACGGACCTGTCGACCGTGTTCAGCACGATCACTTCAAGTCTGGACTCGGCGGTAACAGCACTTTGATGGACGGTACGACGAACGGCGCATCCGAATCGCTCGTCGGCACCACACGGCATCAACACCCACTCTCGACGTATCGATGCAAGGTCATCCGACCAGCCGGCACGCGAGGGCTTTGAAAGTCACCACGCAAGGAGATCATCATGTCCAAGTTCATTCAACAAGCCGCCCGTTTCGTTCGCGATGAAGACGGCGTGACCGCCATCGAATACGGCCTGATCGCAGCACTGATCGCAGTCGGCATCATCGTGGCAGTCACCGCGGTCGGCACGCAACTCAAGACCGTGTTCACCACGATCGCTGCCGATCTGACCGCGGCCGTTTGAGGCCGTTGAAAAGCAGAGCGTGCGGACGGCTCGGCCGGTGCAGCGTTCGAGCCGCTCCCACGCGTCTGATCACCCGGTACCGGAGACCATCATGCAAACCAGGGCGCGTATCGCAAGCCTCGGGATCGGCGACGAGCAGGGCATGGCGTCGATCGAGTATGCGTTCCTCGCCGCGACGTTTGCCGTTGCGGTGCTGGGCACCGCAGTCACGCTGAAAGGCTCGCTTGCCGATACGTACGCAGTGATCGCAACGGCCGTCCTGGCCGCCGCGGCCACCGCGCTGGCGATGGTTTCCTGAATCTTCGATTCGCTCCGCGAGGTTCGCCATGTTACCCGTTGCGCCGCCTTACCCGATTCCGTTGTGCGTGACGCTGCTGGCGGTCGCCGCGGCCGGCACGGACATCGCGGCCCGCCGCATTCCGAATCGCCTCGTCGCGTTCGGCCTCGCCGGCGCGCTGGTCGCCCAGTGCCTGCTGCACGGCGTCCTGGCAGGCGCACTCGGCTGGCTTGCCGGCGCGGCGGCCGGTTTCGCGCTGCTGCTGCCGTTCTACCTGTTGCGCGGGATGGCGGCCGGCGACGTGAAGCTGATGCTCGCGATCGGCGCGTGGGTCGGCGCGGAAATGACGGTTTACATCGTGCTGGCCACCTTCGTGGCCGGCGGGATCGGCGCACTCGCGGCCGTGCTGTTGCGCGGGCGGATGCGCCAGATGTGGGCGAATGTCCGCGCGCTGCTCGCGCGGCGCTCGCGAGTAGCGCCTGCGGAGGCCGCCGACGGCCCCGCGGCAATCACGTCGGTCGGCTCGCTGCCGTATGGCGTAGCGATCGCGGCCGGCACGCTGGTCGTGCTGTTTGCGTCGTACGCATAGCGCGACGCGCCCGCAACGAGGATGGAACGACCATGAACACGAGTCATACCGAACCGAGACGCGACGCGCAGGTGGCCCGTCTACCCGATCCGTTGCCGTCGCGGGAGGCGCATACGAAGCTGGGCGCGCAGCTGCCGGCGGCGCCGCGCTCGCTCGACGAAACGGGACTGAGCAAGACGTTCGTTGCCGGGCTCGTGCTGAAGTCGACGCTGATGCTCGGCCGCCCGTCGTACGGCGACCTGGTCGAGCGGCACCGCCTGCCGCTCGCGGTACTCGACGACGTCTTCGCGTTCCTCGTGCGCGAGCATCTCGTCGAGCTCACGCATCGCGGCGCGACCGATCTCGACGTGACGTTCCGCCTGACCGACGCGGGCCGTGTCAGTGCGCTCGAGGAACGGGAGCGCAGCGGTTACAGCGGGCCCGCGCCGGTGCCGCTCGACGCGTATCTCGCTTGCGTGGCCGCGCATTCGGTGCGCAAGCTGCACATCGGCCAGAACGACGTGTGGGCTGCCTTCGAAGGCATCGTGATCAACACGTCGGTGCTCGACGCCGCGGCCGCGGCGCTGAACGCGGGCCGCCCGTTGCTGATCTACGGCCCGGCCGGCAGCGGCAAGACCTTCCTCGCCGAGCGGCTCGGTTCGCTGATGCGCGGCTACGTGCCGGTGCCGTACGCGATCTGCGTGGCCGGCGACGTGATCCAGGTCTACGACCCGCTCGTGCATGTCGACGCGGCATCGCAACCCGGCGGCCAGTCGGTCGATCGCCGCTGGCGCCTGTGCGAGCGGCCGGTCGTGATCTCCGGCGGCGAACTGACGCTCGACGAGCTCGACCTGCGCCGCGACGAGGCCGCCGGCTTCTACCAGGCGCCGCCGCACATGAAGGCGAACATGGGCATGTACGTCGTCGACGATCTCGGCCGCCAGCGCGTCGAGCCGCGCGAGCTGCTCAATCGGTGGCTGCGCCCGCTCGATCGCGGCGTCGATTTCATGACGCTCGAATCCGGCAACCGCTTCGTGCTGCCGTTCGACGTCTGGCCGGTGTTCTCGAGCAACCTGTCGCCGGAGCAGCTGGGCGACGACGCGTTCCTGCGTCGCCTCGGCTCGAAGCTGCACATCGGAGCGCTGTCGGTCGACGACTATCGCGCGGTGTTCGACGCGGCCTGCGCGTCGCTGGGCCTCGTCGCGGCCGGCGACGCATTCGAGTACCTGCTGCATCGGCTGCATCTGCCGACCGGCAAGGCGTTTCTCGCCTGTTTCCCGGCGGACCTGCTGCGTCTCGTCGCCGCCGGCGCGCGTTACCGCGGCGATCCGCCCGAAGTGACGCACGACGCGCTGTACGACGCATGGGCGAGCTATTTCGGCGCGGGGCCTGAACGGGATGGCTGTCATCCGCCGCCCGTCGAGCGCGGCGGGCGCACCTACGTCACCGGTTGAGCCGTTTCTTTCAAGATTCGTCGAGGAGCATTGCCATGAAAAACAGTCGAGCGGTCCTGATGCTGGTCGTCGCGATGGTCGCGGGTCTTGCCGCGGTGGTGTTCGCGTCCCACTGGCTGATGCAGACATCCACGAGCTCGGTCACGCCGGTTGCGGTGGCGGCCACCGACCTGAACCTGGGCGAACCGCTCGGGCCGAACCAGATCCGCATGGTGAACTGGCCGGCGGACAGCGTGCCGGCCGGCGCGTTCACCGATACCAAGGCGCTCGAAGGGCGCGTGGTCCGCACCAGCCTGTCGCGAGACGAGCCGGTGATCGAATCGAAGCTCGCGCCGGTCGGCACGAAGGGCGGGCTGTCCGCGGTGATCTCGGACGGCAGCCGCGCGATCACGGTGCGCGTGAACGACGTGGTCGGCGTCGCGGGCTTCGCGCTGCCGGGCAACTACGTCGACGTGATCGTCAACACGCAGGAACAGCAGGGCAAGACCGACGGGCAGAGCATCTCGAAGATCGTGCTCGAGCACATCCTCGTGCTCGCGGTCGCGCAGCAAGTGAGCCGCGACGACACGGCGCCGAAGGTCGTCAACGCGGTCACGCTGGAAGTCACGCCCGACCAGGCCGAACGGCTCGACCTCGCGCGCAGTGTCGGCACGCTTTCGCTCGTGCTGCGCAACCAGGTCGACAAGAAGACGCTGAACACCGACGGTGCGACCAAGCTGACGTTGCTCGGCAAGGAGCCCGCACCCGAAGCGCCGCCGGCGCCGGTCCATGTGCGGACGGTACGCGTGCATGTCGCATCGCACGCGGCGCCGGAAGTGCGGCGCGACTGCGTCGGCGTGCTGACGGGCGTGAAGGGCAGCGTCGAGTGCTTCTGACACAGACGCACCCATCCAGACAAACAGATCGGCCGTCAGCGGGACACGGCGGCCTTGGAAGTCGATAACCGGCGCAGCGCCGGACTCTCGGGGGATCAGACGAAATGAAGCTCAAACCGCAATGCACAGGTGCCGGGCCGCTGCGTACACGCGTCGCACGGGGCACGACGATGGCCGCGATCCTCTGTTCCGGATGGCTGACCGTCTATGGCGCACTGGCCCAGGAAGGCATGGAAGCGGGCACGCTGACGAAGGGCGGCGCCAGCGCGCCGGCCACCATCGGCAAGGGGCCGATGCAGATGACGATCAGCATGGCGCCGGTCGCGGCCGCCGCGCCCGCCGCGTCGGCGGGACCGCTGCGCGGGCCGAACTGCGTCGGCGCAGTGCGTGATTCGACCAGCGTCAGCGTGCCGCTCGGCAAGTCGCTGCTGGTGCCGATGCCGGAGCCGGTCCGCAACCGGACGATCGGCAATCCGGCCGTCGCACAGGCCACGATGGTGTCGCCGCAGACGCTGTACATCCTCGGTCTGTCGGTCGGCACGACGAACATGATCGTGCAGGGCAGGAGCGGTGCGTGCCGCGTGATCGACGTGGCGGTCGGCGCGGACGCCGGCGGCCTGCAGGCGTCGCTGCTGGAGCTGATGCCGAACGAGCGCGACATCCGCGTGACGACCGCGGCCGGCACGATCGTGCTGTCGGGCACCGTGTCGAGCTCGCAGGCCGCGCAGCAGGCCGTGCAGATCGCGCGCGCCTACGGCGACAGCAGCGGCGGCGGCGATCCGGCCGCGGGGAGCGCCAAGCCGGGCGGCGGCGTGCTGAACATGCTGGCCGTCACGTCGCCGCAGCAGGTGATGCTCGAGGTGAAGGTGGCCGAGGTGTCGAAGACGCTGATGAACCAGATGGGCAGCGCGCTCAACATCCAGGGCGGGTTCGGTTCGTGGAGCGGCGCGCTGGTCAGCAACCTGCTCGCGGGCGTCGCAAGCGGAGTCGCGTTCAGCAAGGCGAACAACAAGCCGTTCAACATCTCGGCCGACGCGCAGAACACCGACAACCTGGTCAAGATCCTCGCGGAGCCGAATCTCGTGACGATCAGCGGCCAGGAAGCGACGTTCCTCGCCGGCGGCAAGATCTTCATCCCGGTTCCGCAGAGCAGCGGCAGCGGCACGTCGTCGATCACGCTGCAGGAAGAGGAATACGGCGTCGCGCTGAAGTTCACGCCGACCGTGCTGGCGAACGGCCGGATCAGCCTGAAGGTCGCGCCGGAAGTGTCGGAGCTGTCGCAAACGGGCGTCACGCTGAGCGCGTCCAACATCGGCGGCACGTCGATCCTCCCGCTGATCACCACGCGGCGGGCGTCGACGACGGTCCAGATGAGCGACGGCGAATCGTTCGCGATCGGCGGGCTGATCAAGGACAACGTGAGCGGCGCGCTGAAGGCGATCCCGGGCGTGGGCGAAGTGCCGGTGCTCGGCGCGCTGTTCCGCAGCACGTCGTTCCAGCAGGACCGCACCGAGCTGATCTTCCTGATCACGCCGCACCTCGTGAAGCCGCTGCAGACCGCCGACGTGCCGTTGCCGACCGACAGCTTCTCGAAGCCGAACGAAGCCGACGTGTATGCGACGGGCAACATGGAAGGCCGTGGCGGGGTTCGCAAGCCGGTTGCGCAACCGTCGAACGGCGCGGCAGCTGCCCCGCAGGCGCCGGCGCAAGCACCCGCATCGGCGCCGCAATCGGACGCGCCGGCCGGCCCGGCCGCCGCGCTGCCCGTCTCGCGCGCGCCGCAAGGCGCGGACACGCAGCCGCCGGTACCGGCCGAGCCGCAGAAGGCGCCCGCGCCGGTGGCGGCCACCGTGCCGCAATCCGACGCGGCCCGCATCGCACACATCGAAGCCGCCGCCGCGCGCCTTGCGGCGACCGGCCCCGACGCACCGGCCCAGCCGGCCGCGCCGGCGCGACCGAAGCCCCGGATGCCGGCGGCTGCCCACGCGCAGATCGCACGTGCCGAATCCGAGTCCACCGATCGTTGATGCCACCCCAAGGGGACCCTCATGAAATCCGCCTACCTCGTATTCGTGCGCCGCGCGGCGCTCGCCGCACCGCTTGCCTTCGCGCTTGCCGGCTGCATGTCGTCCACCCCGGTGTGGGACACCCGCTTCGGCGATTCGGTCCGCACCGTGATGAAGGCCCAGATCATCGATCCGCATGCCGCCGAACACGCGGCCGCGACGACGGTGGTCGACGGCAGTGCGGCTGCTTCGGCGCTCGACAACTACGACAAGTCGTTCAAGCAGGTCGATCCGCCCGCCAATGCGTTCGTGATCGGGGTCGGCAAGGCCACCCAGTAACGACGGCATGCTCAGGGAGAACGCCATGAACGGCGCAGCGCGCTATCCGAAAACCATGCGTCGCGGCCGGCGTCGCCAGCGCGGCGCCGTCGCGATCGTCGCCGCTGTCGCCGGTGCCGCACCGGCGGCGACGATGCCGCCGTTCACGACCGCACTGCCGCGCGAAAGCCTGACCTTCGCGACCGGCGGCGCCAACCGCAATTGATCGAACAGGCGAGGCACACGACATGATCAACATTCTCGTAGCTTCCGACGACACCGCGCGCCTCTCGCAGATCGCGCGCCTCGTGGCCGACTGCGGACGCTATCGCGCCACGCGCGCGAACGGCCGCCCGTCGCAGATCGAACATCGCACCGACGGGCTCGACGCGTTCGACATCCTGCTGGTCGACGGCACGTCGCTCGACGCCTCCGAGCTGGCGGCAATCGAGCGGATCTGCCGCACTCACGCCGGGCTGACCTGCATCCTCGTGATGGCGGACACGTCGCCGAACGTGCTGCTCGACGCGATGCGCGCGGGCGCACGCGACGTGCTGCAGTGGCCGCTCGACACGCAGGCGCTCGGCAATGCGCTCGAACGCGCGGCCGCGCAAAGCACGCGGCGCGACACCGACGATACGCGGATCCTGTCGTTCATGGCGTGCAAGGGCGGGGCCGGCACGAGTTTCGCGGCCAGCAATGTCGCATTCGAGATCGCGGAGGGCTTCAAGCGCCGCGTGCTGCTGATCGACCTGAACCAGCAGTTCGCCGACGCGGCCTTCCTCGTCAGCGACGAAACCCCGCCGTCGACGCTGCCGCAGCTGTGCGCGCAGATCGAGCGGCTCGACAGCGCGTTCCTCGATGCGAGCGTCGCGCACGTGACGGAGAACTTCCACGTGCTCGCGGGCGCCGGCGACCCGGTCAAGGCCGCCGAGATGCGCGACGACGCGCTCGAATGGATCCTGGGCGTTGCCGCGCCGCGCTACGACTTCGTGATCTTCGACATCGGCGTCGGCGTCAATCGGCTGTCGATGGTTGCGCTGGATCGCAGCGACCAGATCGAGCTCGTGATGCAGCCCACGATGCCGCACGTGCGCGCCGGCCGCCGGCTGCTGGAGATTCTCGTGTCGCTCGGCTACTCGGCCGACCAGATGCGGCTCATCCTGAACCGTGCGACGCGCACGAGCGACCGGACCCGCACCGCGCTCGAGGAAGTGCTCGGCCTGAAGGCCGCCTGCACGATTCCCGACGACGCCGACACAGTGCTCGAAGCGATCAACCAGGGCCATCCGGTGTCGCGGCTCGCACGCGGCGCGGCGGTCACGCGCGCGCTGCAGGGTTACGCGAAACAGCTCGTCGAAGGGGAGGTGCGCGCGGGACCCGGCGCCGTGCGCGGCGAACCGCTGATGTCCAGGCTTTTCGGCCGCAAGGCCACGCCGAAGCTCAAGTCCATGTAGTTCTTTCGGGGAATCGATCATGTCATTGCGCGAACAGATGTCGTTGCACCGGACCCCGCCGCTCGCGACGGGCAGCGAACCGGCCGGCCCGGCGTCTTCGTCGTTGCGCGACGCTTACCAGAAACTGCGCCGCGAAATTCACCTGGCCGTGCTCGAGCGCGTCGAGCTGGAGCGCCTGTCGCGGCTGCAGCAGGATCAGGTCCGGCAGGAAATCGCCGCGCTGATCTCGCGCATCCTCGACGACGAACGGATGCCTGCGAACGATATCGAGCGGCGGCAGCTCGCGCTCGACGTGTATGACGAGATGTTCGGCTTCGGTCCGCTCGAAGTGCTGCTGCGCGACCCCGGCATTTCCGACATCCTCGTGAACACGTACCGGCAGGTCTATGTCGAGCGCGGCGGCCAGCTCGAACTGACCGACGTGACGTTCTACGACGACGCGCACCTGATGAAGGTGATCGAGAAGATCGTGTCGCGGGTCGGGCGCCGCATCGACGAATCGAGCCCGATGGTCGATGCGCGGCTGCCGGACGGCTCGCGCGTGAACGCGATCATCCCGCCGTCGGCGATCGACGGGCCGCTGATGTCGATTCGCCGCTTCGCGGTCAACCCGCTGAAGATGGACGACCTCGTGCGCTACCACAGCCTGACCCCGCCGATGGCCGACCTGCTCGACGCGCTGTCGCGCGCGAAGGTGAACGTGCTGGTGTCGGGCGGCACCGGCAGCGGCAAGACGACGCTGCTCAACATCCTGTCCGGCTTCATTCCGCGCAACGAGCGGATCGTGACGATCGAGGATGCCGCCGAGCTGCAACTGCAGCAGCCGCACGTGCTGCGGCTCGAAACGCGCCCGCCGAACATCGAGGGCAAGGGCGAGATCACGCAGCGCACCCTGGTGCGCAACGCGCTGCGGATGCGCCCGGACCGGATCATCCTCGGCGAAGTGCGCGGCGCGGAAGCGCTCGACATGCTCAATGCGATGAACACCGGCCACGAAGGCTCGCTCGCGACGATCCATGCGAACACGCCGCGCGACGCGCTGACGCGGCTCGAGAACATGATCAACGTCTCCGGCCTGGCGCTGCCGCCGAAGACGATGCGCCAGCAGATCGCGTCGGCGATCTCGGTGGTCGTGCAGGCGGCGCGGCTGACCGACGGCAAGCGCAAGATCGTCAGCATCCAGGAGCTGACCGGGATGGAAGGCGACATCATCAACATGCAGGAGATCTTCACGTTCAAGCGCACGGGCGTGGACCGCGACGGTACGGTACGCGGCCACTTCTGCGCGACGGGGGTGCGGCCGAAGTTCGTCGAGCGGCTGCAGGCGTTCGGCATCAACCTGCCGGATTCGCTCTACGATCCGTCGCAGCGTTACGAGACGAAGTGACGACATGGCGCCGTTGGCTGCCGGGGAGGCCTCGTGAACACGATCTTTTACGCCTTTGTGATTCTCACGTTCGTCGCGGTGGTACTGACGATCGAAGGCGCGTATCAATGGTGGAACGCGCGGCACGGCGCCGCCGCGCGCCGGATCGAGTCGCGGATTCGCGCGATGTCGGCCGGCGGCAACGTGCAGCAGGAGCGGCTGTCGATCCTGAAGAAGCGGATGCTCGACGAGTCCAAGCCGCTCGATCAGTTGCTGCTGCGCGTGCCGCGCGTGCATGCGCTCGATCTCCTGATCCAGCAATCGGGCCTCGACTGGACGCTGCCGAAGCTGATGGTGCTCAGCGCGGTGTTCCCGGCGCTCGCGTGGCTGGCGTTGAGCTTCGCCACGTTGCCGCAACTGGCCGCGCTGCCGATCGCGCTGTTTGCGGGCTGCCTGCCGACGATGTACGTGATGCGCTGCCGCAGGCGGCGCATGCGCAAGCTCGAACGGCAGTTGCCGGACATCTGCGACATGATTTCGCGCGCGCTGCGTTCCGGCCATTCGTTCACGAGCACGCTCGGGATGGCGAGCGAAGAGTTTCCCGATCCGATGGGCGGCGAGTTCCGGATCACGTTCGACGAGGTCAACTACGGCGTGTCGCTGCACGACGCGCTGATGAACCTCGCGACACGCGTGCCGGTGCAGGACCTGCGCTACTTCGTGATCGCGGTGCTGATCCAGCGCGAGACCGGCGGCAACCTGGCCGAGCTGCTCGACAGCATCTCCGCGCTGATCCGCGAGCGCTTCAAGCTGTTCGACAAGGTGCGCGTGCTGTCGGCGGAAGGACGGCTGTCGGCGTGGATTCTCGGGCTGCTGCCGTTCGGGACCGCGGGGGCGATCGCGCTGCTCAACCGCGAGTTCCTGTCGGTGCTCTGGGAGGATCCGGCAGGGATCAGGATGATCGGCGTGATGCTGGTGTCGATGGCCTTCGGTCTGCTCTGGATCCGCCGCATTGTCCGGATTCGCGTCTGACGCGCCCATCGAATCACGAACCGTTGCGAGGCTGTCATGCAAAACCTGAGCGTAGTCCACGCCGTGATGCTGGGCGGCTTGTTCCTCTTCGTGGCCGGCGGCGCGCTCGTCGCGATGCTGCTGTTCGTGCCGCGCAATATCCAGCGCCGCATCCAGCAGGCCGGCGGCGCCGGCGCGGCGTCCGGCGACGGCGACGACACGCCGTCGCGCTGGGTCGCGAAGCTGGTGGAGCTGTCCACCCCGATCTCGAAGCTGTCGGTGCCGAAGGAGGGCTGGGAGAGTTCGCCGCTGCGCATCCGGCTCATGAATGCCGGCTGGCGCAACCAGAGCGCGGCCGCGCTGTATTTCACCGCCAAGACGGTGCTCGCGCTCGCATTGCCGTGCGCGGCGCTGCTGGTGCTGATCACGACCCGGCTCGGGGACGAGCGCGAAATCCTGGCGGTCATCCTCGTCGTGCTGGCCGGGTTCGGCTATTACATCCCGAACATCGTGCTGTCGCAGCGGATCAAGGTGCGCCAGCAGAAGATCTTCGAGGATTTCCCGGACGCCCTCGACCTGCTTACCGTGTGCGTCGAAGCGGGGTTGGGGCTCGACGCCGCGCTGATGAAGGTGAGCGAGGAGCTGCGTTACAGCAGCGACGTGGTCTCGAGCGAATTCGACCTGCTGCTGCTCGAGATGCGTTCCGGCTTCACGAAGGAGGCGGCGCTGCGCAATCTCGCGCTGCGTACCGGCACGGAAGACATCGAGTCGTTCTCCGCGATGCTGATCCAGGCCGACCGGTTCGGCACGAGCATCGGCGAATCGCTGCGCGTGCTGTCGGACCTGCTGCGCACGCGGCGCCGGATGCGCGCGGAGGAGCGGGCCGCGAAGATCGCGCTGAAGCTGCTGTTCCCGCTGATCTTCTGCATCTTTCCGTCGCTGATGCTGGTGCTGCTCGGGCCGGCGATGATTCACGTCTATCGCGTGCTGCTGCCGACGTTCGTCGCGATGTCGCCGTGAGCGGCGAGCCGGCGCCATGCCGGGATCGACGGGATCGACCGAATCGTCTGAGTCGTCGATAAAGGTTTTGCGTGCCGGACGGCCACCCGCTCCGGCCGGCACGGTCACGGGCTTCATGGAGGCTCCCTCCGCAGGCGGCGCCGCGAGACAGGTTGACCATAGCGGCGTCAATGCATCCTGGACCGATGGTCGGCCATGGAACCAGCCGTAGTCCACCGCCTGAGCGGCTGCCCCCTACTGCTAACCTGAATGCCGGCGACGTTTGCCGGCATCGCGTTGTGCGCGACGACGCGGCGGTCGCGGATCGCGACCGGCGCGCCAGCGCCTCCCGAACGCCATCGCCGCGACGACAGGATCGGCGCCGCGCTTCCGATGCCGTACCCGCTGATAACGCCGGCCGGGGTTGCGCCGATGATCGCGACGACCTGCCCGATCGTGTACCTGTGCTGCCTGTGGCGCGAGCATAAGGTATGGCGCCACCTGAAAGCCAACCGGAAGCTCGGGCTCGACACGACGATCGCCCGGCTCGACGAGCGGTATCTTCGCGGCATGTCGAGCGACGACCTGGACGTCGCCGGCGACGGTCCCGACGTGCCGCGTCGGCGCTTCCGGATCGACAAGGCCGACTATGCCTCGTCGCGCAACGGCGAGCGTATCCGTATCGCGTTCGTGCCGATCTCCGGCCGCGTGCGGGAGATCGAGCCGGCTGCGGGCCGGCATCCGGTCTGAATCCGGGATGACTTGCCGCGGGCGCTGGCCGGACGCCTGGCCCGCAACGCGGCGGAAAGGTCCGATCCGCGCAATTGTTTCGCTGGTCATGTCAATCGCATCGATACCTTGAGTTTCATCATCCAGCGCGCTACATTGCCGCTCGCAGATTTCCGCACGGACTCCTGCTCATTTTGTAATGCGTACGTAAGGAACCCCGATGCGGCAACAGGCGGAAGGCAACGACGACATTCCCGGCAGCCCGGCCGGCCGCGACGCCCTCGCGCCGGTCGCAGGGGCCGCCGCGGTGCTGGTCGTCGCGCTCGGCACGCTGGGCGCCGTCGACCTCCTGCCCGCGGATCTGCGCTGGTGCGCGCCGCTCGCCAGCGCATGGTGCAACGTGCTCGTCGTCGCGATCGGCGTGCTGCTCGCCCACCGCGCGCGCCGCCCTCTCCCGGAAGGGATGGCCGTCACGTTGATTGGCGACTGGCTGCGCAACGCGTTCAGCCGCAAGCAGGAGCCGGAGCACGACGACAACCCGTGGCCGGCGATCGCCGCCGCGATCGACTGGCGGCCGTGGGCCGTCGCCGCCGGCGGCGTGCTCTCCGTCGCGCTGGCCGCGCTCGCGTGGCAGCCGCCGTCGCCCGCGATGCTGGTGCGCGCGATGGCGGCGCCCGAACCCACGCTCGCGGCCGGCGCGGCCTGCATCGTCCTCGCCTTTCTGACGCTCGTCGCCGAGCGCCATCATGCGGCGGCGGCCAGCGGTTCGGCGGTGTCCGCGTCGCTCAAGCGGGTGCTGCGCGTCGCGCTCGTCACCGCGCTCGCGGGTGCGCTCGCCGCCGCCTGGTTCGCGTTCCGGCACCGCACCGCAGACCGGCTCGTGCATGCGGTCGCGCTGCTCAATGCAGCCGTCGCCGCGGAACTGGCGCTGCGCGGCGTGCTGACGTGGTTTGCGGTGCCGCGCGGCGCCGTCGTGCCGACCAGCGCGATCGCCGGGCTGCTGAGCCGGCGCCCGTCGCCGTTCGCGTCGCTCGGCGCGGAGCTGCGCCATCGTTATGGCATCGATCTGCGGCAGAGCTGGGGCTGGCGCAGCTTCGTGCGGCTGCTGCCTGCCGCGCTCGCCGCCACCGCCGCATGTGCATGGCTGCTCACCGCCGTCGTCGTGCTGAACCCGGAGCAGCGCGCCGTCTATGAACGGTTCGGCGCGCCGGTCGCGGTCTGGCAGCCGGGGCTGCACGTCGGCCTGCCCTGGCCGTTCGGGCGCGCGCGCATCGTCGACAACGGCGCGGTGCACCAGGTCGCGATCGCGGGCAGCGCGAACGACGGCAGCGCCGATACGCCGCCCGTGCCGGCCGACGGCCCGACCCCCGAACGCATCGACCGCCTGTGGGATGTGCCGCATCCGTGGGAAACCACCCAGGTGATCGCCGGCGCGAACGGCGACCGCCAGAACTTCCAGATCGTCAACGCCGACGTGCGGGTCGACTACCGTCTCGGCCTGACCGATGCCGATGCGCGCGCGGCGCTCTATCGCACGATCGACCCGGAAAGCACGGTGCGCACGAGCGCCAATCGCGAACTCGTGCACTACCTCGCATCGCATACCCTCGAATCGCTGCTGGAAACGAACCAGGCCGCGATGGCCGACCAGTTGAAGCACGCGATCCAGCAGCAGCTCGACCGGCTGCAAAGCGGGGTCGACGTGATCGCGGTGGTGATCGAGAGCGTGCATCCGCCGACCGGTGCGGCCGCCGCCTTCCACGACGTGCAGGCCGCGCAGATCCGCGCGCAGGGCAGCGTCGCACAGGCGCGCGGCTTCGCGGTCGGCCTGCTCGGCAACGCGCAGCAGCAGGCGCTCGAACGGGTCGCGCACGCTGAAGCGCAGGCCGGCGACACGGTGTCGTCGGCGCGCGTGCAGCAGATCGATTTCGACGCCGACCTGGTCGCGTACCGGCTCGGCGGCCCCGCGTTTCCGTTCGAGTACTACCTCGACCGGCTGCAGCGTGGGCTGAGCAACGCGCGCATGACGATCATCGACGACCGGCTTGCCGACGGCACGCGGGCGACCGTCGATCTTCGCAACACTCCCGCCGGCGATCTGGCCGGCATCCATTGACATGTCGCGGCGTTATCCGCGCGGGCGGCGCAACACGGCGGCAGGCCGTGCCGCCGCCCCGCACGCGGGCGACGCCGCACCCGGGGCGACATCGTGAGTCTGTTTCATTCGCACGCGCATGATCATGCGCACCACGGCCATGGCCACGGCCACCATCATCACGCGCATCGCGGCGCACCGCAGCCGCCCGGCGCGTTTCGCCTGCGCGTCGCGATCGCGCTGCTGTGCGTGCTCGTCGCGCTCGCGGTCGCAAGCTTCGTGCAGGTACGCGCCGGCGAGGCCTCGGTCGTCACGCGGTTCGGGCGGCCCGTGCGCGTGCTGCTCGAACCCGGGCTCGCGTGGCGGCTGCCTGCGCCGATCGATGCGGTGACGCCCGTCGACCTGCGCCTGCACACCACGTCGAGCGGCCTGCAGGACGTCGGCACCCGCGACGGGCTGCGCATCATCGTCGAGGCTTACGTCGCGTGGCGCGTGCCGGCCGATGCGCGCGACATCGGGCGTTTCATGCGTGCGGTCGGCAACGAGCCGGACGAAGCGGCGCGGCAGATCCGCTCGCTCGTCGGCTCCGCGTTGCAGACGACGTCGGCCGGGTACGATCTCGCGTCGCTCGTGAACACCGATCCGGCCCAGGTGAAGATCGGCGAATTCGAGGACGCGCTGCGCCGGCAGATCGACGCGCAGCTCTATGCGGCGTACGGCGTGCGGGTCGCCCAGGTCGGGCTCGAACGGCTCACGCTGCCGGCCGTCACGCTTGCCGCGACGGTCGACCGGATGAGCGCCGAACGCGAGACCGTGGCCGCGCAGCGTACCGCGGACGGCAATCGCGAGGCCGCGCAGATCCGCTCGGACGCCGAGCGCGACGCGCGCATCGCACTGGCCGACGCGAACGTGAAAGCGGCCGGCATCGAAGCGCAATCGCGCAAGGACGCGGCCGACATCTATGGCAAGAGCTATGCGGGCAATCCGCACCTGTACACGATGCTGCGTTCGCTCGACACGCTGAACGCGGTGGTCGGCACCAATACGAACCTGATCCTGCGCACCGACGCCGCGCCGTTCCGCGTGCTGGTGCAGGGCCCGGGCGACGCGTCGGCGCAGGCCGCACCCGCGCCCAACGCGCACAAGGCCAGGCGATGAGCGAACCGTCCGCACCGCCGCTGGGGCCGGGCGCGCAGGCCGTGCGCCTGTCGTTCTGGTTCGTCGCCGCGCTCGCGGTGCTCGCCGCGTGCGCGTGGGCCGGCTCGAACATCCGGCGGATTCCGGCGGACAGCCGCGCGGTCGTGATGCGCTTCGGCGCGCTCGTGCGCACTCAGGACGCCGGGCTCGTGCTCGCCTGGCCGCAGCCGTTCGAATCGGTCCTGCTCGTGCCGGGCGCCGCGCGCGTGCTCGAACAGCGGATCCGCTCGCTCGATCGCGATCCGCGGGCGCTCGCGCCGTCCGCGCAGGGTGTCGCGCGGCTGCCCGACGCGCTGGCCGGTTCCGGCTACGTGCTGACCGGCGACGGCGGCGCGGTCGCGTTGAGCGCGGTGCTCTATTACCGGGTCAGCGATCCGTACGCGTACGTGCTGCAGCGGGACCGTCTCGACGCGGCGCTCGAGCGGATCGTCTCCGCGTCGGCCGTCGAGGTCGCGGCGAGCCGCGATCTCGACGCGATCCTGGTCGCGCGCCCCGAGCAACTCGCCGCCGACCGGCAGATGGCCGCGCGTCGCGAACGCTTGCGCGGAGATCTCGCCGACGCGATCGCGCGGCACCTGCGCGCCCTCGACGCGGCGCACGCGGGGCTCGGCGTCGAAGTCGCGCGCGTCGACGTGCAGCCCGCGTTTCCCGGCGCGGCCGCCGATGCGTTCAACGCGGTGCTGACGTCGCTGCAGGTCGCCGAGCGGACCATCGCCGAAGCGCGCACCGCCGCCGAACAGCGGCGGCAGGATGCGCAGCAGGATGCCGACCGGATCGTCCAGGACGCGCAGGCCCACGCGGCCGAACGCGTCGCCACCGCGCAGACCGACACGCTAGAAATTCGGCAACTCGATGCGACGTTGCGCGAGAACGGCGATCCGGGGCTGCTGGCGCGGCTGTATCGCGACCGTGTGCAGCGCGTGCTGTCGAAAGCCGGGCGCGTGACGACGATCGATCCGCACGACACCTCGAACCTGATCCTGCCCGGAAACGCCCGATGAATTCGTTCGCCGAACCGGCCACCCAGCCGGACGCCGCTCCCGCCGGCAAGACGGTCTACGCGCTGTCCTCCGACGAGCGCCGCACGATCACGCGGCAGATCGCGCTGGCGCTGCTCGCGGGCGGCCTGCTCGTGCTGTCGTTCGCGTGGCGCATGCTGGCGCCCGGCGGCGAGACGCTTGCCCAACTGCTCGCCGCGCTCGCGTCGCTGATCGTCGCGGGGCCGGTGTTCGCGAGCGCGTGGCACAGCCTGCGCGCGCCGAGCCTGCACGGCGTGACCGATCGCCTGATCGCGCTCGCGATGCTGGCCGCATGGGCGATCGGCGACATGACGACGGCCGCGCTGCTGCCGATCGTGATGACGTTCGGCCATGCGCTCGAAGAGCGCAGCGTGCTCGGTTCGCAGGAAGCGATCCGCGCGCTCGGCCGGCTGACGGCCGGCCGCGTGCGCCGCATCGACGCCGACGGCAGCGTCACCGAAGTCGCATACGACGCGCTGCGTGCGGGCGACCGCATCGAAGTGGTGGCCGGCGCGCGCATTCCGGTCGACGGCATCGTGACGGCGGGCGCGTCGAGCGTCGACAACGGGCCGATCACCGGAGAATCCGTGCCGCACGACGTCGATGCGGGCAGCGTCGTTTATGGCGGCGCGCTGAATCTCGATGGCGTGCTGCGTATCGAGGTCACCCACACCGGCAAGGATTCGACGCTCGGCAAGATCATCGCGCTGATGCAGCACGCGGAGCAGGCGAAACCGCCCGTCACGCAGGTGCTCGAGCGACACATGGGCGCGTATCTCGCGCTCGTCCTGCTGATCGCGGCGATCGTCTGGTTCACGTCCGCGAATGCGTCGGCGATGCTCGCGGTCATCGTGGCCGCATGCCCGTGCGCGCTGGTGCTCGCCGCGCCGTCCACGGCCATTGCCGGGATCGCGGTCGGCGCGCGGCACGGCATCCTGTTTCGCAA
Organism: Burkholderia sp. BCC0405; assembly: GCF_902833075.1. NCBI lineage: Bacteria > Pseudomonadati > Pseudomonadota > Betaproteobacteria > Burkholderiales > Burkholderiaceae > Burkholderia > Burkholderia sp. BCC0405. The sequence goes on from NZ_CADFEO010000006.1 coordinate 360,689, forward strand.
TGCCGCGTTCCTCGACAAGATCGCCGAGGTCGATTCGCTCGTGATCGACAAGACGGGCACGCTCACCCGCGGGGAATTGCAGGTCCGGCAGGTGTGGCTGCAGCCCGGTGTCGACGCCGCGCAGGCGCGTGCGCTGGCCGCGCGCCTTGGCGAAAGCAGCGCGCACCCGGCGAGCCGGGCGCTCGTTCGCGATGCCGCCGCGTTCGGCCTCACCGGCGCGGCCGTTGCGCCGTTCGAACGCACGCGGGAATTGCGCGGGCTCGGCGTCGTCGCCGACACGCCGGACGGCACGGCCGTGCTCGGTCGTCCGGCACTGCTGGCCGACCACGTCGGTGGCTTGCCTGCCGCCCCGGAAGGGTTCGATGGGCCGCTCGTCGGCCTCGCGCTCGGCGGGCGGCTGCTCGCATGGTTCGGGTTTGCCGACACGATGAGGCCCGGCGCGCGCGAAGCGCTTGCTGAGTTGCGGGCGCTCGGCCTGGCGCGGCAGACGCTGCTGACGGGCGACCTCGAGCGCGTCGCCAGCAAGGTCGCGGCCGAGACGGGCATCGAGACGGTGGTCGCGCAGGCGCTGCCGCACGACAAGCTCGACTACGTGATGCGCGAGATCGGCGCGGGCCTGCATCCGCTCGTCGTCGGCGACGGGCTGAACGACGTGCTGGCGATCAAGGCCGGCTCGACGAGCATCGCGATGGGCGAGCGCGGCGTCGACATCGCGATTGCGTCGGCCGATGTCGTGCTGCTGGGCGACGACCTGAAGCGGATTCCGACCTGCATCCGCCTTGGCCGCCAATGCCGGCGCACCGCGACGACCAACGCGGCGATCGGCCTCGCGTGGACGCTCGCGGTGATCGCGCTCGCCGCGACCGGCATGCTCGGCGCGGTGTGGGCGGCGATCCTGCACAACGTCGGCACGTTCATCGTGATCGCGAATGCAGGGCGGCTGCTGCGGATCGACGAGGACGTTCGCGGCATGTGAGCGGACGCACGGGTCGAACGGCCGTCACTGAAAGTGATGCACATACCGCAGCACCAACCGCGTGCCCTGCGGCCGGTTCCGCGCATAGGTCTCGAAATAGGCGTTGAACATCAGGTGATCCTGCGGCGAGAGGCTGTACATGGCCCCCGGGCCGATCGCGAACACGGCCTCCCGCGTGCCCGGCACGTCCTGTCCGTTTTCCTTCATGTCGGTGGTCTGGCGCAGCCAGTAGCCGTTGAGCCCCAGCCGCAGGCCGGGGCGCACTTCGTACTCGGTCGCGAAGTTCGCGTGGACAGCCTGGCCGGCCTGCGTCGACGTCACGTCCGGGCCGAGCGACGTGGCCGGCTGGTGGTTGGCCGCGTTCCACAAATAATGCAGCCGCCACGATACGGTCCACTTGGGCGTGAGCCACAGCGTCGCCGCCCAGTACGGATCGAACGACCAGAAATGACTGCCGGGATTGATCGCGCGCGACGGGTCGTACGCGCCGGTCGGCGCGATGAACTGGAATTCGACGCGCTGCGCGAAGCGCGGGCCTTGTGCGTCCATCACCGGGTTGAACTGGATGAACGGGCCGATCAGCAGGTCGCCGAAGCCCGCACGCGCATTCAGCGCGACGTTGCCGAGGCCGTCGTCGGTTCGCGCGGACGCGATCCACGGCAGGATCACGTCGAGTCCCGGATGCATGCCCGCGAACGTGAGCGGCGACTGATAGACGAGCTGGCTGAGCCCCGCGAACAGGTCGATGTCCTGCTTCGGCAGCCCGACCTTGTTGCCCGCATTGTCGTTGACGCGGCTGGCCGTGTAGGCCTGCAGGTACTGCGTGCCGTACCAGCCTGAGCCGGCCGGCGGCATCCCGTCGAGGAAGCTGGTCATGCCGAGGTTGACCGCCGCAGGTCGGCCGCGCCGGCAGGCGCGCTGGCGGCCATGCCGGCGATCGTGAGGCCTGCGACGACGAGCATGCGAGAGCCGAGTTTCATGTTCACCACCTCCTGGTAATTTATTTGTATAACTAATCAAATGGCGCGAAAAAGATCGGGGTGGTCGGCGCCCGTCACGAAGCTCGCCGCGTCACTGCACAGGAACGTCACGACCTGCGCGACCTCGGACGGATCGCCGACGCGGCCGAGCAGGTGGAACGGCGCGGCGACGCGATCGGTCTTTGCACGATCGCCGTGCGTCATCTCGTCCATCACGCGCGACCACGTCCAGCCCGGCGACACGGAGCTGACGCGAATGCGGTCGGGCGCGAGATCCATCGCCATGCTGCGCGTGAGCTGGCGGATCGCCGCCTTGGACGTCGGGTACAGCCAGCGGCCGGTTTGCGCGCACTGGGCCGAGATCGAGATGGCGCCGCTGCACGAGTTCCGCAGCGAACACGAGCGGGAGCAGCGCGAACGTGTGATAGTGCAGCGCGCGGTTGCCGCGTTTGACTTCGCGCGCGAGCGCCCCGTCGGGGCCGATGTCGCGGATGCCTTCGCGTACCCGCAGCAGCCCCGAGTCGACGAGGCCCGAGTTGCCGGTCACGGTGCCGATGGCGATCAGGTCGAGCCCGGCCCAGTACACGAGGTTGTTGTGCAAATGATTGATCGCCTCCGCATCGCGGGTGGCGATCGCAATGCGTTCGAGCCACGGATCGATCGTGTCGAACCGCGCGCGGTTCGCGTCGCGCACGTCGCGCGGCATGCGCAGGATCACCATCGCGAAGTCGGTGCCGGCCCACGAACGCTCGTAGTAGCCCTGATAACCGGCGATTCGGCCCATCAGGGCATCGGCCCGCGCCCAGCTTTCCAGCAGGCTCGCTGCGCACGACCAGTCGCCCTTGTCAGCCGACGCATTGAGCCGGGCAATGAAATCGCGCATCGGCTTCACGGCGCGCGCATAGCCGGCGGCGTCGTCATAGTAGCCGGGCGGATCGATCGTCGTGACGGCTGCCGGGATGTCGCAGGCGCGGGCCGGCGACACGGTGGCGAAGAGCAAGCCCACGACGAGCAACGCAGCGGACAGCGGTCGGGTCGACATGCGGCGCATAGGGTCCTCGGTGATGACGGTGATGACAAACAGGGAAGCCGCCCCTCGGCCTGACGACACCGCGACGTCGGACGCGTGCGGTCGGCAAGACGCGGCGAAGCCCGGTGATGCGCACAGGGCCGTGCAACCTGCCGTCACGCCGGCGGCGCACGCAGTCTAGCGTCCGCGTCTTTCATCCGTGTTGCCTGGCGAAAGCCGTCCGGAACGATGCCGAACCGGCTCCGCTTTCCACGCACCGAACCCCGCCGCACTTTTTTAAAGACTGCGTTATGTTCGCCCGGTATCATCGCTGCGCTCGCGACCGACGCCATGGGCCAGTGCATGCCGGCGCGCGCGCAACCAGCATCGCAAAGAAGACAACACGGGGCGGACGCCGACGGTGCGTCGCGCCGCGATCGGGCCGGATCGGCCACCAGCACGACGGAGCATGGAACGATGGTAACGGGGACGGGGGCGGCGCGACGCGCGAGGGCGATTGCCGCCGGGAGCGCGTTGTACGTGGCGGCAGCAGGCGGCGCACATGCGCAGGCATCGGGGGCGGCAGCCACGCTGCCGGCCGGCGCGGCTGCGGCCGTGCTGCCGACGATCGACGTGACGGGAAAGGCCGACCGCGCGTCGAGCGGGCTCGTCGGGCTGCGCAGCACGACCGGCACGAAGACCGGCACGCCGGTGGCCGAGATCCCGCAAACGATCAATCTCGTGACCGCGCAGCAGATCGAGATGACCGGCGCGACCGACCTGAACCAGGCGCTGCGCTACGTGCCGGGATTCGCGACGTTCGGCGCCGACAGCCGCACCGACTGGTATGCGGCGCTGCGCGGCTTCACGCCGACGCTGTATGTCGACGGCGTGGCCGCGCCGAATACGGCCATCATCGCGAACTGGCGTGTCGATCCCGACACGATCGATTCGATCGCCGTGCTGCGCGGGCCGATGTCGGTGCTGTACGGCGCAGGCGAGCCCGGCGCGATCGTCGACGTACACACGAAGCTCGCCGACGGCGCACGCGTCCGCGAAGCCGGCGTGCAGATCGGCAACGACGCGCGCAAGCAATTCATGCTCGATGTCGGCGATGCGCTCGACCCGGACGGCCGCTACGCGTACCGTTTCGTCGGGGTGGCGCGCGACGGCAATGCGGTAACCGGCCCGAACGGCGACCGGCGCGTCGCGCTGGCGCCGTCGTTTCGTTGGCGGCCGAATGCCGACACGTCGCTGACGCTCTCGGCGACGTTCCTGCAGGACAGCGGCGACATTTCGTCGAATTTCCTGCCCGCGTCGGGCACGGTGTTGCCGAACCCGAACGGCCGGCTGTCGCAGGACATCTACATGGGCGCCCCCGGGTTCAACGACTACCGGAAGAAGCAGGAGTCGCTCGGCTATGCGATGGAGCACCGCGTGAATGCCATCTGGTCGCTGCATCAGGACGTGCGCTGGTCGCACCTGTCGCTCGACGACGCGACGGTGTTCGGCAACGGCCTGGCGCCCGGCAGCACCACCAACATGATGCGGTATGCGGGGCTGTTCCAGCTCAACTACAGCCGGCTCGATGTCGACAACCACGCGCAGGCGCGCTTCGGCGCGGGGCCGTTCGAACATACGCTGCTGCTCGGCGCGCAATATGACCGGCAGACGACGACCAACAGCGTGTGGCTCGCGCTCGCGCCGTCGCTCAACCTGTATCACCCCGTATACCGGCCCGTCACGGACGCGATTTTCTCCGGCCCGACGTCGCTCGGCCACGTCGACCAGTACACGGCGATGAACGCGTTCGGTGTGTACGCGCAGGACCAGATCCGCTGGAAGCGCTGGACGCTGACGCTCGGCGGCCGCGAGGATTTCGTCGATGCGCGGTTCGACGACCGGACGGCCGGCACGCAGGCGCAGCAGGACGTCAGTGCGTTCTCCGGGCGCGTCGGGCTCACCTACCAGGGTGACGCGGGGCTGTCGCCGTACGTGAGCTATTCGACCTCGTTCGATCCCGTCATCGGCGTGAGGATGTTCGGCGGCGGCCTGCCTAAACCGACCCGCGGCAGGCAGACGGAAGCGGGGCTGCGCTGGCAGCCGCCCGGCAGGAACCTGATGCTGAGCGCGGCCGTCTACCAGATCGACCAGACCAGCGTCGTGACGCCGACACCGGTGAGTCTCGACCCGACCGGCACGACGTCCGTGCAGACCGGCAAGGTGCGCTCGCGCGGGATCGAGCTGAGCGCGCTCGGCAAGGTCACCCGCGAGCTGTCGGTCGTCGCGTCGTATGTGTATCAGGACGTCAAGAACGTGCAGGCGAACGACGCGTCGCTGAACCACTGGCCGGTGGCCGTGCCGCTGCCGCGGCAGATGGCGTCGATGTGGGCCGACTGGACCTGGCGTACGGGCGCCCTGTCGGGCCTCGGAATCGGCGGCGGCGTGCGCTACCAGAGCGCGGCGGCCGGCGCGCCCGACAACGCGTTGACCGTGCCGAGCGTGACGCTGGCCGACCTGGCCCTGCACTACGAGATGCCGCACTGGCGGTTCGCGCTGAACGTCGCGAACCTGTTCGACCGGCGCTATGTCAGCGGCTGCCAGTCGTACGCCGTCTGTGTGTTCGGCAACGAGCGGACCGTGGTGGCCACCGCGAAAACCACCTGGTAATCGCGAACGCGCGGAACGGTCCTACGCGTCGCGTTGCGGTTCCCGACGCGCGGCGCGCTCGCCGGCCTGACGCTGGCGTCGCCACTCGGTCGGCGTGAGGCCGAAACGTTCGCGGAATGCGGTCGCGAAATTCGCCGGCGTGGAAAAACCGATTTCCTTCGCAATGCTGGCAATGCTGAGCGACGTCGAGTCCAGCAGATCCTGCGCGATCCGCAGCCGCTCGTGCCGCAGATACTCGAACACCGTCTGGCCGAGATTGTCGCGAAACGCCCGTGACAGACGCTTTTCGTGGGTGCCGACCGCGCGCGCCAGTTGCTCCACCGTCGGCGGATCGTTCAGCGTCCGTGCCAGGTGGCGGATGGCCGCGCGCACGATGATGTCGTCGTCCTTGCCGGCCACGAACGGGCTTTCCGTGTCGACGGGCCGCTCGCGCTTCTCCCGCGCGAGTTGCACGCGAATCCGCGCGAGCACTTCGGCGGGCTCGAACGGCTTCACCACATAGTCGACGCAGCCGATTTCGAACCCCTCGAGGCGTTCGTGCAACGCGCCAGCCACGGTCAGGAAGATCACCGGAATCGCACACGTGAGCGGATCGGCGGCAAGCAGCCGGCAAGCGGTGAAACCGTCCATCCGCGGCATGCGGACATCCATCAGGATCAGGTCGGGCATGAGCGCCTGCGCGCGCTGGCACGCTTGCAGCCCGTCGGACGCAATGCTGATCCGGCACCCCGTGCCGCGCAGGATGTCGATCAGCAAGCGAAGCTGGTCGGGCTGATCGTCGACGATCAGGATATGGGCGTCGCCCAATGCGGAGATCGATGGATGCATCGTGCACCTGTTCTGGAATGGCTGCCGGCTGCGTTCCTGCGGGTGGCCGGCCCGGTTCGGATAGTCGTCGGAAGCCGCTCTACGGCGACGCACAAACGCATCGATTTTCGGATTCGCCCAACGACGCGACAGACATCCGGTCGGCGTAATAGTCGGCATGGCTTGTTTTGATCACGGATCCGGTAAAGGCGTGGAGCGTTGCCGTCGTCGCGCGCCGAAAAGGGCGCGGCTGCCGGTACCGATTCGAGCCGAATTGTAGGGGCATATTTAGATTCTTGCCAGACGCATTGACTCTATTCTTTTCATTCCAATTTTTGGAATCTTCATCGCGCATTGCGGTTTGCATTCGCAGTATGGCACGTGGATGCCTGTCCATTTCCGCCATTTTCATTCGTGCCACCGTACCCGGTCGCACCGCATGGCGGCTTTTCAGTAGAAACATTCTTCTGGAAATTATCGTTGATCCGCTTTGGCAAAGTATTTGTTCGCCAGGAAAAACATCTTGATTAATTCTGGCGGCGCGAAATCGTTTGCGAGATGAGCATTTTTAACGCAACACATTGAATTTATTGAATTTTACAATCTATAAAGAATGTCGCCTTCAATAATTTTTGATCGTGTCTCATAATTCGTCCGAACTTTGAAAGCAGGGTTGCACCGAGCAACACAAGGCACGGCGGGTTGTGACGGATGTTGTGCGATTCGGGTCCGAGGCATCAGTCGATGTGTATCCGGGCGCAAATCCGTTGCGCGCAAGCGCAAATCCGGTTGCCGTGGATGAAATAAAAGAAGCGGGGTTGGTCGCGGCCAACGCGATATCAAATCAGGGGTGTCCATAACGGCGGGTTGAATCTCCGGATTCATCCGATGGGCGAATTCGTCCATATAAAACGATATGCATTCCTAATGCATTAACTGAATTAACGGAACGGGCCGTAACACGAGCGGCGTGCCCGGGATTTCGAACGTCCCGTCGCGACGGGCGGACGAGGCGTGCCGCCATCGGCACGCCCGGGCCGGGCATGGGAATCGGGTTCCGCACTGAAGTCGCAATCGTAAACGCAGCTGAAGTCTTCAATAAAAGTAAGTAGTCCATATTCAAACCAAACGCTAAAAACGGAGCAGAAGACCATGAAGAGGAAGCAGATTTCGACGCTGGCCGCCGCCATGTTCACGGGTGCAGGTGTCATGATCGCCGGCGCCGCGCATGCGGACAATTTCGTCGACCGCGGCAACCCGGACAACGCGCTGAGCGGTCAGTGCATCGACGGCACGAACCCGCTTTGCGTGTCGACCAGGAGCGGGACTTACGTGGCGGTGAGCACGGCAAACGTCACGATGGGAACGAATGCCAAGGCCGGCGCCAGCGGCATCGCGATCGGCGACCAGTCGAATGCGAGCAGCAAGGGCGGCACCAGCAGCGGCGGCGCGATTGCCGTCGGCGTCGGCGCACAGGCGCTGGCGAACTCGGCCATGGCGATCGGCACGGTAGCCGTCGCGCAAGGCAACACGGCGCTCGCCATCGGCCGCCAGTCGGCCGCGGTCGGCGATTTCTCGATGGCGCTCGGCAACGTCGCGGATGCGCACGGCACGAGCTCGATCGCGCTCGGCCACTCGGCGCTCGCCAGCGGCGATCGTTCGGTTGCGATCGGCGGCGCCAACCCGACGTCGAGCGACGGCGTGTCCAGCGGCGCGGCGTACGACGCGGCAACGCAGACGCGCGCCGGCGGCACGCAATCCGTGGCGATCGGCGCGGGCGCGCAGACGAACGACAACAACCAGGTGGCGATCGGCTCGGGCAGCGTTGGCGCGAACAATGGCGGTACGCCGGTGTTCGGCGGCACGGCCGCGCCGGTTGGCGGCGCGGTGTCGTTCGGCGCGATCGGCAAGGAGCGCCAGCTCAAGAACGTCGCGGCGGGCGCGGCCGATACGGACGCCGTCAATGTCCAGCAGCTGAAGAACGTGAACGGCGCGCTCAGCACGAGCATCGCCACTGTCGATGCGCGCGTGACGTCGGTCGGCAATTCGCTGTCGACCTCGATCTCGAATGTCGACCAGCGCGTGACCAGCGTGGGCAACAGCCTCAGCACCAGCATCGTGACGGCAACGAAGAACGTCGTGAAGTACACCGACGATTCGCATGCGGCGATCGCACTCGACGGCAGCAACGGCACGACGATCAACGGCGTCGCGGCCGGCGTCGCCGACACCGATGCGGTCAACGTCGGCCAGTTGAAGGGCAGCGTCGCACCGCTTCAGACGTCGATTTCGACGGCGGCGTCGAACATCACGAACCTGCAGACCAGCGTCACCGGCATCAACACGTCGCTGAGCACGGCGACCACCAATATCAGCAACCTGCAGGCAGCCGACGCACGCAACGTGAAGTACGACGGCCAGAGCGGATTCGACTCGGTGACGTTCGCCGGCGCGAACGGCACGACGTTGCACAACGTCGCGGCCGGTGTCGCGAACACCGATGCGGTGAACGTCGGGCAACTGAACGGTGGCCTGTCGTCGCTCAGCACGAGCGTGACGAACAACATCAACACGACGCTCGGCAATCTGAGCACGTCGATCAACAACCAGATCGGCAACGCGACGAAGAATGCCGTGCAGTACGACGACGATGCGCACAGCGGCGTGACGTTCGGCGGCACGGGCGCGCAGTCGCCGGTCGCGCTGCACAACGTGGCGGACGGCATTGCCACGGGCGACGCGGTGAACGTCGGGCAGCTCGGCAAGGCCACCGACACGCTCAACCAGTCGATCACGAACGTCGGCAACAGCGTGACGACGCTTGGCACCCAGGTGACGACGAATACGGGCAACATCGCCGCGCTCCAGCAGGACGCGCTGCTGTGGAATGCGAACCTCGGTGCGTACGATGCGAGCCACGGCGGCAACGGCCCGCAACGCATCGGGAACGTCGCGGCCGGCAAGAACGGAACGGACGCGGTCAACGTCGACCAGTTGAACGCGGCGATTCAGGACGGCACGAGCCAGCTCGATGCGCTCGCCGTGAAGTACGACGACGCGAGCAAGAAGCAGGTTTCGCTCGGCGCGGGTAACGGCGGGAGCCCGGTGCGCCTGACCAACGTCGCGGAAGGCAACGTTGCGGCCGGCAGCACGGACGCGGTGAACGGCGCGCAACTGCGCCGCGCGACCGACGGCACGGCAGCCGCGCTGGGCGGCGGTGCAACGGCGAATCCGGACGGCTCGATCGGCGCGCCGGCCTATAAAGTCGGCGGCGGTTCGTTCAACAACGTCGGCGACGCGCTCACGAACCTCGACGGCCGCGTCGGCAGCAACACGACGACGCTCGAGAATCACGAAACGCGCATCGGCAACGCCGAAACGAACATCGCCGGCAACACGGCGGCGATCGCCGGACTGCAGCAGGACGCGCTCCAGTTCGACCCGAAGGCCGGCACGTACAACGCGGCGCGCGGCGGTGCACCCACGAAGCTGACGAACGTGGCCGACGGCACCATCGCCGCGGGCAGCACGGACGCGGTGAACGGCGGCCAGTTGTCGGGCGTGAAGTCGTCGCTCGAACAGCAGATCACGCAGGTGTCCAACCAGGCGGGCGAGGCCGTGAAGAACGTCGTCAAGTACGACGTCGACGCGAACGGCAACCGGCTGAATTCAGTATCGCTCATCGGCGGCGACGCGAATGCGGCCGTCGTGCTGAAGAATGTCGCCGCCGGCACCGACGATACGGACGCGGTGAACGTGAAGCAGCTGAAGGGCGTCCAGTCGAGTCTCAACCAGCTCGGCGCGCTCGCGGTGCAGTACGACGACAGCTCGAAGAGTTCGATCACGCTCGGCGGCGCCGGCGGCACGCGCATCACCAACGTGCAGGCCGGGACGCTCAGCGCCACCAGCACGGACGCGGTGAACGGCTCGCAGCTCTACGCGACCAACCAGCAGGTTGCGAAGAACACGACCGATATCACGAACCTGCAGGGGAACGTGACCAACATCGCGAACGGCAAGGCCGGCCTCGTGCAGCAGCAGGATCCGAACGGCGCGATCACGGTCGGGAAGGACAGCGGCGGCACCAGCGTGAATTTCTCCGGCACCGCGGGCGACCGCGTGCTGACCGGTGTCGCGGCGGGCGTGAAGGACAACGACGCGGTCAACATGGCCCAGTTCAACTCGGCGCTGAAGACCGCGGCGGCCAACGACCAGATCCGCGCGGCGGTGACCGATGCGAACACGACGTGGATCGCGCGTGCCGACGCGGGTTCGATCGGGTCGACGGCAACCGCAACCGGCAAGAACGCGGTGGCGGTCGGCCAGGGCTCCGTCGCCGATCGCGACAATTCGTTCTCGGTCGGCGCGAAGGGCAGCGAGCGCCAGATCACGAACGTTGCGGCCGGCACGGCGCCGACCGATGCGGTGAACGTGCAGCAGTTGAACGACAACCTGTCGGCCGCGACGAATCAGGCGAACGGCTACACCGACCAGCGCATCGGCCAGGTGTACAACTCGTTCAACGACCTGAAGAAGGACATGTACGGCGGCGTGGCATCGGCAATGGCCGTGGCCGGCCTGCCGCAACCGACGGGCGCGGGCCGCTCGATGGTCTCGGCGGCGACGTCGAACTATCACGGCCAGCAGGGTTTCGCCGCCGGGTACTCGTACGTGACGGAAAGCAACCGCTGGGTCGTCAAGGCGTCGGTGACGGGCAACACGCGTTCGGACTTCGGCGCGGTGGTGGGCGCGGGTTACCAGTTCTGACGTCGTTCTACGCTGGTGTCGGGCAGTGTTTGTGATGCCCGGCACCGGCGGGAAATCCGTGGCCCGGGGTGGATTGGTCTGCCTCGGGCCATCGGCGCTTGATGCGCCGCGAAGATCGACAGGGCTGCGCCGAGCGCGTCCGGCAGTCCACGCCGCTTGCCCTGCGCTCGAGTCTCACACGGCAAACACCGGAAAAATGGCGTCGGCAGGACGCGTCGATAGACGGTGCTCCGGCCAATCCCAACCGAATGCGAGTAGCGCGATCCGCGGCGATCGCAACCTCGCCTCAACCCTCGATTTCATGCGGGTTCGCGCGCGGTCGAAGCATGCGTCCAATGCGAGTTGTCGAATGTGAGCGTCGGCTCGTATTCTGAATTCGTCGGGCGGAACGGCATGGGGCCTCCGCCGATCCACGCATGACAGAGACCCGCAATGACCGCCATGACGCAAACCATGAAGCTCAATCACCTGAGCTTTCCCTCGGCCGACACACTGGCCACGGCCCGATTCTTCGAGCGGCACCTCGGCTTTACGATCGCGGGAAGCTGGGAAAAATCCTGGATCCTCAAGCGCCCGGGCTTCGACGTGGTGATCGATCACGTCAGCGACGACGTACCGGCATGGCCGACGAATTTCCACGTCGGGTTCGAACTGCCGAGCCTCGATGCCGTTCACACGTTGTTCGAACGCTTCAGGGATGAGGGTGTCGAGATGGTGACGGACGTCTTCAACAACGGGCGCGGCTCGCGCTTCTTCTGTCGCGCCCCGGGCGGCGTGATGTTCGAGCTGAACACGCGCGCGGATGCCGCACCGGAATATCGCGGCACGTTCGACGACTGACGCAGGCAAGCGCCGCGCTCGACCGCTGGCGCGGATCGGTGTGTCGATGACTGCGCGGGTGCGAGAGCACCCGGTGATCTCTGTCCACGACCGATCGCGGCAGTACGCGACACGGCCGATCCGCACCGTCCGCAACCCGATGCGGGGTTCGCCGTTGCGCAGGACTTCAAAAGCAAGAAACGGAGTGTCTGCCTGCGTATAGTCATCTACATTGCCGTGACCAACTTCACTCACGGGATGTAAAAACCATGATCTTGCTCGAAGGAAAAGTCGCCATCGTCACCGGCGCCTCGACCGGCATCGGCCGTGCGATCGCGCTGCTGTTCGCGGCGCACGGCGCGTCAATCGTATTGAATGCGCGAAGCGAAACCTCGCTGAATCAGGTTGCCGACGAAATCCGTCGTCAGGGCGGGCAGGCGTGCGCATGCGCCGGCGACGTCGGTCACGTCGATACGCATCGAGGGCTCGTCGCGACGGCCCTTCGCGAGTTCGGTGGCCTCGACATCGCGATCAACAACGCGGGCACGGTCGGGCCGCTCAAGCCGCTCGCCGACATCTCGCTCGACGATTGGCAGCAAACGCTGTCGACCAACCTGACGGCGGCGTTCCTGGGAGCAAGCAACCAGATTCCAGCGATGCTCGAGCGCGGAGGCGGGACGATCGTTTTCACGTCCAGCTTTGTCGGAACCAGCGTCGGGCTTCCCGGCATGGCCGCGTATGGTGCTTCCAAGGCCGGCTTGATGGGATTGGTGAAGGGCATCGCCGCGGACTATGCGGCACGCGGGATTCGCGCAAACGCACTGTTGCCGGGCGGAGTGGATACCGCGATGGGGGGAGACCGTGAGCAGAAGGAGTGGGCGGCCGGGCTCCACGCGATGAAGCGTATCGCCCGCCCCGACGAGATCGCATCGGCGGCGTTGTTCCTCGCGAGCCCGATGGCCAGCTTCGTGACCGGCTCGGCGCTGTTCGCCGACGGAGGCAATGCGGCCGTGAAGTGATGTCCCGTCGGTGCAACAGCGCATGTGCCGTGCTCAGCGGCTGGCGCGGATCAGCATGTCGATGACTGCGCGGGTACGCGAAGGCTGGGTGATTTCCGTCCATTGCAGATGCGCGTACTTCGGGTCGTCACGCAGGCCGGCGAACTTGACGCGATTCCTTGCGAACGTGGTGTAAGACCACAGCAGCACCGACTCACGGGAGAATGCCATCCGTAGCGACTCACGGTTTCCGTGCGAAAGCTCGGTACGCATGAGCCCGCGGCTCAACGTGCGCCAGAGCACCCGGGAGAATACCGTGCGCCGCCCGAAGTTCAGCCAGATCACATGGGTGGCGCTCGACCAGAGCAGGTCGCGCACGGCGCTGTAGTTCCCGTCGGCAACCCATCGGTCGCCGGCCGTCGCGGCCCGCACGGCGTTCTCGAACTGTTCCGGCGGCACGGCTGTCCAGTCGGGGCCCCAGTAAAGTCGATCCAGCTCGATGTATGGGCAGCCTGCTGCCGCTGCCAGTGCGCTGGAAAACGTGGATTTCCCCGCTCCGCTGGTTCCAACGACGACGAAGCGCATGGTTTTGACCTCGGTGGAATGTGGAAACCCGCAATTGTGCCCGATGCACGAAGCGGCCGCTCGACTGCAGTGGTGCGTCAATGAACATCGGCCATGGCCGGGCTCGCCTCGCCAACCCGTCTGCAGTAGCGGGGCGAGCCCGTCGTTCGTCGCCGCGCAGGTCATCTCGAGTCCAGTCCCTCTACGCCGGCAAACCGGGGCAAGGACAATAGCCCCTGTTTGCGCGGACATTCCGATGCGAGAAGACATCACGCGCACGCATACTATCGGCTGTACCACTCAAACCGAAGATTCGTAGCAGGCGCTTTCTCTTGCGTCGTTCGTCAGGCTTTTACTACGAATTGAAAGGCGCCTTAAAAAAACGGAATCGAATGGGCGTTGAAGAGTCGCATCGCCGAACCCGAAATGGCAACAATCAAAATCAGTATTTAACAAGGCAAAAAGTCTCCGCGACCATGCTCCGGCGTCACGTCGTCAGCTCCGCCCAACCCGCGCCACACTCGGCCTTGCCGCGCCACACCGGGCTTGCCGGGCACATCCCGCCGACGCAACGGCGTCGATGCCGCCATCGCGGCCGACGAGATCATTTCAAATTCCTCACCAAATCATGACTCGATTAACACCAGCGACAGAAACAATTAATCCATCAGAAAATATCTTGTAATTATAAAAATGACCTTCTAGCATCCCTCTGCGGTTCGTGACATGTCTTGGATCAAAGTTTGTACTTGATGCATTCCTCGAACATCACCCATCCATAACCGGGGGATTACATGAAGAAACTGTCTCGTCTGCTGTCCGTCACCGCGATTACCGTCGCGAGTCTCAGCGCCTTTGCCCAGGCCGGCGACCAGTCGGCCACGGTCGACAAGGCCCTGCAACTGATCCAGCAGAACCCGTCCGCCTTCAGTCTCGCGGTCGGCGGCACACCACGTGCGTTGAAGTTCGCAGGGCCGCAAGCGAGCGCGCCGACGGATGGCGATCAGTTCCAGGTACGCGACGTGATCGTCGATCCCGATGGCACCGAGCACGTGCGCTTCGACCGCTTCTACGCGGGCCTGCCCGTGATCGGTGGTGACGTTGTCGTTCATTCGAGCAAGGGGCAGTTGAAGCAGGCGAGCGTGACCCAGCTCGCGCCGATCAGTCTCGCCGGCACGATCGGCAAGGTCGGAGACCGCTCCGTGATCCGCAACGCACCCGACATCGGCGCCGCCCGGGTCAAGCGCATCGCTGCCGCGCATTTCAACTCGGACGTGCGCCGCGTCGATGACGCGGAACTCGTCGTGTTCGCACGCGACGTGACGCCGACGCTGGCCTATGCGGTGCGCGTGTACGGCAAGGCGACCGATGCGCATGGCGAAGCCGTGCAGTACTACGTCGATGCGCGCACGGGCGCCGTGCTCGACGCACAGGACCTGATCAAGACCGCCGCCGCGACCGGCACCGGCCGCTCGTTGTACTACGGCAACCTGACGCTCACCACCGACCAGACGGGCACGAACGCGTACCGGATGCTCGATCCGAGCCGCGGCTCCGGCTCGGTCTACGACGGCCGCGGCCTGACCTCGGACGACGTCGAACAGGCGACCGACCTGCCGATCTTCACGAGCAGCACGAACGTGTGGGGCAACAACACGACCACCGACCGGCAGACCGTCGCCGCAGACATCGATTATGGTCTCGCACTCACTTGGGACTACTACAAGACTGCGCACAACCGCAATGGCATCTTCAACGACGGCCGCGGCGTGAAGAGCTATGCTCACGTCGTATTCGATACCGGCAGCGGCACGACCGGCGCGAATGCGGCATGGCTGTCCTCGCACGTGATGGTGTACGGTGACGGCCAGCCCGGCAGCAGTCTGCCGAAACCGGTCGTTTCAGTGGACGTCGCCGGTCACGAGATGAGCCACGGCGTGACCGAGGCCACGGCCAACCTGAACTACTCCGGCGACCCGGGCGGGCTGAACGAGTCGACGTCCGACATTTTCGGCACGCTCGTGAAGTACTACGCGAACAACCCGAACGATCCCGGCAACTACGTGATCGGTGCGCGCGTGGTGAGCGGCGGCCTGCGCAAGATGTACAAGCAGGATCTCGACGGACGCTCGTTCAGCTGCTACCCGTCCGGTGGATTCTCGTGGTCGAATCCGCGCCACAATCCGCATTACACGTCGGGTGTCGGCAATCGCCTGTTCTATCTGCTGGCCGAAGGCCCGACGGTGCCGTCGACCGATACCGGCCTGACCAAGGCGCAACTGGTGTGCAACGGCGACACGACCTTCAGCGGCCTGGGCCGCGAGAAGGCCGGCAAGATCTGGTACCGGACGCTGACCGTGTACCTGAACGCCAACTCCAGCTACCCGAACGCGCGACGTGCATCGATCCAGGCGGCGAACGACCTGTACGGCGTGAATTCGGCCGAAAGCGCAACGGTCGCTCGCGCGTGGAGTGCAGTCGGGGTGAATTGACCGAGCTTGCGTGAGTGCGCTGAAGCCCGGTGATCGCGTGGCGACATTGCGTGTCGGAGGAGGTGGCGCCGATCGATGCCACGCGATACTCGGGCGCATGACGGACAGCTGTTGATCGACCGCCTGCGATGGCAGGCGGTCGATCGTTGGAACCGGCCCGATACCCATACAGATGCCGCCTGTTTCAGCGATTTGGCGTCACGCCGCGTAGACGGTCAGGCATCAAGCGGCAGGGCGCCTGTGCTGCGACGACGAATACGTCGTCCTCGCTCAAGATCCGCATCGCATTCCCCGGTAATCCTCGGCGCACCTTAAAAAAACCTGACGGTGAACCGCGGCGGAACCCCACCGCTCGACCCATCGCCCACACCGTCCGGTTGATCGGTAAACCCTAGGCCGATCCTCCGCTACCCCATCCCGCCGCGCTCCACGATTTCCCCGTAAAAAATATCTGCCGGGCAATCGTTTGCGCACAGCCGCGTGGCGTTCAGTTTATTCATCGCCAGCCGATATCTTGAAGGCGCGCCTGATCGAAGCGGCATTGCCCCCGCCGCGTCGATCGGGAACGGCATCAGCCCATGCGACGGATAGGGGAAGAAAGGTTTTGGTGACAGTTTTCGGGTGCATCGTTTATCGGCACAATCACTGGCTGGTGTTGCTTGCCGCACTGTTGTGCGGGGGCGGCTCATGGGTTGCGGCGCGCCTGTTCCAGCGCGCGGTGAGCACCTCCGGCACGCAGCGGCTCGGCTGGCACGTGCTGACGGCCATTTCGGCCGGCGTGGCGATCTGGTGCACGCACTTCATCGCGATGCTCGGCTTCGACGCGGGCGCCCCCGTGTACTTCAACATGCCGCTCACGCTCGTGTCGCTGCTCATCGCGGTCGGCGGCAGCACGATCGGTTTCTCGCTGACGACCTGTCGCGTCCTCAAGGTTGCACCGGCGCTCGGCGGCGCGATCGTCGGCGTGGCGATCGTGCTGATGCACTACACCGGCATGCTCGCGTGGCGGGTCGAAGGTATCGTGTCGTGGGACGTCGGCTACCTGGTCGCGTCGGTGTTCCTGGCCATGTCCCTCGCCGCGCTCGCGCTGCACCTCGCGATGCGGCCGTCGCCGCACGCGGTCAACCAGATGGCCGGCGTGCTGTCGCTCGCGATCCTCGCATTGCATTTCACCGGGATGTCCGCGCTGCGCATCACGCCGCTGATGCTCGACGGCACATGGACCGACGTGGGCGAGCTGCGTCCGCTGGCGCTGGCGGTCGCGGGCACGTCGCTCGTGATTGTCTGCACGGGGCTCGTGAGCTATGTGATCGACAGCGACGTGCGGGCCGAATCGCTCGAACACCTGCGCCGGCTGGCGCTGAGCGACATGCTGACCGGCCTGCCCAACCGGGCCAGCTTCAACGAGCGGCTGGACCTCGAAATCGCGCTTGCGCAAGAGCGCGGCACGAAGCTCGCGCTGATCGGCATCGACCTGAACCGCTTCAAGGAAATCAACGACCTGCGCGGCCACCACGCCGGCGACGAGGTGCTGCGCATCCTTGCGCGCCGCATGGCGAACCTGCTGCGCGAAGGCGAATTCGTCGCCCGCATCGGCGGCGACGAATTCGCGGCGCTCTGCCGGATGGACGGCGACACGCGCCTGACGAACCTGCTCGAGCGGCTCGAGCCGGCGCTCTACAAGCCGGTCAGGCTGGACGACTACGAGGTCATGCCGGGCGCGAGCTTCGGTGTCGCCATCTACCCGGACGACGCCGCCACCAAGGCCATCCTCATCAACAACGCGGACCTCGCGATGTACCGCGCCAAGGGCAGCGTGACGCAATCGATCTGCTTCTACGAGCCGGCGATGGACCTGATCGTCCGCGCGCGCCGCAGCCTCGCGGCCGACCTGCGCCGCGCGGTGGCCGACAACCAGCTGAGCGTCCACTACCAGGTGCAGACTTCGCTCGCGACCGGCGAGATTCGCGGCTACGAGGCGCTGCTGCGCTGGCAGCATGCGACGCTCGGCACGATTCCGCCCGCCGAGTTCATTCCGCTCGCCGAGGAAAACGGCGTGATCCTGGACATCGGCGCGTGGGTGCTGCGCGAGGCATGCGCACGGGCCGCCACGTGGGAGCCGCCCTATGCGGTCGCGGTGAACGTATCGGCCGTGCAGTTCATGCACGCGGACCTGACGGCGCTCGTGACGGACGTGCTCGAAGATACCTGCCTGCCGGCGTCGCGCCTGCAGCTGGAGTTGACCGAATCGACGATCTTCGCCGGCCGCGAGCGCGCGCTCGACACGCTTCGGCAGATCAAGGCGCTGGGTGTGAGCATCGCGCTCGACGATTTCGGTACCGGCTATTCGTCGCTCGATACGCTGCGCTCGTTCCCGTTCGACCGTATCAAGCTCGACCAGTCGTTCGTCGAGGATGCAGAAGCGAAACCGCAGGATCGCGCGATCATCCGCGCCGTGCTCGCGCTCGGCAAGAGCCTGGGCATTCCGATCCTGGCCGAAGGCATCGAGACGCGCGACCAGCTTGCGCTGCTGGCCGACGAAGGCTGCGACGAAGCACAGGGCTTCCTGCTCGGCAGGCCCGCACCACTCAACGAAATCGTCGGCAGCGGGCAGATCGCGCTGACCGGCGGCAACCGCGTCCGCACACCGGTTCCCGCGTTCGAATCGGCCGTCAAGGCCGAAATCGACCCGGGCCCGCGCGGGTAACCCTCGACGCCGGACACGGCAACCCGGCCTCGGGTTGCAGCCGGCAGGCTCACATGAAAATCCTCTACGCACGGATGGCAAAACTGGCAAGCATCGCGGCGCCGGCCCGGAACCCGGACCTGCTCGCGGCGCAATACCGGGTATTCGCCGGCCAGATCCCGGTGTCGTACCTGATCCTCATCTCGAGCACCTGGAGTCTCGCCGTCACCCACCTGGGCAGCACGCCGTGGTGGCTGTCGGTCGCGATGCCGGCCGCGATGACGCTCGCGGCGCTCGCGCGGCTGCTGCACTGGCGCCGCACCCGGCTGCTGGAACCGACGCCGGACGCCGTGGTGCGCGCGCTGACGGTCACGAACTGGCTGGTGATCCCGGTCGTGGTGACGTTCGCCACCTGGGCGCTGCTGCTGTTCCCGTACGGCGATGCGTGGCAAAAGGCCCAGGTCGCGTTCTACATGGCGATCACGGTGATCGGCTGCATCTTCAGCCTGATGTACCTGCGCACGGCCGCGCTGAGCGTGGCCGTGATCGCCAACGTCGCGTTCATCGCGTTCTTTCTCTCGACGCGCCAGCCGACACTCATCGCCACCGCGGTCAACATGCTCTTCGTGTCGGCGGCGCTGATCGTCGTGATCTCGGTCAACTACCGGGGCTTCCTGCGCACCGTCGATGCGCAGGCCGAATCCCGCCTGCGCGAGCAGGCGCAGACGCGGCTGATGCGGATGATCGACGACATGCCGGTGGCCGTGATGACGGCCGACCTGGAGACGTTCCGCATCAACTACCTGAACGCGACATCGCGCAACCTGCTGCGCTCGATCGAGCACCTGCTGCCGATCCGCGCGGACGATGTGCTTGGCGCATCGATCGACTTCTTCCACCCGCACCCGCAGCACCAGCGCCGCCTGCTCGCCGATCCGGCGAACCTGCCGCATCGCGCCCGCATTCCGCTCGGGCCGGAAGTGCTGGACATCCAGGTCTCGGCCGTGCGCGACGCCCAGGGGCGCTACATCGGCCCGATGCTGTCATGGTCGATCGTCACGCAGCAGGCCGAGGCGGAGGCGCGCATCCACCAGCTCGCGCATCACGATTCGCTCACGGGCCTGCCGAACCGCGCAACCTTCCTGGCCGAATTCGACGCGAGCCTGCGCCGCTCGGACAAGGTGCTCTCGCTGCTCTTCATCGACCTCGACGGCTTCAAGCTGATCAACGACGCGTGCGGGCATTCGGCGGGCGACGAGGTGCTGCGCCAGGTCGCGGAACGCCTGCGCGGGCAGTGCCCGGAGCCGGGGATGATGCTCGGGCGCATCGGCGGCGACGAATTCGCGGTGCTGCTGCGCGACACCGACGCGAACGGTGCGATGGGCGCGGCCGCGCGGCTCGTCGACACGCTCGTCGCCCCCTACGCGCCGTCGCCCGACCGGCCGTTCCGCATCGGCGCATCGATCGGCTGCGTGCTGGCGCCGCATCACGGCAACGATGCCGGCGTGCTGCTGTCGCGCGCGGACATGGCGCTCTATGCGGCCAAGAAAGCCGGGAAGGGCACCTACCGGATGTTCTCGCCGGACATGGAAACGAGCGCGCAGGAGCGGGTCGCGCTCGAATCGAAGCTGCGCGTCGCGCTGGACGAGAACCAGGGGCTGTACGTGTTCTACCAGCCGATCGTCGATGTCCGGACCCGCCAGATCACGACGCGCGAGGCGCTGCTGCGCTGGCACCACCCGCGCTCCGGCTGGATTTCGCCGGGCCGCTTCATTCCGGTGGCCGAGCGCGGCGGCCTGATCGACCGGCTGGGCCGCTTCGTGCTCGTGCAGGCGTGCCGGGAGGCGACGCACTGGCCCGACGGCGCGCGCGTCGCCGTCAACGTGTCGGCGGGCCAGCTCGGCCACGGCACGATCGTGCCGACCTTCGCTGCGGCGCTGGCCGGCGCGGGCCTCGCGCCCGACCGGCTGGAAATCGAGGTAACGGAAACCGCGTTGCTGCACGACGAGGGCAAGGCCATCGCGGACCTGCGCGCACTGCGCTCGATGGGCGTGCGCGTCGCCCTCGATGACTTCGGCACGGGCTTCTCGTCGCTCGCGCATCTGCGCGCGTTCCCGTTCGACAAGATCAAGATCGACGGCAGCTTCGTGCGCGATGCGGTCACGCGCCCGGACTGCGCGGCCGTCGTGCGCACGGTGGCCGATCTCGGCAAGCGTCTCGGCGTGACGACCGTCGCGGAAGGCGTCGAGACGGAGGAGCAACTGGCGTGCATCACGGCTGCCGGTTGCCGCGAGGTGCAGGGCTTCCTGATCGGCAGGCCCGCGCCGGGCGAGCAGGATGCGCCGGCCATCCGCTGGATCGATCAGGCCGCGCTGGCGGCACAGGCCACGGCCAGGCAGGCGTGAGGACGGACGAATCGATCGGGCTCCAGAACAAGTGTCCGTGTCAATCACGCACGCTCGCGCGCCAGCGCGAGCACCGGATGTTCGATGGGGGATTGCTCGATGAAATCCTGGAATGACCGGCACCCGGATGGATGAGACGGAAATCCGCCGGGAACGGTAAGAGAGCGGAGGGGCGGAGAGCGGCGACGCGTGGACTTTGACGGTCGCCGAGCACACTGAACTCGAAGCGTTGCTTCTTGTCCATCATGAGTTGCTTGCCGCCGTGCCGCTCCATCCTGATCTCGAGGCGCGGGGGCTGGCGGTACGGGAGGGTGCTGATCGCTGACGCAGCGATGGAATGGCGGGGGCGTTGCGCGCCGCGTCATCGCAGCGACATCTTTCTCGCGTAAAACTATGGGACTTCGCTAGTCGGCGAGGTACCGTTTTCTCAAGGAATACCGACCATGGCGGCAAAACGTCTTCGCATCAACATGATTACCCGTCGCCAATCGACGTTCGACGGCCGGCATCTCGACACCGAGGCGGCACGTCGCCTCGGCGCGCACGCACAGGACGCGATTCCCGCCCATCTGAAAGGCACGCAAGGCGCCGAGGCCGAATGGCTGCCGCGCATGAAGGTCAGCGAGCGGTAACCCGGTTCCGCCGGACGCGCCGCTGCGCCGATCTCGCCGGCCGGCGGGCTTCCCGTTTCGATCCATGCGCCATGCGCCCGCCGGACGGCGAGCGCATGGCGGCACGTGGCGAACACGTCTCGTTGCCGGCAAATTACTTGCTGGCGGCCAGTTTCGCCTGGGCACCCTTCAGGACGGGATTCGGCAATACCTTGGTCGGCGCCTCGTCCCCCAATGCGGCGGACGCGTAATGCCAGAAGAACTCGACCAAGGATGCGACCAGCACCGCCGCCAGCAGCGGCTCGCGCGCGACGCCCAGTGCGGTGATCCCGTCAGTGAACACGAGCGCCGTATAGATGTAGAGCGGCGCCTGTTCGGCCATCCGCGCAAACACCGACAGCACGATATGACGGGAATATCGCGGAACATGCGACGATCGCACCAGACGCCATTACGGCTCGCGCTGTGCGACCGTCAACGCACGATGTCGATCCGGCCTCACCCTTCATGCGTCCTTCAGCCAGGGCATTTCCACGGGTGACACGACCAGTTGCCGGAATTCGCGTTTCAGATCGAAGATGAACCCGACCAGGATCATGGAGTCGGCGTAAGGAATCGGAAAGACATGCGGATTTTCCGGAGTACGCAGGGGGCGCTCGGGGCTGTCCGCCGTGGCCGCGGCGTTCTCGCGAACGCTTTCCAGTTCGTCGGCCATCGCCGGGCCGCTGATTTTCAGCACACGGCTACGCAGGTCGCTGAAGGGCTCGATGCGTGCGGCGTCTTCGTGGTACTCGGGCACTTCGTAAACGAACCAGGACATTTTCGTCTCCTGTGAGAAGGGGCGCTATTCTAACGCTGCGCGGGGATCCACCGAGAATCGGCCATGTTGTGCGATGGCCGCAGTCGCCGCGAGGCAGTCCGGCAGCGGCGATTCCTGACGAGACGATCCGCCGCCGCGGAGCCGGAAGCGCTACTCGCACACGGTTGAGGATGGCCCACGATGCGCTCCAATCGTGCAGACGGCCGCCAACTTGCCAGCAGTCAAAAACACGACACCTGTAGATAGGGCTGCTGCATCAAAAAGGTGAGATCGCCAGCGTTATACGAATATTAGTTCGTCATCCGATGTATGAGCCGGAACGTTATTCAAGGCGATACAAAAGGACGAGCTGGTCGACGCAAGCAATCTCGACCACGACTGCGACGTCATTCTGCTCGCTTCTTGACGCGAAAACGAGCAGCTCGACGATGGTTTCGAGCGCGTCGCGCGCGATGCCGACGCCACGGTCGGTCACGCAGATCGCGATACCGGCGATCATGCACAGCACCAGCACCGCATGGAACGCGGGGGCACGCCGCACCGGCTACCGGGCTATCCGGACGCGGCGAACGGGCGTGCGCAGCCGGACGGGGAGGTTGCACGGCGCTTGTAAAAAAGCCGCGGGGGCGTCGTGGCGCGGGCGTCAACCACCAGTGCGCGAGGCGGCGTGAGCAGGCTGACCGGCATGAACTCGGACGCGACCAGCGCAAACGCGCCGAGCGACATCGCGAGGACGGCGCCCCACGCGGCCGCGCCGTCCGGTGCCGTGCCGCGATCGGGTGTGGAGAGGGATTGCATGTCGGGAACAGGATCGGAGAGGAGTGGCCGCCGCGCGCTCAATCGCAACGTGTCGTGACGCCGTGCCCGGCCAGTTACGTGCGCGCGTCGTCATCGCGCCCGGCCTGCACCCTGGCCGCCGCGGCCTGCGCGTCGTCGACCCGGGTGCGCGGGTTGATGCGCGCCGGATTGAAGCCGGCGGCCTCGTAACGCAACATGTCCTGGCGGACCTGTTCGCGCGTCAGACCCGGTGCGGATTGCGCGAATAGCGGAGCGGACGCGACAAGCGCGGCGAGGGTCGTGAGAAAGCGGGTAGGCATGAGGTTCAGCTCCGAAAGGCGGATAGCCGGTGCGTCCGGGCGCTGCCGCGACGCATCGGGTCGATGGCTTCGCAGTCTAGCGAGCCGCTCCGGATCGATTAAGTAGCGCGGCATGCTTGGACTTATGAGCCAATCCGATCAATCGCTGCGGGCGGTGCTACGATTGGCGTCCGTCCCGACCGGAGCGTTTCGACATGGCGCGTGAAAATTTGAACGACCTGATCGTCTTTCTCGCGGTGGCCCGCGACCGCAGCTTCACGCGCGCAGCCACGCGGCTCGGCGTGTCGCAATCGGCGCTGAGCCATACGATTCGCGATCTCGAAGCGCGGGTCGGCGTGCGGCTGCTGACGCGTACGACGCGCAGCGTGTCGATGACCGACGCGGGCGAAGCGCAGCGTGTCGATGACCGACGCGGGCGAAGCGCTGTTCCAGGCGGTGGCCCCGCGCATCGACGAGATCACGGCGCAACTGGCCGCGCTGTCGGATTTCAGGGACAAGCCGGCCGGCGTGGTGCGCATTACGGCCACCGAGCATCCGATCGATACGATCATCTGGCCGAAACTCAGGCAGATCCTGCCCGACTACCCGGATATCCGCGTCGAGCTGTCGGTCGATTACGGGCTGTCGAACATCGTCGAGGAGCGCTACGACATCGGCGTGCGGTACGGCGACCAGGTGGCGAAGGACATGATCGCCGTGCGGATCAGCCCGGATGTCCGGATGGCGATGGTCGCGGCGCCCGCCTATCTCGACGGCCGCAAGCCGCCGAAGAAGCCGCAGGATCTGCTCGATCACGATTGCGTCACGTTGCGGCTCGCCACGGCGAAGGGCATCTATGCGTGGGAGTTGAAGAAGGGCAAGAACGCCGTCCTGGCGCGCGTGAACGGCCGGATCACCTGCAACACGCAGCCGCACATGGTCCAGGCAGCGCTCGACGGCTTCGGCATCGCGTTCGTCACCGAGGACGTCGTGCTGGAGCATGTCCGCAACGGCAACCTGCGGATCGTGATGCCGGACTGGTGCCCGGTCTTTCCCGGTTACCACGCGTACTATCCGAGCCGTCGCCCGGCGTCGCGGGCGTTCACCGTCGTGATCGACGCGTTGCGGCATCGCGCATAGCGCGTCTTGCGTCGTGACCGGCGTCGCCGCGGCGTGCGGGAAAACGCCCCGCGCGAGTTTTATCGGCACCCCACGATCTCTTATGAATCAATGCCTTGCGCGGCTCGCAAACTGCAAAAACCAAGGCTGGCCGAGGTCAGTCAAGGCTATCCAAGCCGGCCAAAACGGAAATTTCACTGTAGTTGCTGCGCTAGGAAAACGTCTACGCTCCCGTGGAAAATTGCCCGCTACGATCGCTGCTCCGCTCATTCAAGGAACACGCATGCCAGCGAAATCCCTCCACCTCCCCGGCCTCGTGCAGTGCCGCAACCCGCAATGCGCGCGCTGGCTGAACCTCTCCGAATGCCGCATCGACTTCGTCCGTGATTGGGATACGCGCTACTGGTCCGCGCCCGCGCTCGCCGGAGTTCGTGTCTCATGCACCTGCGGCCACCACACGCAGCACTACGATCCGGCCGACCCGCCGGCCGAGCTGAAAACGTAGAGACCGCATCACCAATGCGCATAAGCATGAAAGTGCATGGAGGAACGCCCCGTCGAGCGCCACGCGTCTGGCGCGACGGTGAGCGAGAAGCCTTCATCGTCTGGCTGGCCAACAATCCGCTCTCCGGGGACGTCATTCCCGGGAGTGGCGGATTGCGCAAAGTTCGGTGGTCGCGCGTCGGCATGGGCAAACGCGGTGGCGCCCGAGTCATCTATTACAACGTGCTCGACGATGGATGTATCTGGCTGCTGATCGCCTATACGAAGGCGAAATTTGACAATCTGCCGGCAGACCTCCTCAACCGGCTACGTGAAGAGGTCGAAAATGGATAAGGAACTCGAACAGTTTCAGGCCGACCTGCTGAAGTCGGTTGGCGACATGAAGGCGGGGAAACGCGCACGCGTCACCAAGGTGGAACCGACCGTAGCATCGTTGGCACGCGCGAAAGTTGGCCTGTCGCAGAGCGCTTTCGCTTTACTGCTCGGGGTGTCGGTACGGACGCTGCAGGATTGGGAGCAAGGGCGCCGCGAACCAACCGGCGCCGCGCAGACCTTGCTGCGAATCGCGGCGCTTCATCCCGAAGCGCTACGCGATTTGCAAGCAGCCTGGCCGCAAGGTCCGCAGGCCAATACCTGCCACTGGCCAGCTGTATTTTCGCTGTGCCGGGGAAAAACGATGAAGTGGCGAAACCGCTGAAAGCCTGACTAGGCTTGGCGCGCCCGGCTGGGATCGAACCAGCAACCCCTGCCTTCGGAGCGGGGCGTTCGAAGCGGCTGCGCCGGCGAACCGTTTATCGGCGGCGCCGCGGAGACTCCGCGTGCGATCACCGATGTCGACACGACAGCCGGCACGCACCGCGAGCGAGCGCACCGCGCCGGCCGGCCCGTGGTCGAGCGCGTCCCGTTAGCAGAACCGGCACGCCGCTTGCTGCGAGACCGGCGCGGCACGGACGGAGGGTTTGGTTCATTGCAAGGTGGCAATCCTCGCGGTCGACGGCTTCGAGGAAGCCGAACTCGTCGAGCCGCAGCGCGCACTCGCAGCCGAAGGCGCGCAGGTCGACGTGATTTCGCAGAAGCGTGGCGAGATCCAGGGTTTCAGGCACGTCGGAAAGGGCAAGCGCGTGAAGGTCGACCGCACGTTCGACGATGCGCGCGTGGGCGACTACGACGCGGTCGTGCTGCCCGGCGGCGTCGTGAACGGCGACGCGATCCGGATGGTGCCGGCCGCGCGCGAGTTCGTGACGGCGGCCGTCGGTGCCGGCAAGCCGGTCGCGGCGTACCAGAAAGGCGTCGTCAGCCTGATCGAAGTGTTGCAGGCCGACGAAAGCCTGCTGCGTGCGTCCGACGCTCGCGTGCGGGTGCAAACCGAATCCGCACGCGCGGCGGTTGCCGCTTTCAAGGCATTAGGTGGCGGCTGGCAATCCGGCATGTCCGAGTCGATAGGCGGCCGTACGTACCGGGAGTTTGAGCGTTGGCATGCCGTTGACGGGCATGCGTTCTCGATGATGCCGTGGGTGTTCGAAGTTTCTGCTGACCGTGATCGCGGCACTGCTGACGCGGAAGCCCTCGGAAGCCCGGCCAGCAAAAGCCGAGCGGGATGTGCTGATCGAATCCGCTGCGATGCTTGGGCGCGACGACAGAACGCCATTGGCAGAATCTCCGAACTTCGACATCAGTCGAAGGGCACGGCAAGCCGGTCGATTACCGCGCTGGTCTCCGGGCGTACGCCGCGCCACCATGCGAACGCTTCGGCCGCCTGCTCGACCAGCATGCCGACGCCATCTGCGATCCCGTGAACACCGGCATTTTTCGCGAGCCGGAGAAACGGCGTGAGGCGCTTGCCATAGGCGAGCTCATAGGCGGTCCCCTTCGGACTGAACACGCTCGGCGGGACAGGCGGCAGGTCGCCGGTCAAGCTGGCCGACGTCGCATTGACGACCAGGTCGAAACACCCCATCCGTGCGAGGTCCGCGTAGCTGCAGGCAACGGGCGAACCGCGTGCCGCGACCTGCGCGACCAGCGCGCGCGCCTTGTCGACGTCGCGATTGGCGATGACGAGTTCGGCCGGTCCGGCCTCGAGGAACGGCAACAGGGCGCCGCGCGCGGCGCCGCCCGCACCGAGCACCAATATCCGCTTGCCGGCCATCGGAAGGTTGAGGTTCGCTTCGATATCGCGAACCAGCCCGATGCCGTCGAAGTTGTCCGCCAGGATGCGGCCGCCGTCGAACTTGAGCGCGTTGGCCGCGCCCGCGAGCCGCGCACGCTCGCTGCGTTCGTCCGACATCGCGAACGCATCGAGCTTGAACGGCGCGGTGACGTTGAGGCCCTTGCCGCCGCCGTCGAAAAACGCGCGTACCGCTGCTGCAAAAGCGCCTGCCGGCTCGACGGGCCCCTCGATCGCCGTATAGCCGATGTCCTGACGCGTTGCTTGTGCGAAGAGGCCGTGAATCAGCGGGGATTTCGTGTGACCGATCGGATTGCCGATCACCGCGTATTGGTCGGTCATCATTGGCTCACTTTTGAATAGAGAACGCCATCGGCCTGCATCGCGTCGATTTCGGCCGAATCGAATCCGAGGGAGCGCGCGACTTCCGCATTGTGCTGCCCGAGATCGGGCGCGACCTCGCGTATCGTCGTATCGCAATCGGAAAACCGGAACGGCAGGTTGGGCAGGCGCAGCGTTCCGTAGCGCGGATGCTGCTGCTCGACGACCATGCCTCTGGCCTGGATCTGCGGATCGTTCAATACCTCGTCGATGCGTTGCACCTTCGCGCACGGCACGTCGATGCCGTCCAGCAGCGCCAGTACCGACGCGACGGAGCGCGCGGCGACCCACGGCTCGACGACCGACAGAATCTCCGCGCGATGCGCGTTGCGTCCGGTGCTGTCGTGAAACCGCGTGTCGGCGCCGAAGTCCGCCGGGCCGCCGTGCGCCGCGATCAGTTCGGCGAAGCGCTTCCACGCGTCGTCGACTTGCGCGGCGATCACGAGATCGCCGTCCGCGGCGCGGAACACGCCATAGAGTGTCGAGGTGGGCATGTCGTGCCCGGTCTGCTCGGGCAGCACGCCTTTCAGCGTATAGCACTGCACCGCGTATTCGTGCATCGACACGAGCGTGTCGTACAGCGCCATGTCGACATGCTGACCGCGGCCGCTCTTCACTCGCCCCAGCAGCGCGGCGTTGATGGCCGCGACCGCATGAATGCCGGTGTACATGTCGCCGAGCGAAATGCGCAGCAGCGGCGGCCGGTCGCCGGGCGTGCCGACCATCTGCATGATCCCGCTCTTGGCTTCGGCGATCAGCCCGAAGCCTGCGCGATGCGCATCGGGGCCGGTGTGACCGTACGCCGAAATCGAACAGTAGACGAGCCCGGGATTGCGCGCCGACAACTCGGCATAGCCGAGCCCGAGCTTGTCGAGCGCGCCCGGCCGGTAGTTCTCGATGAAGACGTCGGCGGAGTCGCACAGCCGCTGCATGAACGCCTTGCCGCGCGCGTCTTTCATGTTGACGCTCACGCCGCGCTTGCCCATGTTGAGCTGCAGAAAGTAGCCGCTTTGCTGGTCGTCGAGCACGGTAGCGTGCTGGCGTCCGGCGTCGCCCGTCCCGGGGCGCTCGACCTTGATGACTTCGGCGCCGAGCGCCGCGAGACAGCGCCCGACGTACGGGCCGGCAAGAAAGTGGCTGTAGTCGATGACGCGAATGCCTTCGAGTGGACGAGCCTGCATTACAGTGCCTCCGGGCGGCGCGGCACCATCAGGCGATGCTCGCCGCGTTGAACCACCTGGCCGTCCTGGTTGATCAACTCCGACGGCAGCACGACGATGCCCCAGTCCGGGCGACTCTTGCTCGCCCGCATCGAACCGACGCGAAACTTCACGTGCAGCACGTCGCCGACCTTGATCGGCAGCAGGAAATCCCAGCTCCAGCCGAGCGACATGCCCGGCAGGAAGCGATAGTCGCTCTGCGTTTTCAGCCCGTCGGCGATGGACAAGCCGAACAGCCCGTGCGCGACGAGGCACCCGAAATGGCTCGTGTTTGCGTATTCCTCGTCCACGTGGACGGGCGTATGGTCGCCAGTGAGGTCGGCGTACGCGAGAATGCGCTCGCGCGTCACCGTGTAACTCGGGCTCGTGCACGTGTCGCCCTCGCGGGCGTCGTCCCAGTATTTCTCGACGATCGTCATCATCACTCCCCCGCGCGCGGGTCGATGGCCAGCGCCTGCGCGACGCAGGAAGCCGGTCTGGCCTGGATCAGTTCGACGGCAAGCCCGTCGGGAAGGCGAAGCCAGTTCCGCCCTTGGGGCATCTCCGTCACGCCGAATCGTTGTGCCGCGGCCAGCGCGGCCTCCAGGTCTTCGCACATCACGCCGAGATGGGCGAGCCGACCTTCGGGGCCTTCGTGTTCCGGCGCGTGGATGAACTGCAGGCCGCCGAGCGTCCAGTATTGGCGCGGCGCGTCGAGCGCGCCGTCCACTTCGCGCAGGGTCATGCCGAGCACTTCCTCGAAGAAACGGATGTGCCAGCGGATGTCCTTCACCCAGATCGCAACGTGTTCGAGATAGGCTTTCGGGGCATTCATGCGGCAGCCTCCTTGCGTTGGCGATCGGCCATCGCGCGTTCGAGCCCCTTGATGCAGGCGACCAGCGTTGCATTGACCGGAGTCGGCACGCCGTAGCGCTGCCCCCAGCGCACGACCGAACCGTTGATAAAGTCGATTTCGGTGATCGAACCCTTCTCCAGGCTTTGCAGCATCGACGTCTTGAAGGTCGCCGGCAGCCCTTCGGCGGCGAGCGTCCATGCCTGTTGGGGATCGGTCATCGACAGCTTGACGCCCGCCGCCTGCGCCGCCGCGATCGCCTCGGCCACGGCCACGAGCGACGTCGCCTTCAGCAGCGGCTCGTCGTAAAGCTGCCCGTAGGTGAGGCCGGTCAGGCCCGTCAGCGCGCCCGTCGCGACATTCACCAGCAGCTTGTCCCACATCGTGCCGACGATGTTGTCGCTGATCGTCGTGGCGAGGCCGGCGGCATTGAACGCGGCGGCAATTGCCTGCACGCGCGGCGTGATGCGGCCGTCGAGTTCGCCGATATGGGTGGCCTTGCCGATCACGCCGGATTCGATGTGTCCCGCACCGCGAAGCACGCCGCCGACGTAAGTCTTGCCGGCGAGCACGCGCTCGCGGCCGACGACGTCGATCAGGATGTCCTCGTGTCCGAGCCCGTTTTGCAGCGACAGCACGGCGGTTTCGGGCCCCACCAGCGATTGGGCGCCGCGGATCGCGGCGTCGGTGTGGAACGACTTCACCAGCACGATCACCAGATCGGCCGCGCCGACATCGTCCGCGCAAGTCGTCGCACGCACGCGCACCTGCCGGGTGCCGCCCGCATCGTCGACCCGCAGTCCGTCGCGCCGCATTGCATCGACGTGCGCGGGCGAGCGGTCGATCAACCAGGTCTCGTGACCGCCTTGGGTGAGGGTGGCACCGATCGCACAGCCCAGTGCGCCGGCCCCCAGAATCGCGATTTTCAATGGCTTCTCCTTGACGTATGGCTTCACGATAGGAGTCGCTGCTCATATCGACAATGCAATGAATATAATGACGTCATTGCCTTGGACAATAGTGCGACGATGCCAGCCGACCTGCCCGACCTGAAGCTGCTTCAGCTGTTCGATCTCCTGTACGACGTACGCAGCGTCACGCGCGTGGCCGAGCAACTCGGCCAGAGCCAGCCGACCATCAGCATCTGGCTCGGGCACTTGCGGGAATACCTGCACGATCCGCTGTTCATTCGCACGCCTGGCGGCATGGCGCCGACACCGCAAGCCGACGCGCTGATCGGGCCGTGCCGGGAAATTCTCGAATCCCTGCGGCGCTTCACTGCATGGGAGATTGCGTTCGATCCTGCGACGGCCCAGCGACGCTTTCGCATCTGCATGACCGACGCGAGCCACGTCACGCTGCTTCCGCGGCTGCTGGCCCATGTCCGGGCGCAGGCGCCCGGCGTCCGGCTGGAAGCCGCACGAATCGACGGCAATACGGAGCGGGCGCTCGAATCCGGCGAAGCCGATCTCGCGATCGGCTATGTGCCGTGGCTGGGCGGCGGCATCTATCAGCAGAAACTGTATGACCAGGACTGGGTGTGCCTGGCGAACCGGCATCATCCGAGAATTCGCGGTCGCCTCGGGGCAAAGCAGTATCGTTCCGAGGGGCATGTCGCCATTACGGCGGGAACCGGTGCGCAACTTCTCGAACAGGCGTTGAGACAGGCGCGCATCGAGCGAGACGTCGTGCTGGAGTTGCCCGGTTTTCTGGGGCTGGGGGCGATCGTCCAGACGACCGACCTGATCACGACGCTACCCCGTCATATCGGCGAGACACTGGCTCACGCCAGCGACCTGGCGGTTCATGCATGCCCGATTCCGGTCGACGGTTTTGCGGTGCGGCAGCATTGGCACGCGCGATATCACCATGAGGCCGGCAACCGCTGGCTGCGTGGCCTCGTGATTCGATTGTTCGGTGAAGCGAATCGATCCGCAGCTGACGCGTCGGAATCGCATTGAGGCTCGATTGAATTCCGTCGAAAGAACCGATGCTCGACGATCGGATGTTCGCTCAAGCACTGACGGCTGGCGTTGGTCAAACGCGCGGATGAACCGCGGAAAAGAGGGCGTTCCGAGTCTTTCGCGACGTCCGAGTTTGCCTGCTGCATTGCGCCGATACTGACGCGCGGCCTGCTCGGCGTCGTCGAAACTCCGGGCGACGCGTTCGCGCACGGACGTGATGCCGAACCGGTTCATCGCGCGCGACGGCCGGCGCATGCGGGCTGACGAACGCGACCACGGGCTGGTCGGTGCCGGGCAATGCATCACGAACGGCGCCGGCCATCAGGTCCGGCGTCCCGATGCTGGACGAACCCGCGATCACGGCGACGGCGTCATAAGATGGGCTGTCGGCGAACGTCCGGATCGCGCCGATGCTCATTTGCAGTGTGCCGGTGTTGAATGCTCATTGGTACGCGCTCGGCTTGTCATCGAGTCTAAATGTCCCATTTTTATGGATTGCGGAGTAGTCGATTGTTTTCTTATTCCGGGTTACTGGTGATTTGATTTTGGAACAAATGGCTTGGTTAGCGCATTGTGCGCCCATCCGTTTGCGCGAAAATGCGTTGAATGATGGGGTGCGTAGTCGCGGCGTGTTGTTGCTGTACGTTAGTCGATTGGGTGTCTTTGTGTCGCCATTGCCGCGAGGGCTTGCACATATCCCTGCTTCACGCGGGCAACCCAAATCGCTCAATTCACGTTGAAATGCACGCGCACGTCCTGTTGGCTCTCGACGGGACGCCCGTTTTCCATCGCGGGGAAAAAGCGCCATCGGCGCAGGGTCTCGAGCAGGATTTGATTGAGTCGAGGATTCTGCGTCGGTTTGACAAGATCGATGTCGAACGTGCCGTCTGCGTGAACAAGAAAGCGCGCGACCGCCATCGCCTGATATCCCTGCTCGCGCAAATCGTCGGGGAGTTCGGGCAGCGGCTGCGAAATCAAACGTGCCTGCGCATTGCCCGCCGAGGCTGAATGCGTCGTGGCGGCGTCCGCTTTCGTCGCAGAGGCAGGCCGCGCATCGTCGAGTGTCGCATGCGCGGTGTGTGTCTCCGGCGACGCAACCGGTTGTTGCGTCGGCAGCGCGTCGTGCGATGGAGCCGGATCGAACCGCTTCACGGCGGCAGCAGGCCGAACCGGCGCGAGC
This sequence comes from Burkholderia sp. BCC0405, assembly GCF_902833075.1. Lineage (NCBI taxonomy): Bacteria > Pseudomonadati > Pseudomonadota > Betaproteobacteria > Burkholderiales > Burkholderiaceae > Burkholderia > Burkholderia sp. BCC0405. Next base: position 393,733 of record NZ_CADFEO010000006.1, read on the forward strand.
GGCTGCGCTGGCCGTAGCGGCACAGGCTTCGATACGGTGTGTTCGATGGGTGCCGCTTTCGATGCCGCATGCGTCGTGGGTGGCGCGCTTGGCGGCAGTTCGACCAGCTGCATCTGAATTGAATCCGGGGCGTGCGGAGCCGGTTCGTCGCCGGAGAATAGCCGCGTCGAACTCGCAAGAAACGCGCCCCAGATCACGCTGGCGAGCGCGATCGTTCCCGCGAACCGACGCCCGTCACGATCGGGCGGCGCACCTGATTCGAGCGCGCTCCTAGTCACGATGAACCGCGATGAGAAAATGCTCGGCCCCGGCCCGCCGGGCTTCAAGCATTACCTGCACGACGATGCCATGCATTGCGCCGTCGTCCGCCGCGATCACAATATCGCGATTCCGGCCGAGCAGATGGGCGACGGTACCGTTCACGCGGTCGAGCGACACCGGTTGCTGATTGACGAAGATCTGGTTGGTCCGGCTTATCGCCAGCGTCAATGGCCGATCCGCCTGCAGCTGCTGCGCGTGTCCACGCGGCAGATTGATCCCGACCGCGTCGAGACGCTGCATCGCGAGCGAGGTCAGCATGAATGTCGCGAGCAGGAAAAACATCACGTCGATCATTGGAATGATCTCGATACGGCCGCGCCTTGATGTGCGCGAGCGGCGCAGCTTCATGACGCCGTCCCCGCCTGTTCGCGCGCCAGCCGCATTTCGGCGAGCCGTTCGTTCGCGAATGATTCGAGATCGTCCATCAATCTGTCGACGCGTCGCGAAAAATAGTTGAATGCGAACAGCGACACGAGCGCGATGACAAGGCCGATCGCAGTCGCGACGAGCGCTTGCGCGATGCCGCCCGACACGCCGGCGGGACTCACGAGCCCGTCGCCGCCAATCAGCCGGAACGAGCGCATCATCCCGACGATCGTGCCGAGCAGGCCGAGCAGCGGTGCGGCCGTGACGATCGTTTCGAGCAGCCAGAGGCCGCGGCTCATGTCGCGCTCGACCTGCTGCGCGGCGGCATCGAGCTTCGCTTCGACGTGCCAGAGCGGCGTCGCACCTTGATCGAAGATCGCCGCGAGTCGACGCGTCACGTGCCGCTCCGGCAGGGCGCGGGCAGCGCTGCCGCGCCCGCTCGTGAAGCGCCAGAACACGTATGCACGGTCGAGCGTGATCGCAAGTGCGATGATCGCGAGCGCGCTGAGCGGATAAACGACCCAGCCGCCGATGCGCAACGCATCCGTGAAACCTGCCCATTCATTCATCGTGTGTTACCTCGTGTGATCTGGAGCTCAGAAGTGCTTGGTCAGGCCGGCGTAGATCGCGCGCCGCGGTCCGAATTGCGGCGCGCCGACGCCGATGCCCGAGCCGTCCCGCAGTTCATAGACGCGGCCGAACGTATTGATGAGCGACACACGCGCGTCGAATTTGCCGACGATCGGTTCTTCGAAGTGCTCGAGCACGCCGAGATTGACCTGTGCGTACCATGGCAGGCGATCGGTATTCGCAAAGCCGCTCCGCAGGCCGCTTCCAACGATGCCGTCGGCGCTGAAGGTCGTCTTGCCGAGCGTATACGCACCGCCGAACGACGCCGTGATGCGCTGGTCGTGATCGAGATACACCCAATTGTTCGCGATGTAAGCGAGCTCGTCGGGACTGAAGTTGAATTGCGCGGACTCGATGTTCTTGCCTTGCGCGCGGCTATACGCGACGTTCATATACGCGGCAACGTTGCCCTGCTTGTAGCTCGACGTGAATTCGAGGCCGTATACGCGACCGTACTGGTAGTTGAACGGCGTGAAGATCAGTGCGGTGCCGAACTGGCCTTCGTCGAGCAGATCGGACACCTTCTTGTAGTATGCGTCGAGCCCGACCGTGAGCGCGGGTGTGAGCCGCTGCGTGATGCCGACGTCGAAATAGTGGCTGCGCTCGGGTTTTACCGGATCGTTCTGCGCGCTCGGGCTCTGGTTCGTCGTGCCATTGAAGGTGCCGATCGTCGAATCGGACACGAGTTCGAACGCCGGGGGTGTGAAATAGCGCGCGTAGCCTGCGTGCAGCGTCGTCGATTCCGTTGGCTGATAGACAAGGCCGATACGCGGACTCAACTGCCCGGCCTGCACGTATTCGTTCATGCGATCGACACGCAGGCCGTAGTTCAGCGTCAGCTTTGGCGTGATCTTCCACTCGTCCTGCGCGTAGAGGCTATAGAGATAGCCCGACTTGTCGTTCGAATCGGAAATCGTGGTCGGCTGATCCGACAGCTGATTGCCGTTGGCGTCGACAGGAAATACGGCGACGTTGTTGTCGAAGACCGCATGCTCGCGCTCGAACATCAGGCCGGCGCGCAGTGTATGGCTGTCGTTCAGTCGATAGGTGAAGTCTGCCTGGGCACCGTTCGCGCGGTTGCTGTGGAAGTCGTCGGACGCGACGCCGTTGAAGATCAGATCGCCGACCGGATCGGGATTGAATTTCGTGCGCGTGTAGCGCGTGAAGAGCGCAACCTGGTAGTCGAGCGCGCCGCCGTTCGTGCCTTGCAAGGCGAGCACGGCGAAGTTGTTCAGTTCCGCCTGCGTCTCGTTGAGCGCGGCCGAGTCGAATGTCGAGTTCCCGTTGAGCGTGAACGCGGGCGCGATGCCGGGGGTATTCGGGATCTCGAAGCGATTGCTCGTTGTGCCGAACATCAGGCTCGCGCGCGTGAATGGATTCAGCAGATACGACAGGTAGCCGAACGCGTTGCCTTGCCGCGTGTGGTCGTGCAGCGGATTTCCGTTCGATGTCGGCGCCTCGATGCCGAGATTGTTTTCGCCGAGCGTGCCGGAAAAGTAATAGCTGAGCGGGCCGTTCGAACCGAATACGTCGGCGCTCGTCTGGATCGTCTGATGACTGCCGCCGTAGACGTCGATCGTGCCGCCGTTGCCGGTGTCGCCGGATTTCGTGCGAATGTCGACGACACCGGCCGTCCGGTAGCCATATTGCGCGGGCAGCGCGCCGGTGACGAGGTTCATCTGGTCGATGATCCGCGAGTCGAGCGACTGGCCGAAGCCGCTGATCGGCTCGGGGATGATGATGCCGTTCAGCCGGTATTGCAGATTCGCGTGATCGCCACGCACATGCAGTTGCCCGAACGAATCGTAGGCAACGCCCGGCGCTTGCAGCAGCACCTGATTGAGCGGCGTGTTCTCGCCTTGAGGCAGTGTCTCGATGTCGGCCTGCGAGAACCGGTAGACGCTGGCGCCGACTTCCGGCAGCAGCCCGTTGCGCGCGCGATCGAGCCGTTTCGCGTTCACCGTCACGTCCAGCGTGCCGGTGTCCTTGCCGAGCTTCACGTCGACCGGGGCGGGCGCCTTGCCTTGTGCGACTGTCGAGATGCTCGTGCCGGTCGTGTATCCGGGCGCGTCGACGACTGCCACATAGGTGCCGGGCGCGACATTGTCGAACCGGAAGTGGCCGTCGGCGCCGGACTGCGCGTGCGCGACTGCGTGGCCGTCGGCATCCTGGAGCGTGATCCGGGCGTGTACGAGCGCGTGACCTTGCGTATCGGCGACGGTGCCGGCAAGGGTCGCGCCGGCATCGGCGGCGAAAGCTTCAGCCTGGAGGAACGCGGCGAACGCCAGGATGGCGGCCTGAGACAGTAGCAGGCGATTGATTTTCATTGTGCGTTTCGGGATGGGGGTCGTTTTTTTCCCGCGAGAGCACGCTGAAAGGCACGTCGAAACGACTGGATACGTTATAACATATCATTTCTGCGGCGCCATTTCCCGTCTACGGGAAGCCTCTTGCCGGCGTGAGCAAGCAGGACGCACGCGTCACGCCAAGATTGAGATGATATAACATTGCATTCGTCGTGCACAATGCCCCTGTTTGTTGCCGGTCGATGAGTTTCGCTCGACGCAGCCATGCCGACTGGCCGTCGTGGTCGGCCGGGAGTATTGTTAGGAGGCGTGCCACGCGTTCCGGCTTCGCTTCCTGATGGCGCAGAGCCGGGCCAGGCAGGTTCCGCCGTCGAAGCCTCTTTCGATGGGGCATCGACAGGTGGTCATCGAATGTTTCCGTGCGGACAAAGGAGACAAGCATGAACCCATGCAACGAACCTCATCATGCTCACCATGACCATCAGCATGGTCCGGGCTGCGGACACACCGCAATCAAGCACGGCGACCACGTAGACTATCTGCACGATGGCCATTTACATCATCCGCATGGCGATCATGTCGACGAACACAAGGTCGAGGTCAGTGCAAACAATCCCGACCAGTGCACGCCGGGTTGCGGCGGCCATGAACCGGGCCACATCCACGGCCCCGGCTGTGGGCACGAGCGGGTACCGCATGGCGATCACGTCGACTACCTGGTCAACGGCCATCTTCATCACCCGCATGGCGATCATTGCGACGACCACGGTCCGGTAGAACTCGCCTGAGCAGTATCGAAGCGCGGCGGGGAATCGGATTCCCCGCTGCCTTCCCGGAGGCTGACAGGTGCGTCAGGCGTGCGCCAGGCGTGCCGATATCGCCAAGGCTGAAGGCGCGCTTGCCTTGCCCCCTGTTTGGCAGCGAACTGCCATTCATTGTCGGAGTATTCGTCCGGATCGTGCCGGAGCGGGCAGTGGCTGCCTGTCGTGGCGCTCCAAGGCAGGCTGGGCGATTGCCCAGCGGCATTCGTCCCCGTGGCGGTCCTATTCGTCACGGATTTTCTGGCAATAGCGGCATGTGTCCATGGCGGACAATCTAACGCGTCTCGCGTTGCCGCGACCCTGGCCGACAAAGGGTTGAGAATCCGCGGCGTGTTCCGCTGCGCTCACGCTCCCAGCTCGGGCTGGCGAGTGTCCGGCGGCGCGGCGAGCGGGGCGGCGGCTGCTTGCGGCGCTTTCGCGTTTTCGCGCCTTTCGAGGAAATGCATCGCGAGCGCGGTGATCGTCAGCAACGCGAACGCGGCGGGGCCCGTCATCGCGGCATGGCTGATCTGCAGCAGGTATCCCGCTGTGGCGAGCAGGATGCCGAGCACCACGGCGGCCCGCGTGCGCCGGCGCAGCCAGCGTTCGAGCCCGACGAATGCCATCGCGAAAAACGCGGCCCACGACCCGGTCAGGCTGATGAACGACCCGACACCGCCCGTCCAGCGGTCGACCCAGAAGTTGTTCAGCAGCGTCGCGATGGCCGTGTGCTGGTCGGGCGTCATCTGCGCTGCGATCTGCAGCAAGCGCCCGAGCCCGATGCCGCCGACCGCGTCGAGCACCGTGTAGGCCACCAGGAAAACGAAGGTCGACAGGCGCGCGAGCCATGCGACCGGACCCGGATCGTCGCCGACGAGCAGCCACAGCCCGATGCAGACGAGCACGACGCAGGGCGTCTGGATCATGTGCAGCGCAAACCACCAGGCGGGGCCGAAATACGCCAGCGCTTCGTGGTTGTGATCGTATTCGGGCTTCGACAGGTAATCGAACATGCCGGGGTCATGCGTGAATCCGGCAGGATGAAACAGTTCGATCGTCGCCAGCACGAGCGGCGCGACGAAAAGGCATAGCCACCACAGCACGGACCGGGTTGTTCGGTGCATGTTCGGCTCCTTCCTGAATGGCTCAGGAATCGCATCGACGACGAACCGCGCGGCGCGCAGGCCGGCAGTATGCGATTTCGGTCAAGGAATAAAAATGATCGAACGAACGGCATGTTCCATTCGATCTCAATCAGCATAGGATACGCACAGGCGAATGTTAAGAATGAATCCTGCGCCGATATTGGAATGCTATATAAATTTTAGATTCGCCGTTTTATTTTCCGATGCAATTCGAATATTTTTTATAAGCGGCGTATGAGCGATCCAAATCCGCCAGTCGGACGTATTTGGATCGCTTCGCGCTGTAGCTTTCGTGAGGCATGGTGACAACATCAGATCGAGAATCGATCGATATCGGGAGGCGGCGCAGATCGCAGATCGACAGCCTGCTCTGATTGGATGCGCCGTCTGATTGGAATAGTGGGTGGCCCTCGGAATAGGGCGCTATTAGAACAAAATTTCGCGCCGATGATAACTGTCAACATTGACAGGGATTATTCCGGTTCGAGTTGCTGCCGACCCGACGACAGCACCGCCTCGCTTACCCGTTCCGTCTAGGGACGGGGGATGATTTCTTACACGTGACGCCATTTTGCCAACGTGGGCAGCTCGCGCTCGGTGGCCGCTTCGTCCAGACGGGTCCAGCTATAAAACGTGCCGCCCCATCCCGGAACGGGTAGCGGGGTTGCGCAGTGAATGTCCGCGAGGCCCGGCCGATAGCCCTGAGATGGCCAGAACAGCGGCATGATGCGGCGCGCTTCCATGCCGCGACACAATTCGGCCGGTCCGCCCGCGTCGGCCACGATATCGCAGTGGAACGACCAGTCCTCCTCGTTCCAGGCGAGAAAGACACTTGGCGCACCGGCGGCGTCAAACATCAGCACCGCGTCCTGATTGGGGCGCCAGTAGTATTCGACGATGCCTTCCCGCGCGGCCACCTCATCGATCAGCTTGACGATCCGCGGATCCCGGTAGGTCGCCCCCGCTTCATGCAGGCTGATGTGCCCGCGGGCTGCGCAGAACTTGCGTTTCGCGTTGTCCAGCACGGTCGCCAGCTTGCGGGGCATCTCGACGTCGGTTTTCTTCAGATAGCAATCGATCAGTCCCGCGTTGAATGCGTCCACTGCCTCGCGCTCATCGGCGATGCCGGTGAGCAGGATTTTCATGCAGTCCGCGTTACGGATGGAGGCCAGAAACCGGATGCCGTCGACCTCCGGCATCGAATAGTCGACGACTACCGCGCCCACCGCCTCGAATCGGGCGAGATCGGTGAGCACATCGTGGCCGATCGCATTTCCGCCGGTATTCTCCGCACCAAAATAGTCCGCGGCGGTCGGTGGCAACTCCACATCACGCGACGATACGAAGTCGAGCGCCGCCTGGGGCTGCGTAAAGAAGCGGTTCAGGCGTTCGTCCGGAAATATGCCCCGCAGTGCCTGCAGGAAATCCGGATTGTCGTCGACAAACACCACGGACACGGGATAAAGCACCGGCTGCCTAACGAAGGATTGCATTCGAGTCTCGATAAATCAGCAGAGGAACGTGCGGCACCGGAGACGCATGACCGCGAACGACGGTCGCATTGCACGACCGCGCCAATTATCCGGCGAAAGTGGGATGCGCATCAACTGCTCCTTATCCGCGCATTCGACACGTTTGGACCGCGCCGCTCAGTTTAAATGCACGGGGAGAATCGGGCCATTCCTTCTCGTTGAAGGAATGCGCCGCTACCGCCAGTAGCGATTCAAGGAGTTATCCATGCTGACGCGAGACACGATTCTTAACGTCCTTTCCAACGAAACGGCACATCTGTCCGAGAAAACCTTCCATCACGTAGTCGACATTTACCTCAAGGATTCCAATGCCTTCATGAATACCTATTTCTCACGCTACTTCGAATGGCAGGGCGTGTGCCGCGAACGCTGGTTTCACGAGTGCATCCACAACAACCTGCTGGCGGCCGGCGGGTCGTTCGTGACGAAGCGCGCGCATCAGGAATACGTCCACGAGACGTTTCCGTTCCAGCGGGTCGATTGCTATCTCAACACGTTCGAGGTTCGGCAGTGTTCGGCCTATCTGCTGTTTCGGTTCTACGTTGACGGACGGCAAGTGTCGCTGGGGTATCAGCAGATCGTGTTTGCCGGTTCCGACAAGCGGATCCGCCGGTTTCCGCCGGGCATCGTCGAGCGGGTCAAGGCGTATGAACTGATCCTGCCGTCCGCCGCGAACTGAATGTGAGACAGCCTTACCCGATGCGATAGCGCCGGGTGGGCGCCGGCGGATCGCGCAATGCCTGGTCCGCCGGCGAACCGGGCTCCGGCAGCCGAATCGTGAACGTGGTCCGGACGCCGGGGACGGATTCACACGTAATGGTGCCGCCGAGCGCCTCGCATACGCGGCGACAGAAGCTCAACCCCATGCCGGCGCCGTGACCGTGCGATTTGGTTGAGAAGAAGGCGTCGAAGATTCGCGGGAGCACATCGGGAGCGATGCCCGGACCCGTATCGCTGAAACGCACCACACAGTAACCGTTGCTGCGATGGGCCTCGATCTCGATCTGCCCATGGCCGTTTGCGTGGATCGCGTACAGGGCGTTTTTCAGCAGATTGAAGATGACGAAGATCACGAGCGAGTCGGATCCGGAGAACCGAAGGTCCGGATCGATCGGGTCGACCGATACGCGGTCTCGCTCACCCACACGGAAGGGAAAGCGCTCCACCGCGGCGTCGACACAGGCCCGGATCGGATAGGCCGCGAAGCCGTGGCGATCGAGTCGGTCCAGTGTAAAGGACGCCAGGGACATTTCGACCACCGTACTCGTGGTGTCGACCTGGCGCCGGATCGACGACGCGAGCGTCGGCAGCCGCTCCAGCTGTTCGGGATATAAACCGTCTGCGCACAACCGGTGCTCCACCGCTAGCCGATACCCGCGCAGCAGCACCGGCAGGACGCGCCGCAGCTCGTCCGCGTGCAGGCCGATCGCCGCCAGCGGCGTGGCCACTTCATGCGCGACCGTCGCGGCCAGCAGATAGGGGCCCATCAGGCCATAGCGGACGATCGACGTCGCGAGAATCCCGAGACTGAGCGCGATAACCAGCACCCCCACAGGATAGAACTCGACTCCGTAGTTCACCGCATAGTCGGTGGCCGCGAGCGAGTAGAGGCCCAGGCTGACGAGACATTGAGTGAGCAGTTGCCGGACGTCTCGCGCTCGCTCCTGTCGTCTTGCGTCGAACAGGAGCCAACCGCTGCGGCCGACCAGGAATACCGTCTGCACGACGTGCAACGGATGCAGTGGGCCCGCCTTGGGATACGGGCCAAAGAAATGCGGGCGAAATCCATCGACGACCGCATTGCTCGTGACGAGCAGTACCGCCAGCAGGACACAAAGTCCGTAGGATGCGAACATGATCGGCCGCTCGTCCCGGCGCGACACGATCTCCGTCACGAAATGGTAGAAGGTGGTCGGCAGGAAAAGGATGAACAGATAGCCTGCCTTGACCAACAGGTTGGCAACATCCGCCTCGGTCGTCTGGAACAGGAAGGCCCACGTTCCTTGCCAGACGAAAGTCGTCGCGCACATCAGGACGAACGGGACAGATACGCGCGTGAGACCCTTGGTGGCCAGCACGTAGAGGCCAAACCCGAGAAACAACGCAGATACGAACGCGGGCAAGATCGAGTACATGATGCGTGAATCCACAATGTTCACTGTTGACGCACCACTGAACTGTCTTGGCCGGTGCCGATTACGAGAGTAGCACGCAGCTGCAGGCGAGCGGGTGCGGCGGGTTTGTACACGGGGTCTCCCCGCATCACAATTGTCGATCACGCGCGCGACGGGTCCCGAACAGGATAGTCGAATGCCATCATGATGAGGAGCTGGCCATGGATTTCAACTTGGCCGCTACACGCCATGTCCGCGCGATTGCATCCGTCATCGCGATCGCGCGAGCTATCGCAATGACGAATGTCAAGAACCGCGCCGCAACTCAAGCTGCGGTCGATCGTGTGAAGCAGGAGCTCGAACAGCACAACAGTCTACCCCGGCGAACTGCCCGACTGGCGGGTGAATCGTCATCGATATGCAAGCAAATTTTCGATTCAATCGCATCGATAGAGTACAAAATATCGAATAATCGGCCGACCCGATTCACCTGTCCGGGAGCCCGCGTTCCCTGTCATAAATAATGACGTCAGACGGATAACCGATGCCTGCTTGCGGCAAGCACCGAATGCTACGCTTTAACACGGGGTGTCGCGAATATTTCGCGTCGTTCTGAAGCGGCTGGATGTTGATGCAACATGGGGAGTCGACGGGTTTAGGCCACGCGACGACGCGCTGGCTTTACCCGATGCGGCGTGAATAAAAATCGGACAGAGAGTATTCGATATCGCTCGATATTATTGTGGGCGAGGGCGAGGGCGAGGGCGAGGGCGAGGGCGAGGGCGAGGGCGAAAACCGGGTGACGGATAGGGTGTACACCCCGGGGGTGACGACCCGTACGGATTCCGACGACCACCCGGCGGCATGCCGGCATCACCTGACGGCGCAGCAGCCGTCGCCTCATCGTGACACTCCGCGCGCAGGTTCAACCGCGAACACCGCGTTCGCCCGACAATCGAGTCGACAGACCGCCCCCGGCCGAATTTTATGACTCGTCGCGAGTCGCAAACGTCGACATCCTCGTTTCGATGCGCCGTAGGAGTTCTTGAGCGGCAAAGGGTAGCGTTCGCTCGGATTTCACAAGTACCTGGACGCTCTGGCGCCCGAGAAGAGGGTGGTCGATCGCCTTGCCTACCAATCGACCTTCTGCCACATCTTCGGCGATCGAATAGTCGGTCAGGAAAGCCACGCCCATTCCGGCGATGGCGAAGCGGTGCAGAACGTCGAGTGTGTTCCCGACGAGGGAGGGCTGATATCGAACCGGCTCGCTGCGAGCAAGCATGTCGATCGTTCCGCCTAGTACTACAGCCGTAGATGCTAACTGACAGGCGGGGCAAAACCACGGCGCCGGTAATGGGACTGTTGCGCGCGCCACTGGTGAATACGTCGC